>BTUX01000013.1:0-32616 GCA_045863315.1 Candidatus Hydrogenedentota bacterium | reverse complement strand
CCAACGCGCGTGGGTGTGAAAAATCCGGACTAGTCGTCCCGCTTTTCCGAGACCTTCTTTCCCAGTTCGGCGATGAATTCGGGTTCGCCGAGGGTGGTACGGAAGAGTTCGCGGCGTTCTCTGATGTGTTTTCGAACGATTTCGCCGAATTCCAGCACGGCAAACACCATCACGGCGCCGAAGAAAATGAACATGAGGGACAGCACGAACGCGAATTGCCTGGGGCTGTCGCGCAGCGTGGCCATTTGCAGGCCCAGGAGGAGCACCACGATAATGGCCAGGAGCAGATAGAAACTTTTCGGACGCGATTTCTGGATGTCCCGCCATGCCTTCGCGATATGGGTCCCCAGCGAGTTCACCGGTTTGAACTCGGGCGGATTCTCTCGCTCGGGCTTCACGTCGATTTTCCTAGTTCATCCCACAGGGTCGACCGTCCATCCGGCAGCATGCGGGCGACCCGCAGGGTACGGGTGCGTCCTTGCCGGACGCGCTGGTCATGGGCGCGAACGCGCTCAGGTGTTTTCTCAGACGCCGCGATCCGCAGTCCGGGCACGCGGGTTGGGCGTCCCCACGCACGAGCAACTCGTGTTCTGTATTACAATCCTCGCACAGAAATCCGAAGAGCGGCATGCGTACTTCTCCTACATCGTGTATTGGCCTTGCTGCAATGCTAACACTAGAGCGCGAGACCCGGCAAGCCACGCGATGGCGGGATGTGTGAGGGGGACGTGCGGAACCGGCGAGAAAGGTAAGCATACCGCTATATTTGGAAATCTCAAGCGACCTGCTGACCACTATATGTAGATTCCCGATAATATGGCTATAGAAAGGCACTAGGTTCGGCCCGACGGGACATGTTCCAATACCTAGGGCATAATCCTTCCGACCACCACATTTTATGCCCAATCCGGGGCCCCCAAAAAAATTCTGATCGCTTGAATAATACCTATTGACAACCCCTATATGTTGTGGTAAAGTACCCCCAGTGCTTGGAGCCACTAGGTGTGGATCTGGTCAGAGACTTCATCGCACCGTGAAGTCCGTTCCGCAGCCCAGACCATTAAGGATCCACACGACTCCTAGCGTCTGAGGCCAGCGACCGCAGCCCAATGGTTTCAGGACAAAACGCTAGCCCGTGACCCTCTTGCGCCAAGAAACACGGAACACGGTTTCCAGGCACTCCCCGCACTGAGCGGCGGGTTCCCAAGGCCCGCCGCTCCCTCCATTTCGGATGGGCTTCGCGGTTACGGTTCCGGGGCGGGCGGTGGCGGCCCAGGGCGCGTGCCTGCCCGGCGAGCCATCCCCACGAATTTGTCCGTCCTGCCTGTGCCGGGGTATGCCCGGAGAATCGCCCGGTCAAATACGTGTTCCAACTTTTCGGCAAACACGGCGGGGGAGTGTTGGTGTACGACCTGCATTCGCGCCGCCTTGCCCAATCGATCGCGCAGGGCGGGATCCCGCATCAAGCGGACGACCGCACTCGCAAAGGCCGACTCGTCATTGTCATTTACAATTAAACCCGTACGCTCGTGGTCTAGCGGATGGGCCGCGCTCCGGCACGCCACGATTGCTTTGCCGGCCGCCATGGCATTGAGCAACTTGATCGGGTAGCCGGACCATGAGACGCGCGGACACACCGCCACGGCGTCCTGATTGAGGACGGCCCGCAGCGCCGCGAAGTCGGGGGTGTGCAGAAAGTCCGCATACTCGATGGGAATCCGGTCGCGTGTGGCAAGCAGCAGCCGGGCTTCGTGAATCTCGGTGCGGACGCGCGCGATGACGTGACGCAGGAATTCCACGTTCTGGTAGGCGTCGAGATTTCCCGTGTAGAGGATGGGCGGGCATCGTCCTTCCGCCGGCAATGGGTCGAACCAGCGCACCGAGGCGGGGGGGGCAATCACGGAGACTTTCGCCGGTTTGCATCCGCAGGCGACGAGGTACTGGGCCAGCGCCGCGTGGGGCACGACGGCATGCGCGGCGCGCTTTGGCAGCCCACGATCGAGCAGGCTTCCGAGGCGGGTGCCGGCGACACGAAAGCCCGCATAGTGAGGCAGTTCGTCCGCCATGGCGTTGTGGGCCTGATATACAATGGGGCGGACGCCCGCGGCGAGCGCAACGAGCAGCCCTTCGTAATTGTGCGCCTGCACGATCTGAATTCGCTCCTCGCGCACGACGCGCCGGAGTTTGGCCACGAGGGCGAGGTCGAGCAACGGTTTGCCCAGGGAGGGACCGCTCTGGATGCGCCGTTCCCGCACCACGTGCGCAGACCGGTGGATACGCAGGCCGCTCTCATCGACGCCTTCGCCGTACCCGTACACCACCAGGTGCACGTCATGCCCGCGGTCGTGCAACGCGAGCGCCGTGTCGCGTAGGAACACTTGCGACCCCTGGGGAACGGGATAGGGGCAAGCGCCCACAATGGCGATCCGCAGGTTCATTTTTCGATGACGACCTCGTCGCGCACGTTGCCCAGCGTGTCATACGCGCGATACGTGAGTTGGTTCGGCCGGGTGTAAATATCAATCACTTGATACGTCGACACGTTCGGGAAGGCCACTTCCGCGTAGTCGTGCTGCTCCTGCTCGTAGTATTTCGTCCCGGACACGGTGACCGCGTATATCGTGCCGTCGCCGGGGGAAGCAACGGGTTTGCCGTCCTTCATGGGATACGTTCGAAGATAGGCATGGTCGTGTCCCTGCAGTGCCATATCGACGTGGTACTTATCAAAGAGCGGACACCAGCACTCGCGGACCTCGCGGTTGTCCCGGTGCGGGGCGGAGGAATAAGCGGGGTGATGATAGACCGCGATTTTCCAGATTGCGTTGGACTGCGCGAGTTGTTGCTCCAGCCAGGGGCCCTGTTCTTCGATGCTTTCATTCGAGTCCAACACGACGAACAACACATTGCCATACTCGAAGCTGTACGCGCGTTCCGGAGTAAGATTCTCGGGGCCGTTCTCCGGAAGGGCGAACAAATTCAGGTACAACTCGGGCGTGTCCTGTTTGTCGAGGTCGTGATTGCCGATGCAAGGGATTAGAGGCCGCCGGTCGAATACGCCCTTTCCGCTATTGAAGAACTGGTCCCACTCGTTCCGCCAACCTCCGCTGTTCACGAGATCGCCCGCAATGACATAGAAAGCCGAGTCGGAGTACTGCTGGTGGGCATTCTGCAAGAGGCGGCCCCAGGCGATAAGCCCGAGTTGCGCATCTCCCAGGTACATAAACGAAAAATCGGTCGCCTCGGCCGGGGCCGTTTTGAATGGGTGCCAATCGCTCCACGTATCGCGGACTTTGCTTCCCACTCGATACGAGTACTCGGTGTCCGGGTCGAGGTCGCGCAAGGTCGCGGTGAACCGGTGATTCACGGGATCTGTCTGAAGAAGCGGGTCTTCAATCACGATTCGACCGGCCTCGGCCTCGAAGACGGCTAGTCCCGTCGTTCCCGCCTTCCGGAACTGTACCCAGCCATCCGTAATCGAAGTTGCGGTGCGCCATTGGACCGTTTGCGTCGTCCTCGGGTCGTCGCTCCAGGTAAGGCAGACCTGATCGGGGACCTCCGTGGCGGGGTGAAGCGTGGTGCGGACGTAATAATTGTCCGCGTACCAATCCACCAGATTGTTCTTAAGCTGTTTGTAAAGGACCGCGGCCGCGACGACCGCGAGTACGGCAGCAGCCGCGAAACGCAACTTATACTTCATGAAACCTCGTACCGGTTGGGAGCCAAGTCGTGGACCGGCTCAGTCAAAGTATCCCAAGTCTCGCAGGCGTTGCTCAATTTCAAGTTCCTGGGCGGGCGAGTAGCCTCGGGCCGGTGCCAGTACCCTTCCATCGGCCGCAGGTTCGACCCCATACGGTTCCAAGAGGCTGGTACCATCCATCGGCGGACCGGATACACCGAGATCGGCAAGCACGGTGGGGGCGATATCTTCCAGACGGGCCGCGCCGCAGTTGGTGGGTCGGGACAGGTACAGGACACCGGTGGGCCGATGGTTGCCGGTCATCCCGCGTTCCTTGCCGCCGAGGTATTCGTCGGGTCGAAGGCGGCGGAAGGAAGGTCCCCCGCGGGCGCGCAGACATGAATGCGAATACCCATTCTCGAGCGCGAGTTCGACAATGATATCCGGCGCGTGGTCCACGTAGGGACCCTCATACAGTTCTTCGCGGCGCCACGCCTTGCGCACGGGGGCCCATGAATCCAAACACGCGCACAGGTCGCGGCAGAATGAATCGTAGTCCGCGGGTCCGACCTGTCCCAGCGGCTCGCGGCCTTTCAGATTCACGCGGACGGACGGAAAGTAGTTCAGTTCCTCCGACCATGCGCGGGTCTGGGACCAGTCGATGCCGGCGAAGCGCGAGCGACTCTCGGCTTTGGCGGCGAGTCCGCCGAACGCGCGGAAGACGGCCCCGCGTAGCGAGTGGGGCGTGAGCGTGAGGGCGGCCCGTTTCAACACGCTGTCGCCGCCCCGTGTAAATCGAAGCAGGCCGTTCTCCGCCAGCCAATTGTTGAGATGGACCACGCCGGTTCCCGCACCGCCGAAGCCGTGATCCGAACAGATGGCGACGGTCGCGTCACCGGCGGCTTCGATCAATTTGCCCGCCGCGCCGTCGAGTTTCTCGTACACCCGTTGAATCGCGGTTTCGTGGCCGGTCCGATGGCGGGGCGAGTTGCGATCGTGAAAGAGCCAGAAGTGATGGGAGACCGTGTCGGATTCGCCGAAAACGACCATGAAGAAATCCCAGGGTTCATCGCGCAGGAGATCGAGGGCGACCTCGCGTTTGTCGTCGATCTTGGCGAGCAGGCGGGTCAGCGCCATGTCGTGCCAGCCGGGGCCGATGCTGCCCTCCTGAAAGTCGGCGAAGCGCCACGCGCGCACGCGGTCAAACCGATCAGGGGGATGCACGAACGAGCGGTCGATCCGGGTCGCCACCGGCGAGTCAAATCCGGCGACCATGACACCGTTGACGGGTTCGGGCGGATAGGTCCCGGGAACGCCCAGTACGCACACCCGGCGACCCGCATCGGACAGGATGTTCCATAACGCCGGCGCGCGGCGATGCGTGCTGTTGACGAAGCGAATCGCGTACTCGCCGCGCACCATTTCGGTGAAATCGAAAATGCCGTGACGGCCGGGGTTGACTCCGGTCGCGCACGTGCACCACGCGGGATAGGTGACCGGCGGTTGGACGCTCGCGCAGCGCAGGTAGCTTCCGGTTGTGCGTAATCTCGACAGGTGGGGCAGGCGTCCTTCGTCCATCCAACGTTCACAGAGGGAAGGTTCGAAGCCGTCAAGGCCGATTAGGAGAAAGCGTCTCATCTCTCTATCTTACCGCAAGGAAAGCGGCGGGCGACGACTGAGAAATTCCTGATTCGTGGATGTTGCCCCGGACCGCGTGGTCAGGTTGACGTCTCCGCGCAGGACCGCGTTTCACGGTTCGGTATGCGGGGGGCAGCCGCATTTGGTATGCTAGGCGCCGCATCGATTGGAGAATGGCTGCGATGGGCGTTTTAGTGTTTGTCAGGCACGGGCAGGCGTCGTTTCACGAGGAGGACTACGACAAACTGTCTGCGGTGGGCGAGGAGCAGGCGCGGCACTTGGGCGAATACTGGGTGCGGCAGGGCATGACGTTCGATCGGGTATTCACCGGGCCATTGGCGCGCCAGCGGCGTTCCGCCGAGATCGTTTGTGAAGCGTACGCCGCCGCAGGCGTCGAGTTTCCCGTGATCGAGGAAATCGGGGCACTGGCCGAAATGCCGGTCGAGCGGCTCGCCAAACGTTTCATGCCCCAGCTTTGTTCCGAGGATGAGCAGGCCCTGCAGTCCATGCAGCAGTTTATGGCGACGGACGACAAACGCGAGAAGGAGAAACTGTTTCAGAAAGCCTTCGAAAAGTTGATGCGGAAGTGGGCCGAAGAAACCTATTACGACCCGGAGATCGAGACGTTTCGCGGCTTCACCGAGCGGGTGGTGAAGGGCATCGGCTCAATGACGGCGGGCCGGTCCAACGGTCAGCGTGTGGCCGCTTTTACGTCCGGGGGGCCGACGGCGGTGGCCATCCACATGGCGTTGCAGACCTCGTTCCAGACGACGCTCGAATTGGTTTGGCAGGTGCGGAACGCGTCCTTGACGGAATTCATGTTTACCGAGGGCCGGTTTACCTTGAGCACCTTCAATAGCGTGGCCCATCTGCCCGATCCGAGTTTATGGACGTACCGGTAGTCGGCCGTTGACAATCAATCGTCGAGTTGGAAGCAGGTAAGCAGGGTCTGCCGCGGCCCGCGGACGTCTCCGGAGCGAATTAAGGAACTCCGTAGCCGCGGGGATGAGCGAAATGCGTTGGTTCAAGCGTTTGGCGGCCGATTTCGAGACTGCATATGCAAGCACGTCGTTGAAGCGCAGGCAACGTCGTCGTTCATCAATAGTCCAAGTCGCATGGGCAGGCGGTTCGTCTAACGCTGATTTCGAACTTTGATATCAATAGCGAGAACTCAAAACGCAAAATTCAATAGGGGGCATCATGGACTTTTCAATATCAACTGAAATGCAGGACCTGCTCGGACAGGTACGCGAGTTCGTGAACCGGCAGATTATCCCACTAGAGCGCAAAGATCGCAGCAACGGTTTTCGCGGCCTGCTGCCCGAATTGAACCGAATCCGCGCCGAGGTGAAGAAGCGAGGCTGGTGGACGCCCCAGGCGCCGAAGGAGTACGGCGGCATGGGGCTGACGCTGGTCGAGCATGGGCTGCTTAGTGTAGAACTCGGCCGGTGCACCTTGGGCCACTACTGTTTCAACTGTCAGGCCCCGGACGCGGGCAACATGGAAATCTTGATGCTGTTCGGGACGGACGAACAAAAAAAGACCTATCTGGAACCCCTCATGCGCGGCGAGATTCGGAGTTGTTTCGCGATGACCGAACCCGAGCACGCGGGCTCCAACCCGGTGTGGATGAGCACGACGGCCGTTAAAGACGGCGACGACTACGTGATCAACGGTCACAAGTGGTACACCTCGTCGGCGGACGGGGCGGCATTCACGATCGTGATGGCCGTGACCGACCCGGACCAGCATCCGCATTTTCGCGCGAGCATGATCCTGGTCCCGCTGGACAACCCCGGCTACACCTTCGTCCGCAACATCCCCGTCATGGGGGACGTCGGCGACGATTGGGCCAGCCACGCCGAGGTGCGGTTTGAGAACTGCCGCGTGCCGCAGTCGAACATCCTCGGTCAGGAGGGAATGGGTTTCGCCATCGCTCAGGAACGGCTGGGACCCGGGCGCATTCACCATTGCATGCGCTGGCTGGGGATTTGCGAGCGCAGCTTCGAAATCATGTGCGAGTACGCCGCGCGGCGCGAAGTCGCCCCGGGAACGCCGCTGGGCACGCGGCAGATGGTCCAACAGTGGATTGCCGAGAGTCGCGCGGAAATTGACGCGGCGAAGTGGCTCGTGTTGCACGCGGCATGGTGCATTGAGGAACACGGCCAGAAAGAAGCCCGCGACGAAGTGTCGTGCATCAAATTTTACGTGGCGGGGGTGTTGCAGCGCGTGGTGGACCGCGCGATTCAGACACTGGGCGGGCTGGGCGTTTCCGATGACACGCCACTCTCGTACTTCTTCCGACACGAGCGCGCGGCGCGCATTTACGACGGCCCCGACGAGGTGCACAAGCAGTCCGTGGCGAAACGCATCCTAAAGCGGTATGGCATCGCCGTCGGGTCGGGGGCCCGGCAATGAAAGGTCCCGTCGACGTGTCCGCCCCGATTCGGGCGGGTGAAGAACTCGATACAGCCTCGCTCGAGAGGTATTTGACAGTGAAGTTGGACGGAGTGGAGGGCCCGCTCGTCGTCGAGCAGTTTCCCAGCGGCCACTCGAACTTGACGTACCTGTTGCGGATCGGACACCGGGAGCTTGTGTTGCGGCGGCCCCCGTTTGGCAGCAAGGTGAAAAGCGCGCATGACATGGGACGCGAGTTCACGGTGCTTTCCAAACTGCATCCTGCATACCCCTGCGCGCCCAAGCCGCTGCTGTACTGTGAGGACGAATCCGTCATCGGGGCGAAGTTCTACGTCATGGAGCGGATTCAGGGGGTGATACTTCGGGCGAACCGCCCCCCCGGGTTCGATGCGCCGCCGGACGTCGTCCAGGCGTGTTGCCGGTCATTGTTCAACAACTTGGCCGACCTCCATGCCGTTGACTACAAGTCGATTGGACTCGATCTGCTGTACAAGGGCAGCAATTACGTCGAACGTCAGGTTCACGGGTGGGCCGACCGCTACCAAGGCTCCAAGACGGATGAGATTGCCGAGATCGACGCCGTCATCGCGTGGCTGAAGGGGAGAATTCCCGCGGACACCGGCGCAGTCTTGGTGCATAACGACTACAAGTTCGATAACGTGGTACTGGATTCCACGGATATCACGCGAATCGTCGGCGTGCTGGACTGGGAAATGGCGACCATCGGAGATCCCATTGCGGACTTGGGTACGGCGTTGGGATATTGGATAGAGCCCAAGGATGAGGCGCTAAACGTAGTCCAATGCTTCATGACTACGGAACCCGGCGCCATGACGAGGCTGGAATTGGCGGACGCCTATGCGCGCCGCACAGGCCGCGACATCTCAAACATTCTTTATTATTACATTCTGGCCTTGTTTAAGTTGGCCGTCATTGTTCAGCAAATCTACTATCGCTATAAGCAGGGGCTGACCAAAGACGAGCGGTTCGCCATGATGATTGTGATGGTCCAACTGCTTGGGCAGAGGGCGGTTGCCGCCATCGAGAGCGGGGAGATATAGCGGGGAAACCGGCCGTCGCACCCGGACCTCGTCGGGCCGCAGGTGCGCGGTTACGAACCGCTTCGGACGGAGTGCACGATTTTTCGCGCATTTCCCGCCGGAATCGTGTAGACTCATGTCACGAGTGTTTGGAATCTGAAAAAAAGTATGAAAGGAATCGATTGAACGATGAGTGGTTTTCCCTCCTGGGTCACGCCGAGGCGGCTCAAGATCAGCACGCTGGTGGTCATCTCACTTATTCACGCGGCGGCCCTCATGGCCCCGTTTACATTCAGTTGGACGGGGTTTATCACCTGCCTGGTGTTGGTTTGGGTCACGGGGGGACTGGGTATCACGTTGTGCTATCACCGCCTGTTGACCCACCGAAGCTATCGAACCTACAAGCCTGTCGAGTACGTGCTGACCGCGTTCGGTTGCCTTGCTCTTCAAGGCGGACCCATTACGTGGGTGGCGACGCACCGGCTGCATCATAAGGAGTCGGACGAGGAGGCGGATCCGCATACGCCCAGTTACAATTTTCTGTGGGCCCATGTGCTGTGGAACTTTTTTTGGGACCCGCAACTTGACTGCTACGACAAGATCAAGCGGTTCGCCAAGGACTTGGATCGGGACCGCGTGATCCGGTTTTACGAGAAGCATTTCTTCACCATCTACGTGCTGCTTGCGGCGACCTTGTACGGGGTGGGCCACCTCATCGGCGGGTGGAAACTCGGTTTGTCATTGGTCGTGTGGGGGTGTGCGGTGCGGACGGTGCTCGTCTGGCATTTCACGTGGCTGGTCAACTCGGCGACGCACTTGTGGGGGTATACCAACTACAAGACCTCGGACAACAGCCGGAACACCTGGTGGGTTGCTTTGCTGACTTTCGGCGAAGGTTGGCACAACAACCACCACGCGGACCAGCGGTCCGCCGCGCACGGCCACCGCTGGTGGGAGTTCGACATGACGTATTGGACAATCAAGGTCATGCAAGGGGTCGGCTTGGCGAAGGACGTGGTGAAGCCCGGCAGGCTTTCCCAGATTCGGACCAAACTCCTGACCCACGGTTTGGATGAGGAGAAATCCGTCGCCGGCGTGTCGAAAAACTGATACGGAGTTTTCGACCTCTTTTGAAAATGAGTGCGCCCCCAAGTCGCTTTGGGGGCGCCGAGTTTTTTGTGCGAACCGATCGAAACGGGGATCAGTTCGCCGCCGTCGTTCCCGTCAAATCGAACCAAGCGACCTTCGGAGGGGCGGCATAGTCCGTGTAGCGGTCCGCGACCTTGGCTTGCTCGACGTTCCCGCGGTGTACGTACACGCGGTATCGGAACGTAAGCGATTCGCCGTTCTTCAGCGTATAGTCGCCATTTTCCCGCTTGTTCGTGAAATAGCTCAGGCCGAAACAGTTGGCGCCCATCAACCCGTAATCGCGCACGTGCCAGCGCGTGGGATGACGTAGGTTGCTCGGATGGTCGAAGATCGTCACCCCGTGCCAGCCCTGTCCCTCAATGGGGCCCGAGTAATCGCACCACGGTGAGGGTTGGCCCCAACATTGAGCCATGCCTGATCGGCCGTCCGTTAAGGTCATGGTTCCGCCGTTCTTCGCGCTCTCCGCGATCACGTCGCGGATGCGCAGCGACATGATGCCGCCTTCCTTCGTGTCGCCGAAGAGCACGTCGCCGTGTGTCGCAGTGAACGTCACGCTCACGTCGAAGAGACGCGCGCCGGGCGTGCTGTGGTAGAAGCGGTACTCGCGCTCTTCGGACAACACCGGTTGCTTCTTGGCGTCCGTCCAGGTGTTCCTGGCATGAATCCAGCCGTAGGCGTCGCCCGATCCATAGCTCACCTCATCCGAAATCTGCCAGCCCGCTTTGTCTCCCTCCATCCAGCAGTCTGCGCCGTTCACATCGCCGTACGACGTCCACATCGACCGGTGGTGCGGATGGTCCGCCGAGAGTTCTTTTTCCCCCATCGGATAATCGCGGGTGACGGTCACATGGCCTTCGCTGTAGACCGGCCATAGGTAGGGCTTCTTTTCATCCGGCTTGTAGTGGTACGTGGTGAAATGCGCGTCATCGATGAACACGTCGATCGCGTTCGCGTTCTCCTGTTTCTCCAATCGCACCTGGGGCGGCACGCTATCCTTCTTGGTCTCGACGACAAACCGGTGTTGGGTATGCGGCAGCGCGCCTTCCGGCACAAAAACGAGTTCCCCGTTCCGCAGCGTTCCTCGGTACACCTTACCCGTACTTGTGTGCGTGACGAGGATGACCTCGTCCTCTTCGGCGGCACCCTCGAACGTCAGGGAAATCGGGGCGTTCACGCGTGTTGTATCGCCTGCGTCCAGCACAATGCTGCGCCCGTTCAAAGCCGATTGCGCGGCCGCGGGCCCCAGCCCCGCAAGCAAGAGTACCGCCCCGGTCAGGCAACGAGTGATCATGAGATTTCTCCTTCGTGAGGCATGGAGGCCCCGGCGTCGATTGCAGGGGCGCGCCTACGCGCCGGCGATCGCGGCCGCTTCCGTTTTGAGGCGATCATACCAATCGATCTCGACAGCCTCAATGCCCTGAATGATCGCGGGGAACTCGGACTCTTTCATGGTTTGAAAGAGCTGCAGGCCGCGGCGCAGCACCTCGTAGCCCAGGCCGAACCCCTCCATCTCCTGTTCGTCGTACAGATCGGGACGCGATTCCATCAGCGTCTTCGAGTTCGCCATGATGTCGACCGTCGCGGCCAACAAGTCGACGTCGGACAGGTGCTCGAATAACTTCAGCACTTCGGTGCGGAACTTTACGATTTCCTTCTCGGGCACATACGCGACCATGCGGATCATCCAGTCGCGCTCGGCGACCTGCTCGGGTGTAATCTTCTTTTTCTGCGCGTATTCGAGCAATTTGGCCTCAAGCTTGCGCGTCTCGAGGTAGGCTTCGAGCGTGTGCGCCCCCGCCGAGACGGCGGACGGGAACCGCGCCCCGAGTTTCCAGACCGTCCGAAACGCCATGGACATCAGCGGCAACAGGCGGCGCGGCGAGCGGATGATGTCGCCCATGCGGTCGAACGCATCGTCGAGTCGCGCGCGGTGGTCGGAGGGGGGATAAATGCACTCGAGGAAGTAGTCGCGGAGGGCGTCGATCTTTTTGTCCGAGATCGGTTTGAACTCATCGAAACGCCTCACGTTGTCGATGAGATAGCGCAGCCGCAGTTGTTCGCGGTACGTGTCAATGATGGCCCCTTTCAAGGCCGCGTTTTTGGGAGGCATACATCCAATCCCGGGGGCGGCGGGGGTCCGCCCGTTTCGTCACAACGGCGGAGAATTCTTCCGCCGCCGCTTTCACCATACAGGGGACGATAGGATTTGGCAACTTCGCGCGGGCGTAAACGCCGCCGCGGAAGACGCCGCAGGGATTTTGAATCCGCTCGTGCGCCGCGCACCGGCGAACTGAATGGCCGGCTTCCACGTGTGAAAACCCGATCGGCAGCATGTCGGAAAACACGCGGCGATCATCGCGTTGGTTGTTTCAAGGTCGATAGGCAACGGTCGGTTCCCTATGCACTGCTGAATGAACTACGGTGTGGGCCGATCCGTGGGCGATAGCCCCGACACATCGGGATACATATCCAATTCCTTGTGGCCGCGGGGCGTCAACGCGTAGACCCCTCGATCGACGCGTTGGAACCACCCGTACACATTGTCGTACAGGATGGACCTGGTCTTGGGGCCTGTCCCGAGCTTTCGCAGTTCGCGGGTCGATGTGGGGCCGAATTGTCGGAGCGCGCGCGCTATGCCAATGGCGGACTCGCGATACGCGGTGACGAGCTTGCGTCTGTTGGCCCCGCCGGTGTTGTAATCACCCGAGCGCCCGGCAATTTCTTTCAGCACGGCGAGTCGCGCGCCTTTGTGCTTGCGATGCGAATACGGAGCCGGATGCAAAAGGATCTCGACTCGCCGGACGCGGGATTTGGGGGCGACGAACATGAGGCCGAGTTCGAGACGGCGCAGCAGCCGGCGCACGCCGCGCCACTGACGCGCCCAGAGGCGTCCGTTCGGGCGGGGAATGGCCAGATACACGGAATCCGCCATGCGCTGACGCTCGGCGGCCTGGACGAGAAGCCGCAGGTTTAACGACTGCTTCATTTCGATGACAATCAACTCGTCGCCTTTCACGGCGGTCACATCGCAACCCTGGACTTCCGCGCGCACCTTGTACCCTTGCGCGGTGAGATAGTCGCGCAAGGGGGCGTACAATTCGGATTCGCGGCGTCGCGTGGCCAAGCCTACTCCTCGTCGCGGTCGAGGGACGCGATGGATCCGGCTGTGTCGTTTCCCGGGAAGGTCTCGCCCAGCAGCCGCGCCACGTTTCCGCCCATGATTCGGGCGATGCTCTCCTCGTCGGACCCACGGCTCAGCAACTCTGAGGTGATTTCAACGAGCCGCGTCGTGTCGAAAGGGGCCGTAATCGCGCCGTCAAAGTCGGAACCGAGCGCAACGTGGTCCACGCCGGCCAGATGTACCGTGTATTCGATGGCGTCCACGATGGCCCTTGCATCGGTTCCGCACACCGCCTCATCCCAGTAGCCGATGCCGATTATGCCGCCGGTCGCCGCGACGCGCCGAATGTGATCGTCGCTCAGGTTGCGCGTCCGGTCGCAGGTGCCTTTGACGCCGGTATGCGACACCATGACCGGCCTCGTAGCCATTTCCAGCACGTCGTCGATCAGTCGGGGCGATGCGTGCGCCAAATCGATGAGAATCCCCTTCCGCTCCATCTCCGCGACAACGTCCTTGCCGAACGGCGTCAACCCGCCTTTGCCCACGCCGTGCGCGGAACCGCCCAATTCGTTGTCAAAGAAGTGAGTGATGCCCATCATGCGGAACCCCGCGTCGTAGAGTTTTTGCAGGTTTTCCAGCTTGCCTTCGAGGCAGTGCAAGCCCTCGATGCCGAGGAACCCCGCAACCAAACCTGGATTGGATTTCCGCTTTTCAAGAAAGTCTGCGACATCTTCCCGGGACTTCAGGATGACGAGCCCGCCGTTCGAACGCTGTTCGACGTCGTGCAGTCGCTTGGCCTGGTACAGGGCCCGTTCAAGGAGGCTCGAATACGTCGCCGGGGGCCAGCGCTGCATAATCGCGAGCAACGTAATGTTGTCCGTGTCGCCGCCGTTGTTCTCATAGTTCAAGTCTTTGGGTGTCTTGGTGACGACCGTGAACGCCTGAATGGCGACGTTGCCTTCCACGAGGCGGGGCAGGTCGACGTGCCCGCGTGCGTTTCGGGCGAGTATGTCCCGATTCCACAGCAGCGAGTCCGAGTGCAGATCCGCCACGAGAAGGGATTCATGCAGGCGTTGGGCTGTCTCCGACGCGGAGTAGGGTCTCGCCTGCTCGACGGCGTTCAGCCGCCCATCCACGATGCCGGGAAGGAAGGCGAAGGCCGCCGCCACGCCGACTAAAGCGAGGACCGCCAACGCGACAACTGCGCGGAACAGAATCTTTTTCATTTGACACTACCTGCTGACGTGCTATTCATCGGTCATCCGAGGCCGGATCACTTCGCGCCAGTGTAGCGGGGAACGCGGACGATTCCAATCGAAGAGGCCGATACGGGTCGTTCATCGGGCTGCCTGGGGTTCGAATCGGCCTGTGGGGTATCCCTTTTCGTACGTGATGACGTATGCGCCGCCGGGCGTCTCGTAACGGACGGAGCCATTTTCACGCTCGAAGTCGGAGGGGCCGCGCCGGTAGCGCGCCTTTGCGCCGTCGGGCATCAGGAACTCGTCGGCGTACCGGAACAGCAACCGTGTCCGGTCCCCGATCGAATGGCCCGCGTCCTTGATAACGTCGCCGTCAAGGTCGTCTTGCGTCACGACATTCAAATGCACGTCCATTCCGGCGCGTTTCATGTTCTGCGCCATTTCACGCACGTCTTCGATCGGGCAGACCCGATCGTCTGCGCCGTGAATGATCACGACGGTCGAGGTGTTTCCCTGTGCTCTCATCTCGTCGAGGTGGCCCGGATGGCCGATGTAGCGAAGGGCTTGCGCGTCGGGGCTGAGATAGTTTTCCTTCTCGGGGTCCCGGCCGTAGCCGGCATTGAGCGTGCTCCCTTCGGGGAGTCCGAATGCGATGTCGTCGTTCAACTTGGCCATCCCGCTTATGTCCACCACGCACGCGAAGGTCCGAGGAGCGAGCTTGTTCGCCATGAGGGCCACATTGCCGCCGCCCGATCCGCCGGTCGAATACACCCTAGATCGTGCATAGCGCACTCCGGCGCTTTCCAATTCGGCCTGCACGTAATACAGGGCCCGCAATGCGTCGAGGGCCTGCACGTATCCGAAGTCATACGGCACGCCGCGGGTGGGGTCCCACGGACCGCTCTGCAAGTAATCCACGCTGATGACAACGACGTTGTACCGGTCCGCGAGCTGTTTTGGATCGGGTGCGCCGGCGGAGTCTGTGCCTCCCCAATTGTGCAGCAAGAGCATGAGGCCGGTTTGGGCGTTGACGTTTGCCATCGACCCGCCGGGGTACCGGACATACACGGTGATGTTGCGCGGACCGGGCGTGGACGGCGCGTCTTGCGCCCGAATCGACACCCTGCCGTCCGTCCGGGGAAGCTCGGGTCCGAGCGATGCGACTGCGGAAACCAAGCAAACCCCGACCCCAGCCGCAAGACGGAAGGACCGCCGCATTAGGGAGTTACACCCAGCGCCGATTTCAACGCCTCGCGCATCGCCCCTTCGCTGCCGGGGGCGACCCAGCACCAATCGTGGTCGTCGTTGAATCCCTCGCTGGACGCGAAGTCTGTTGGGATATACCCCGGCGCACAATCACCGTACCCCGCGGTGATTACAAACGACTCGGGCGCGAGTTGTTGCGCCATCAATTGGTACCCTACAAACGATTCGGCCGGCATTAGAAGGAATTGCGCTTTACCGAAATCAACCGCCGGTATCTCGATCGGCCGACCGGCCGCCGCTCGCATGCGCCAGCTCAGCCCCATGGCGGCCAAGATCCGCTGGAAGGTCCTCTGATTCGCGTCGGCAAGGATGCGACGCATGTCTTCTTCGGTGAAGCCGCTCGTCGACTTGGGTTCGAGCCGCAGTTCGGAGACTCGCACCGTGACGTCGGTCAGCGGAAAACGCTCGGTCGCATTCCATGCGGCGAGCATGCCCTGGTACAGTTTGTCCGCGAGGACCGGGCGATTCGCGGGATTGCCGTCGTTCCACTTTCCCGCGACGACGTCGCCGCTGCACCCCGAAAAGTACACGTGGAACACGGCCGGATCGTCATCCTGCCGGCGGCGCCGGGCCAGCCCCACGAAATCCGCCGACACGCCGCCCTTGCCGTAGTAGCTCATCGGGTGGACGGCGTAAGCGTGCAATGCGGCGACGGGCTGATCGCCGTCCCAAAAACTCAGAGTCCTGAGATAGGGATCGTGTTCGCCGACGTCGAACGCGCGGAGCGCCTCGCCGGCCGTCGCGCTCGTACGAGAGTAGACGGGCTTGCCGTCTGCGCCGACATATCGGCGGTTCGATGCGAGTTCCTTCACCTCGGCTTGTCCGATACCGTAGTGTGTAACGGGTCGCGCGTGCCGCAACGAGTCGCGCAGCGCCGTCGCCGTACGGTCAATGCACCGTTGAACGTAGTTCACATCGCACAATGCGCGGTGAAGGCCCTGCTCATCGAGAAGCCGCTGGGCCGTAAAGTCGACCACCGGCGCGTCATGGACGTGCACGCTGGAGAGGAGCACGCGGTTCCTTGAGGTGCCGGCCGCCAAGGCCAGGGCATCACGGTACGCGTCAAACGCGTCATTCCGGATTTCACACCAGTCAATCGACACCAGGACGATGGGTTTGTCCGCCCCGAGAAGGGTTACGCCGCGTGCGTACAGTGGGTCGACGATCGCGAGCGCAGGCGAAATCCCTCCGCCCATGCAGGCGTGACCCAGGGGCGGGGTTACCTCGACGGAAAAGGTGGCAACCTCGAAGGCCCGCGCGCACAGAACAAGGGTGTTCGCCAAGAGGAAAGTTCGACTGAGATTCTGCATCTACGGAGTCTCCGGTAGGCAAGGCGCGACACGCGTTGCGCCGTGCCTGTGTTACGGTAGGTGTATTAAAGAACGCGGTTCTTTCGGATATCAACTGACCGAGGCCGCTTCGCAATTTCGATGACGGCGGAGCCGAGTCACTCCGCGTGTGAAGCATCGAGTAGAGCCTCTGCCTTGTTGCCTGGATAATCGCGAAGGGCAGACGTACAGCTTCTAACAAAAGAACTAGCGATCAGTGTGGTGCGGCCATCTTGGCTGCCTCCCGGAAGCCGAGTATGCAGGCAAGGATGCCTGCACCACAAAGTCGGATTGGTGTATTTGGTTGTGTTGTTAGCCCGGATTTTTCACACCCGCGGGCAATGAAGGATACAACTTCGTGCGGCACACACCTTTATGCAGCGGCATGGAAAACGGGCTGTCGGTGTGAAAAATCCTCACCCGATTGACTTTTATGCTATCTCCTGAGCATTTCTCACCAGTCGCTCCCGTCATCCGGAGCGACTGGTGAGAAATGCGGGTTAGAAGTTCTTAGACGTCTGCGAGCGGAAGCGCGACGCCCCCCCGGCCACCTTCCGTGGACCGTGCGCGGGTTTTCTTGTCCTGCCGGGCGGGGTATTCGTATCCTCCCATCCGATTCGTCAGGGGACGAGCGATGCGCTCCGCTTGCGCCACCAATGATAGGAGAGAACGAGCATCCACGCCGCACAGAGCAAGAGCCCTACGTCTTCGCGCACCTCTTCGACGCCTTTCTCATGCATGCGGAGATCGAGCAACAAGTTCGAAGGATGTTCGACCATTTCGTTCGGCATCCAATAGAAAAAACCGGCCACATAGCCAATAAGGCCGAATAGGGCAAGCACCGTATAGCGGCCTGCGATGGCCATGGCCGTCACCAGCGCGGCGTATCCGTAAATGAGCATCCACTCGATCGGGTCGGGGTCATTGTATTGGACCGCGATACAGAGCAGAAGGAGGATGAACATGATGATGTTGACGGTCTTCATCGTTTTGCTATTCCTCGGACCCATAAGCGCCCTTTCTCCGCATATCCCCGGTTCGAAGGGAAGTCACTGTATCAAGGCGTTCCATTGCCGCACAACGCGGATCCCGCCGCTACCGGTCCGCATGGCCAAGGTCTTTTCCCGGCGCGATCCGGTCGCGCACGAGCTGTTTTAACTCCCTGGCATCTGGAAATCGGCCTACCCGGGCCCGCGACCATACGGTCATGCCGTCGGCGCGCACTTCGAATACGCCGCCGGTCCCCGGTTGCAAGGCCACCTCGCCGATTTCCTTTTCAAAGGTCACAAGCAATTCCTGCGCGATCCACGCCGCCCGCAACAGCCACCGGCATTGTGTACAGTATTCGATCTCGATCCGTGGCGATTTCATCAGAAATACGCTCCTTGCAGCGCGCGCCTATGCGCGGACCTCGAAATCTTTCCGTTTCAAAACATATACGACATTCGTCGACCGCGGATGTCGTCTGGTCTGCGCGTCATGCCATGAGTACTGCGTCTCGCGGCTTGAGATTTCGATGAGTCCCACCTGCTCGTAATGTTCCGACAGAAACTTCGGAATCCATTCCGCGAGCGTTCTGTCACTGGTGGCCATCCATCCCCACGACAGGGGGATGGGCACGTAGACAATGAAGACCGGCCGGCGCGTCTCGAAATCGCGAATCAATTCGGCCTGCATGTCGGCAGCGAAGGGATGGTCTTCCGTCAAGGGATACATGTACGCGAATGGCGTGGCGGAGCGCCGCGAGGAGTAGAAACAAATCTGCGGTTCCGATCCCAGGATTCCGATTCGATCCTCCGGGTGGGTGCGCTCTTTCAGGTAGCGGGCAATTTCGATGGATTCGGGGAAGGGGTTTGCACCGTAAATTCGCCGCGAAACCTCGATTGGCGACAGGAAGAAGAAGAAATCCGCCTGCATCAGGACGCCCTGAAGGATTCCCGCACCCACCACTACCGGAACGAGAATTGACCGCCACGTCTCTGGCGCGGCCCGCACGACGAAGTCGGCGCCCTGCGCCGACAACAGAGCAATCACGGGAAGCATCAAGATGAAATAGTGGCCCCGAAAGTAGAACCCTGGCGACACAGCAACCAGAGCAGCGGCAAACAGGGCGATGACTGCGTGGCCTCCGCCTTTCTCGCGCGCCGCGGCCGCCAGACCGGCGAGCGCCAGCAGCCAAAGTAGCGACGTCCCCCATGCGACCTCTTTGAGCCCGCGCATCAAGGCGCCGGGAATCTCACCGGCCGTCGTCTGTCCGATGTACGCGCGCGCATAGTCGAAGGTCCAAAACCAGAACGTGTCGAACACCCCCGCGCGCCACACGACGAAGCACATGACGAGAAAGGGCAGAAAGACGCCCCCGGAGAACAACGCCATCCCTGTTGCGCGCTTGAACCGGGCGATTTCGGGCTTGAACCACCAAAACCCGAGCAGGTAAGCCCCCGCGAAGACGAGGTACGGGGCTCCGTGCTGTTTCATCATGAACGCGCAGCCAAAGCTCAATCCGGAGGCGAACAGCCGGACCAACCGAATATCCTCAGCGGGGCCCGGCAACAAGCTCAAACCCATCAGCGCAAACAGGACGACAAAGTGCGTCGCGTGGGCGAAGATGCCGTTTACGCCCACGCCAACAGACAAAAATGCATAGATGGCGGCGGCCTGGAGAGAAATCTGGACGTTGGCGACCCGCCGGGCCGCGACGTAGACCAACGCGGTACATCCCGCATTGACGAGCATCAGGCCCAAGTGGATTCCGGCCGGGCTCTGACCGAACAGCGCAAGTACTACCGCATACGCAGCGTAAATCCCCGGCATCTTCATGGTATACACTTCCACAAACGGGGGAACGCCCTGAAGCCAGAGTTGGGCCGCGTATGCGTATTCGCCTTCGTCGCGCTCCAAAGGAACGGGTGCAAGTCGTACGCGGATAAAGACTACGAGGAGGGCGACGGCGAGGAGGAAAACCAAAGACGCCCGTACCGGGGGCACCGTTCCCCGGCTCGGTTCAAGTTCCTGGCCCGGGCGGCTGGATGTATTCGTCATAAGTGGCGACCGGCTTCGGATGAGAGTCGAGGCGCATTGTAGGTCAGGGCGTCGGTCTGGTGCAAAGGCTTGTGCGGCGAAGCCTTACGAGCCGGCACAAAAAGAACTGAATCCCGCCCATTCGCCGTCGGGTCAAATCCGTGATCGCGGTGGCTGTTCCTCCGTGACACGAATCCTTGTGAATGGGAGCTGACACGTGTCGTCTGTTACTATCAGAGTCCGCAGGGGGAGTACCTGTATGCGTCAACATGTCCACATAGCCGTTGCAATGGCGATTTGGGCGGTCGGCTGCTCCGCCGTGCTTGCAGAAGAGACGCCGACCCTCGAGTCGGTTGAGAAGCAAATCGACGAAGTGTGGGCGAAAGTGAATTCGTTCACGGCCAAGACTTCGGTAGACTCGAAAGTGCCGTTCGGACCGATGACGATGACGTCGACGGGGACCGGGCGCGTCGAGTTCCTGAAGGTGGAGGGCGAACCGCGCTTTCGCATGGAAATGGTCAACAAACTCGGGGCCAACATTCCATTGCCCGGCGGAGCCGGCGAGCAGAAGATACTCGGCGTATTCGATGGCAAGAACTTCTACCAGCAAATCGAAGCGCTTGGCATGAAAAAGGTGTTTAAGGGCGCTCCGGAAGAGTCGGGCGACAAAGGCCCGTTCACCGGCAAGAACGCACTGGAATCATTACGGAAAAAGGGCGCGTTGCGACTGCTGCCCGAAGAAGTCGTCGAGGGCGCCCCGGTCTACGTAATCGAAGTGACGCCGAATGCCGAGGTGATTGCGAAATCGCCGATGAAGTACGACAAGATGCTCGCGTATATTGCGAAGGATTCCGGCATTCAGATTCAATTGCTGGCGATGGACGGGGACCATGCGGTGATGTCGATGCGGTACAGCGACATCGAGTTGAACGTGCCGATTGAAGAATCCCACTTCGTCTTCGTGGCGCCGCCGGGCACCCCGATCGAAGACATGTCCAAAGGGCTGCCGGGGCTTCGACGCGGATCGTTGTAATCGCCACGGCGCGCACAGACAATGGAGGCGCCCTTCGACGCGTAGTCCGAGGGCGCCCATTTGGATGTGATGCCGCAGCAAACGATGACCGCCGTAGACCAAGTTCTCGCCTACCACGAGGCCACAAAGCATCATTTCAACCGCTACGCCCGTTCGCCGGGTTTCCTCGATTGGGCCAATCAACCCGATCCGTTCCGACGGTATCATGGCGCGCCCGAGATACTCCTGCCCCTGCTGGAGCGTGACGCCTCGCCGCCGTACGACTGGCTTTTCACTCCATCGCGAATTGATCCGGCGCCGTTCACGATACAAAGCGTCGGACTGCTCTTTGAATGTTCGCTCGCGATTTCAGCCTGGAAAGAGTACAAGGGCGAGCGCTGGGCGCTGCGCTGCAACCCCTCCAGCGGAAACCTCCATCCTACGGAAGGTTACCTCGTCGCGGGCCCCGTCCCCTGCCTTAACGATGTCCCTGCCGTGTATCACTACGCGCCCGATGCGCACGCGTTGGAAGTTCGCGCCGAATTCCGGATCGAAACATGGCGCGCCCTTCGCGCCGATTTCCCCGTCGACACGATGTTTGTGGGGCTGTCGTCGGTACATTGGCGCGAGGCGTGGAAGTATGGTGAACGAGCCTACCGATATTGCCAGCATGACGCGGGACACGCGATGGCCGCCATTCGCATGGCCGCCGCGATGCTGGGCTGGCGCGCAACCTACCTCGAGGCATTGGCCGACGAAACCGTCGCGGCCCTGCTGGGCCTGGATCGCGAGGCCGATTTCCACGACCGCGAACGCGAGTCCCCAGACATGCTCATCGCCGTGTACACCGGCGATTGCGGTCCGCACCGCACGCTGCCGCTTGACGCCGTTCGTCAAATCGCGGCCGGCGTCTGGCGCGGCAAGGCTAACCGGCTGAGCGACGAACACGTGGTATGGCCGGCCATCGACGAGGTCAACGCCGCCTGCCGGAAGCCGGATACCGCGGAGGAGATCCCTCACCCGCCGACTGCGCCGAAGACGCCCGCCGGACACGACGCGGGGAGCATGTCCGCGTACCGCATTGTTCAACAAAGACGCAGCGCGGTCGCCATGGACGGAGTGACCTCGATCGGTCGGGCCGTGTTCTACCGTATGCTGGATCGAGTGGTACCCACCCTGACAGCTATACCGTGGGACATGCTCGCTCTTCCGGTTACGGTTCACTTGGGCCTTTTTGTCCACCGCGTGGACGGGGTGCCTCCCGGACTGTACTGTCTGGCCCGGGATCGGTCCGCGCGCCACGCGCTTCAATCCGCGATGAAGAGCGGTTTCTGTTGGCAGACGCCGCCCGAATGTCCAGACACGCTGCCGCTTTACGTGCTCGAGGCGGGGCGTTTTGATCGGGTCGCCTCCGCCGTGAGCTGCGGACAAGACATCGCCGGCGACGGTGCGTTCAGTGTCGGGATGTTGGCCGAGTTCGAACCGCTGATCCGCAGCCGGGGCCCATGGTTCTACCGGCGGCTGTTCTGGGAGACCGGCATGATCGGCCAAGTGTTGTATCTCGAGGCGGAAGCGGCTGGCGTGCGTTCAACCGGCATCGGTTGTTACTTCGACGACCCCGCCCACGAACGGTTCGGGCTCGAGGGCCGGCGGTTTCAATCGCTCTACCACTTCACCGTCGGAGGGCCCGTCGACGACACGCGCCTTACCACGCTGCCCCCCTATCCCGAGTCGCGACGGCGCACTATCCCGCATTTCTCACCAGTCGCCCCCCGTTGACGGGGGGGCGACGGCCAAGACCCGAAAGCGCTGCGCGTCCTTTCCAGTCGCCCCCCGTTGACGGGGGGGCGACTGGTGAGAAATGCTCTGGAGAAAGCATGCGAGTGATTTGGGTGAGGATTTTTCACGCCCTCCATTTGTTCTTCCGTGCCGCGCGGCGACAATGCATGACGGTTCGCAGTGTACCATGTTGTATCCTCCAACGCGCGGGGGTGTGAAAAATACGGACTATCCAACCGGCGTGAACCGATCGCGCACCGCTTCATACAACTTCTGGGCCAGTTCCTTGCGGTCGGTGCCTCGAATCGGCGTGTCACCGAAACGAATCACTGCGCTCAACTTGGGCAGTCGAAGGACCTGCAGCATGTTCTGCCCCAGTGTCTGCGGTTCCTTCCAAACCACGACGTCCCTCGCGCGCGGGCTTCCTTCCGCTGTGCTGTACGAAATCGCCGCGTAATGGACCGGCACGCCTTTGCGGACCGCGGGCTCCAGTAAAGGCGGTTTGAACGGATGCACCTGAGCGTCCTGCGAGATACGACTTTCCGCGAACATGTGGACGCCGTAGCCCTTGTTCATTGTATTCGCGATCTGTTCATTTACCCGGTACGTGTCCCGTATGTTCTCTCGCGTGATGAAGATCGTGTTCAACATCCTCGCCATGAAGCCGAAAATCTTGAGATCCCGCACATCGGCGCGCGAAACAAACACGCAGCCGGCCGTGCGCGACAACAGCACGATGTCAAGATACGTCAAGTGGTTCGTCACTAGGAAATAGGGGGGCTTGGGCGGGCGACCCTCAACGGTGACTCGCATGCGGATGATGGCGGCAGCGCCGACTGCCCATATTCGCAGCAGTTTTCGCCGGCACCACTCATCCGCACGGGCGGATATAGGCGCGAGCAGCATTGCGCACAGGCGAAGCGCGAATAATGCGGTTGTCCAGAGTATCAGTGCAGACGACCGCCAGATCACACGGACCCACACCCAAAACCCCACGCGCTCGAACTCCTTCCCGCGACCCCGGTTCCTGTTCGGAACGGCGCGGTTCTAACTCAACGCCGTCATAGGATTCAAATCGCTCCCGCGACACGGATTCGCTTCTGGGCGTGTATAATGGTTGCAGCGGTCGTCGCTGCGAGGGCCCTTTCGCCGCGGGCGGTTGCCCTGTAAGTAATCAATCAGAGAGGGTGTACCATGACCATTCGTTCTATGATGGCCGTCGCGGCCGTGTCGTTTATGGCCGCTCCCCTGTACGCACAGCCATACGCCGATATGGCATTGGATCCGCCGGCCGTCAAGACGTCCGCCGGCCCAATCGCGGAGTCCACACTTGGGACGTATCTCACCAACGTAGAAAAGCTACTCGTATTTGACCTGTTTCAGGGGCGCAACGGGCTGCTGAAATCGCAGGCGGACCAATCCAAACTGCGAATCGTCGCGGACGGCTTTTACACGTACGCAACGTCGGCCGAGCTGTTCGGGGCCGCAAGGGCGGACGGCCCGCACTTCGTGTACAGCGCCTCGATTGCATCCCTGGACGCCTACGCGACCCGGCTACTGGTCGATCTGTCCCAACTCAGCGAGGGCGAGGAGGTATTCGTCGTGGATTCGACCGGACCGCGCGCATTCGGCCCGTATACGCAGTCCGACCACGTCGAAGGCGGTCGATGGCTTCCCACGACGAGCGGCGACAACTGCGTGATACTCGCGAGGTCCCCCCACGATACGCCGCCCAACTTGACGGTCATCGGCGTCTCGCATTTTTTTGAGCCATTCGAGGACGTACTGAAGGAACTGTCTTGCAACAATCCAATCGCGTGCGAAGGGGACTCCGCGCTGCAGACGACATCGACGGGCGTGGGCATGCTGGTCATACCCCAAGGCCAGTTGTACCAAGCTCTCTGCTCGGGTTCGCTGCTGAACAATTCCGACACGCCGGCGTTCGAGCCGTACTATCTCACGTCGTGGCACTGCGTTCCGGATGCGGCGAACGCCAATCAAGTCGATGTAATCTGGGACTGGCGAGCGTCGTCCTGTCAGAACGGCAACCTGCCCGCAATTGTCAACCTTCCCCGCAGTTCGGGCAAACAGGTGCTCCGCACGAACTCGAATCTCGATCTGACGTTGATGGAACTGAACAGCGTGCCCTCCGGGAATCTGGGCCGCGCCTACCTCGGGTGGGAAACCCGCGACCCGATTGTGAACGAGGACATCGTCTCCATTCACTTTCCGCAGGGTTCCGCTATGAAGATCAGCTACGGCACGGTGCAGTCCATCAACCAGAGTTCCGCGGGATTCACCAAGCAGACCAAGGTCCATTGGGACGACGGTGTCACGGAAGGGGGGTCGTCCGGCAGCCCGTTGTTACTGGCCGATTCGGCGTACCGCGTGTGCGGCACCTTGAGCAATGGGCCGGTCCATTCCTGCGCCAACACCGCCGGCAACGTGGACTGGTATTCCTCGTTCCGCGATTTCTTTCCACAAATCGAGGGCTGGTTGACGGGCACCAATCCGCCGGATCCCGATCCGGGGCTGCCGCCGCTGTGCCCTGCCGCGAAGGTGTTGCAAGATGATCCCGAAATGCTGGAAAACCTGCGCGCCTTTCGCGATGCCGGTCTGAAACGGATTGGGTTTGGCGCTCATGCGGTGGAGTTGTACTACGCAATTGCGCCGTACCTGACACCCGTGGCTGACTATTCCGAATCCACGCGTCGCGCGTTCCGTGTCGCCGCGTCGCCGTTTGCATGGATGGGAGGGATGCTAAGGAGCTGACGCGACGAGACTAGCCCGCGTTTCTCACCAGCCGCCCCCGTTGACGGGGGCGGCTGGTGAGAAACGCTCTGGAGAAAGCATGTGAGTGATTTGGGTGAGAATTTTTCACACCCACCATCTGTTCTGCCGTGCCGCGCGGCGGCGATGCATAACGGTGCGCACTGTACGATGTTGACTCCTCCAACGCGCGTGGGTGTGAAAAATCCGGCCTTGTTTCGTTCGCAAATCCGCTACGATCGCTCGATCGAGGCCAACTCGTGCATCGAATCGACGGTGGCCCTGAGTTCGTCGAGCACGGGATGGTCCCAACCATCGCCAAGCGCACGCACAAGTTCCGCATAATACCAGAGCGTGCCGTCTCGACCGGCGGTGAATCGGTCCCACACGGACTCGCCGCAGGCGCGCAAATCCGCCACGATGGCGGTGGCGTTGTAAAACTTGTCGGCCAGCAGGATGAGCCGTACCTCTTCCGGCGCACAACGTATGGACTTGAGGAAATCCGTCTTGCGTTTGCGCCAGGGAGGCTTGGGATGGGAGACGGCATCGCTGCACGCCAACACCAGCTCGGCGACTCGGTCCCCAAATATCTCCCGGATTTTGTTCAGCGTTTCGAGCCCACACCCATCTTCCACTGCATCATGCAGCAGGGCGGCTATAACCTGGTCCTCGTCGCCTCCGTTTGCCCCGACAAGGGCCGCGACCCCCATCGGATGGACGATATACGGCACCTCGGTGCCCTTGCGGAACTGCTCGCAATGGACGTTGTAAGCAAATTGGAACGCTTCCACTATCCGAATGCTGTATTGTTTGCCCGGGTCAGGTGTCATGCAGTAGAACTCTCAGCCGCTTGCCACACTCATGGTGGCGCCGTTTTTGTCATCTCAGGATACCACGCCGACTCAACATGACTGCGTGTCACACGGGACAATCACGCAAATACCGGCACGTTCCGCGGCCCCTGCAGTGCCCTCAATAATGGGATGACTTTGGACGTGCGATTTTCGATACGGGCAATGCGAGCAGCTTCTCGACCCGCGCCACCAACTCGGCCATGCTGAACGGTTTCTTCAAATAATCGTCAAACCCGTATTCGTTCAACATCTTGGCCTCATCGTCGTCGATGTAGCCGGAAATCGCCAGGATTCGGGTCGACTTGGTATCGGGGCGGGATTTCACCCGTTCGCAGACCATCCGGCCGTCCATGTCTGAGAGGTGGATGTCAAGAATGATCACATGAGGATTGTGCTCGGCCACCAACGCACCCGCGTCGAAACCGGTTGACGCGACAAATACCATGTACTCCCCCGATTTAGAGAGCGCCGAGGGACTCACGTCCAGATAAAAGGGGTCGTCGTCGACCACGAGCACCCGGCGATCGCCTTCCTCGAGCCGATCCAAGGGGATTCCGTGCGTGAGCATGAATTGGCGCAGACTGTCATACGGAATGCGCCGGTCGCCGCCGGGGCCCAGTCGATAGCCCTGAATTTGCCCCATGTCGAACCAACGGGAAACCGTATCGGGCGACACGCCGCAGATTCCCGCAACTTCGCCGCTGGTAAAGACCCGGTTTTTCGCTTCTGCCATGAGCCGATATTCCCTTCGATGCGACACGGGAAATTCGCCGATTGCGGAAAAATCGAGGCGCGATGCTACCAACACATGGAACCCAAGTCAACACACCGCAACGGCTGGATGTCGCTCTCGGCGTAGTGTACCATACGCTCCGGCTGATGCATAACGGCTGCCTGCCTGGATCGGACTAGTGGGGCGAACGGGTCGTTTTCGGATGCGGGGGGCTTCGCAAGGGAAGGAGTATGACGCATGGAACGCGGGTTGCGCGAACAATCGACAGACGCCCCCGGGCTCGACCTGTCGGCTCTCGGAATCCTTGAGTGGTCCGCCCTATACCGAAATCCCTCCTACGCCACGCTGTTCGACCATGAAATGAATCCGGACCTTCAGGGGGAGGAACGCTGTGTCCTGACCAATTTCGGCGCCGTCGCCGTCGATACAGGCCGTTTTACGGGACGTTCACCGCAAGACAAGTATATCGTAGACGAACCGACCTCGAACACCCATATCTGGTGGGAAGCGCCTGACCACGCCGGATCGAACAACAAGCGCCTGAGCGAGGAAGCATGGTCTCATCTCCGGGAACTCGCGGCCCAGCAACTCAACGGCAAGAAGCTGTACGTCATCGACGCCTACTGCGGAGCCAGTCCGGATGCCCGGATGAACGTCCGCATTATCGCCGAAGTCGCCTGGCAGGCGCACTTCTGCAAAAACATGTTCATCCGGCCGACCGCCGAGGAATTGAAGGATTTTAAACCGGACTGGACCATTCTTAACGCGTCGAAAGCGTCCTGCGCGGAGTTTGCAAAGCTTGGCATGCGTTCGGAGGTCTTCGCGGCGTTTCACATCGCGGAGCGCATGGCCGTCATCGGCGGCACGTGGTACGGCGGTGAAATGAAAAAGGGTATCTTCACCATCATGAACTATTTCCTGCCGCTGAAGGGCATCGGTTCGTTCCATTGCTCCGCGAATATGGGCGCGAAGGGCGACACCGCGCTCTTCTTCGGTTTGTCCGGCACCGGCAAGACCACCTTGTCCACGGACCCGCACCGGCTGCTGATCGGCGATGACGAGCATGGGTGGGACAACGACGGGGTGTTCAACTTCGAAGGCGGGTGCTACGCAAAGACGATCGACTTAAGCGAGGAGAAAGAGCCCGAAATCTACCATGCCATCAAGCGCGATGCGCTCCTCGAGAATGTCGCCGTACGGCCGGACGGCACCGTCGATTTCAGCGATTCAAGCAAGACGGAGAACGGCCGCGTCTCCTATCCCATCTACCACATCGACCGAATCGTGAAGCCGGTGTCGAAGGGCGGTCACCCGAGCAAAATCATTTTCCTGGCATGCGACGCCTACGGCGTACTTCCGCCGGTCGCCAAGCTTACGCAGGACCAGGCCATGTACCAGTACCTGAGCGGGTACACCGCGCGCGTGGCCGGCACGGAACTCGGGGTGACCGAACCGAAGGCAACCTTCTCGGCCTGCTATGGGGCGGCATTCCTGGCCCTGCACCCCACGGTCTACTCCCGAATTCTCGGCCGAAAAATGGCCGAGCACCGCTGCGAGGCCTACCTCGTCAACACGGGGTGGAGCGGGGGCGTTTATGGTGTGGGCCACCGCATGCCGCTCCAGGAGACGCGTAAGGTAATTGACGCGATACTCGACGGGTCGCTATCAAATGCGCAGTACGTCGAAATGCCCATTCTCGGACTGCACATTCCCGTTTCAGCGTCGGGCGTCGATCCGGCAATCCTCAACCCGCGCAATACCTGGCCCGACAAGGCAGCCTACGATCGGACCGCGCGTAATCTGGCGGAGAAGTTTGTAAAGAATTTCAAACAGTTCACGAACACGGAGGAAGGACGCAGGCTCGAGGCGGCCGGCCCCAGGATTTGATGCGCGGCAGACGACCAATGCGAACTGCGAATAGTGCGGTTGACACAATTCGACACTTCCAGTGTATAGTAACGAAAGAGTCGAAGGGGCGTACTGTGTTTGACGCCGATTCGGCGTCCGTAGGTTCGTGCGGGAAAGTGTTTTCGCGTTCCAAGCCGATTCGGGATAGCTGAAGGGGCCGATTCCACGGGTGGTCACAGCGCGTTTGCATTTATGTGTGGCAGCTTGTCACTAGTTTAGGGATGTAATTCTGGACATAGGGGAGGCAGGACGACCAATATGAGACATACAACTCGCATAACGAAGCCACCGATAGCGGCCCAATCGGCGTTTGGAGCCAAAATGGATTTCAAGCAGCAGGCCTCAACGTTGAGTGCCGACTATGTTTCTTTGCTTCTCGATGGAGTGCTGACCGTGGGTACGGCCCTTTTCGTCAACTCGTTGGGCGGTATCGGCGGATTCATCGATATCACCATCGGCGGCAACTAGAAATGTCCAACGGCGGTGTATGCGGATAGGTCGCTACGTAACCAAAACTAGTCGGCGGCATAGCGCGAAACACTAGGCGCAACAGAAAGGAATAGGTCCATGCGGAGAAGGGAACACTTGGCGGCGATTTCGCGCCGGCCCAACGCGGCGCAAACAACGATCGAGCTGAAGTACGAGACCATTCTCGTATACATGGAGAATATTTTGAGTGTGACGACGACACTGTTTTCCGAAATTGCGGAGCAGTCGAACTCCGTCACGGGCTTCATTGGCGCGCTGCCATACAAAGGATTCGTTGGCGGGGGCGGCGATGGAGGCGGCGGCGGTGGTGGCGGCGGCGGCGGCGGCGGCGGCGGAGGAGAGGAAGAGGCCTAAATCCGTCGCACGAAGTTGCACCGGCGACACTTGGACGCAATGGTACGCACAAACGATTCGCACCCGGCAATCCGGATACCGGTTGGGGTGGCGGAACGGAAAATGAAGCGATCAGGAGGTACTTGACCGTGGCACTTGCAGCCTATCTACTTCAGTTCGTGGCGTTTTTTGACTATTTGTTCACCGTTCTTATTCCGTCGGAGTTCGCCCTAATCAACAACTTCGCGCGTTGGTGGAGCTAGTCACGCGGCCGGCCGCGTGCCAATCGCGCCTGCTGGACGGATCGCTACGGAAACTTCGGTGCGCCATGCCGCGTTTATGCGCGGGATGGCGCACCTGTTTTCGGAGGCGCTCCCGATTGGCCGCCGGGTTGAGCCCCCTCAGATGCGCGGTTTGCCGGCCTCGGACAAGATGATGCGCAATTGATCGCAGCTCTCGAAGCGGTTGGCGGGGTCCTTCTCGATCATCTTCATGATAACGTCGCCCACGGCCAGAGGGCATTTTCGGTTCACCTGCGAAGGGTGGAACGGCGTCGCCTTCAGATGGGCCTGATACAGCCGCTGGAGGCTGTCGACCTCAAAGGGCAGCTTGCCGGTGAACAGTAGATACAAGGTGATGCCGAGCGAGTAGATGTCGCTGCGGTGGGTGGCCTTCTTGCCCTGGATGATTTCCGGCGCGACGTACATCGGCGTGATTTGCTCGACGAGCCCCGAATCCAGGAACGGAATCGCCCGCTCGCGCGCCAGCGAGTAGTCGGACAGTTTGGCCTGGCCCTTACGCGTGAACAAGATGTTCGCGGGTTTGAGGTCGTGGTGCGTGAATCCCTGATCGTGGATGTATTGAAGTCCGTTGCAGATTTGGGCCACTATCACGATCCGTTCCTGCAAGTTCCACGGCCGGTTCTCGATATACCACTTCAGGTCCGGGCCGTCTACATATTCCATCGTCAGACACAGCCCCTCTTTGCCTTCGATGAAATCGAACACGCGCACGACGTTGGGATGATCAAACTTCTGAAACCGCTGAACGCTCTTCGCGAAGTCTCTGACTTGCCCGTTGTTTCGGAAAAAGTTCGCATGAAACAATTTGAGCGCGACGACTTCGCCCTTCTGGGTGTCAATCGCGCGATAGACCACGCCGGTCCCGCCCCGGCCCAGAATTCGGTCGCAGCGGAAGTGATAGATGTTGAGCCTGTCTGGAAGTTCCTGCTTCATGACGTCGTAGGCGCGATGGGTTGTTCCGGCGGTTGGGTCCGAGAACCGGCTTCTTCAAGGTGCCTCGTCATTCGTTGAGGCCCAGCGCGATGGCCGGCGCGTCGCCCCACAGGCCGTCGAGGTCGTAGTACTCCCGCGATTCCTTGCGGAAAATATGCACGACGATGCTGCCGTAGTCCAGGACGACCCAGCCGTTGCTGTAGCCGCCTTCCTTGTGCAGCGGCTTGAGGCCCGCCTCGTGCATGCCCGTGACGATGGCGTTGTACACGGCCCGCACATGGGGCTCGCTGGTTGCCGTGCAGATCACGAAGCTGTCCGCGATCAACGTGAGACCGCGCACGTCGTACGCCCGGATGTCGACGGCCTTGTGATCGTCGGCGAGCAGTGCGATGCGGCGCGTGTAGTCCACGAAGTCCGGTTCAACGCGCGCCGCTTTCTTTACCGAGCGCGTCAACGCAGGCCCCTTGACGCCGAAAGCGGCATATCGCGTGAAGCGGTCAGGAAATCGGTCTCCCAACCCGGTTCAAAAGGCGAGGTTTTGGGACGGCGCCCCGGACTTCGGCTTACTTCCAATCCGGAAGCCAGAATCCAATATCCAAAAACCATCATTCCGTTTCCGATAGCACCCGTCTCAGAATCTCGTTCGCCAACTGCGGGTTTGCCTTGCCCTTTGTCGCTTTCATCATTTGACCGACCAAGAACCCGAAGGCCTTGTCTTTGCCGGCCCGGATGTCGCCCACCGGCCCGGGGTTCGCCGCAAGAATTTCCCGGGCCACGGCTTCGAGTTCCGACGTGTCGCTGATCTGAACGAGGCCCTTTTCCTCGACCAGCGCCTTGGCCGCCTTTCCGGTGGAAAACATGTCCACCAGGAGGTCCTTGGCGATCTTGCCGCTAATTGTACCATCCTCGATGAGGCGCAGCATCGAGGCCAGGTTCTCCGGCGTGACTTTGCAGTCTTTCAGTTCAGTCTTGTTTTCAGTCAGCAACGCCTGCAAGTCCACCATGATCCAATTCGCGGCGGGCTTCGGCGCGGACCCCGCCCCAACGGCGGCCTCATAGTAGTCCGCCATGGCCTTGTCCGCGGTCAATACGCCCGCATCGTAGGCGGACAATGCATACTCGGTTTGGAACCGTTCCTTTCGCGCTTGAGGCAATTCCGGCAGGGCCTCGCGGATGCGGGCCTCCCATGCCTCGTCCACCACAATGGGTACAAGGTCCGGGTCGGGGAAGTAGCGGTAATCATGCGCGGACTCCTTGGCCCGCTGCGAGAACGTCACGCCCCGGTCCGCGTCCCAGCCCCGGGTTTCCTGGACGACCTTGCCGCCCTCCTCGAGTACCTGGGTCTGCCTCGCGATCTCGTACTCGATGGCTTTCTGGATGCCGCTGAACGAAGCGACGTTCTTGACTTCGGTCTTCGTGCCGAATGCATTCGAACCCATGGGACGAATGCTGATATTCGCCTCGGCCCGAAGCGAACCTTCCTCCATGTTGCAGTCGCTCACCTCAAGGTAACGCAGCAACTGCTTGAGGTTCGTCAGGTAGGCGAAGGCCTCCTCCGCGCCGCGGATGTCCGGTTCAGTGACGATTTCGAGCAGGGGGACCCCCGAGCGGTTAAAATCCACGCCGCTGTCGCCGCCGCCGATGGTGT
>BTUX01000012.1:0-33912 GCA_045863315.1 Candidatus Hydrogenedentota bacterium | reverse complement strand
GACCCATGGGACCGCCGCCGATTCCGCGGTTTGAAGACCTCGATACGAATCAGGACGGATCCATCTCGCGGGAAGAATTTGAAAAGGCTGCGCCACGTCCGCCGCATCCCATTCGCGAACAGCGTCGGGATCGCATTCATCAGGACGTGCCGCAGGCTCCGCCTGCCCCGCCCGCGCCCCCGGTCGCGCCCGAGGAGTAGGTTCGGTGCCCTACGCGGATTCGGGGCGGAGGCGAAGGGCCTCCGCCCCGATTTTCGTGGCGACCCGGCGAGGGCGAACAGGATTCAGCCGCCCCGCTCCGCCGCCAGCCGCAATATCGCCTGCATGAAGGCGGGCAGGTCCTTGGGGATTTGCGCGCTGACGAACCGGCCGTCGACGACACACGGCTCATCCACCCAAGTTGCGCCCGCATTTTCGAGGTCGTCCTTGATGGCGTTCACGCTGGTCAGCCGGACGCCCTTCACAATCCTCGCGCTGATAGGAACCCAACCGGCATGACAGATCGCGCCGACGATTGCGCCTGCGTTCCACGCTTCCGACACCAATTTCAGGCAGGCGGGGTACCGGCGCAGCTTGTCCGGCGCGAATCCGCCGGGGACGACCAGGATTCGAATCAATTCGGGATCAATGTCTTCGAATGCGGCATCCGTCACGGCTGGATATCCCTCCTTGGACCCATAAGTTTCCCCCTTTTTCGGCCCGACTATCCTGACTTCGTAGCCTGCTTCGATGAGACGCAGCCTGGGATAATGCAATTCCAGGTTTTCGTAAGAATTCTCCGCGAGGACGATGGCTAGGCCGTTGGCGGGCACGTCGAGTCTCCTTCTGTTTGCCGATTACGTACTTTCGGCTGTGGTCGCTGGTGGATCGAGAATGGGCACGGGTCCGCCGCGGTATACGGTCGCTACACGCCTGCGGTGGAGTCCCAGCACCTTGTCGAAGCGGCTCAGGCGCAGGCCGGCGATACCGGTGGATTTGTCGGCGAGGTTTTCCAGCATTCGCACATCGAGACGGATCTCAATGTCCACGAGCCTTTTCAACAGCGGCCCAATCACGCGTTCAATCATGGATTTTCCCCATAGGCGCGATTTGAGGTAGGCGAACGTCAACAGATCCGTCTCTTCGCCGCTGAGGGGATTGAAGAAGACGTAGAGCCGCAAGCGGTTAATTCGTTCGCCGCCGGTGGCGGCGTTGGACCACCATTGATCGTATACCGAGTGCACCGGCGAGTAGAGGGTCGTCCATTCGTCCACGAAGGCATCTCCCGGCCGCACGCCCAGCATCAACTGGGCGTACACCGGGATGGGTTTCTGGGGCCCGCGGTTGAACACGTAGACGCTATCGTCGGTCGACTCGACGCGGGTCGTTACTTCAGGCATGCGTTCGAGCGCGTAGCCGAGCAGCGCGTGTGTCGTCGGGGTATGTTCGATTTCGGTAAAGTTGTCGAGCACGACTTCGAGCGGCGCGTTGACGCGATGGTGCAGGGTGCAGGCCGGGTGGTACCCCTCGACGTTGAACTCGGGAAACGCCGTTGCGGCCCCGTGGTTTCGCAGCCAAACTGCGCCGTGGCATTCGCGGGTTTCATAGCAGTACGCCTTGGCGTGAAGCTTCGGCGTGCCTGGGCTTTCACCGGCCCCGAGGGCGTCAAAGGTCCAACCGTGGTAGGGGCATTCGAGCCGGTCGTTCTTCACGACGCCGAGGCTCAGGCGCATTCGGCGATGTGGGCACACGTCTCGCAGCGCTCCGATGCGTCCGTCAACCGTGCGGAATACGACGATTTGCTCGCCGTTCAACTTGATACCCACGGGCTTCCGACGCAACGCGCGGGACAGCAACACGGGGTGCCAATGATCCATCTCAGACATTGGAGACCCCACGATGTTCCGCGCGCGCCTGGGACGCGATGTCCTTCGCAATCCGCTGCGCGTCGATGGCTATTTGTCTCAGCAGGCCAGTGGTCGGATTGACGTATCCAAGGAAATATAGACCGCGGCGCGAGGATTCTCCCGCGGGAGGCACGGGATAACCACGATCGTCGGTCACTTCCGCCGCGCACTCGAGGAAGCCGTCAAGGGCCGCCTTGTAGCCGGTCGCCAGGATAAGGGCGTCGTAGTCGTGGTGCTCGCCGTTGGCAAACACCACGCCGGTTTCCGTGATACGGTCGATCGCCGGCACAACCTTTACGACGCCCTTTTTGATAAGTGCGACCGTGCCGATGTCGATAAGGGGAACGCGCCCGTGCCGGGTCACATGTTCGGCGGGGCCGATATCCGGCCAGCGAATGCCATACTTGGACAGGTCACCCATGGCCATGCGCGCGAGGCGCTTGCTCAGGAAGAAGGCCATGGGCTCGGGGAGTTTGCTCAAGAGAATGCCGGTCACCTGCGCGGGCATTCCCCACAAATCGCGCGGGATGACATTGATTGGGCTTCGCACGCAGATGTGCACCGCGGCCGCGCCGTACTCGTGCAGGTCGACGGCAATCTCGCCGCCGGTGTTCCCGATGCCCACCACCAGCACGCGCTTGCCGGAGTACGGTCGGCCGTTTCGATACTCCGCGCTGTGAATGATCGTGCCCCGAAACGATTCCTGACCCGGCCACGATGGAATCACCGGCCGCCGGTTGTATCCGGTGCAGATTACGACGCGCCCGGAGCGGTAATGGTTCGCCGTTGTGACCGTCTCCCACAAACCGTCGGCCGAACGCACCGAAGTGACCTCTTCGTTGAAATGCGGATTGATGGCGAAATGCCGGGCGTACGCGTCGAGATAATCGACCACGGCCTGGCGCGAAGGGTATTTCTCAACATAGTCCGGAAATCGCAGGTACGGCAGGTTGGAGTGGTCTTTGACGGTATGCAGGTGCAGCCGGTCGTAATGGTTTCGCCAGGCGTAGCCGACGTGGTCCCGCGCCTCGACGATGATGAACGGGACACCGTCGTTCCTCAAGCACGCGGCCATCGCCAATCCGGAGGGCCCGGCCCCGATGATGAGAGTGTCTGTCTCGAGTGGTCCGGCGGAAGTCGCGGCAGGAACGCGCGCGGCCGGTTCTGCAGCGTTGGTTTCCATGCACCCACCTTCGTACGCCAACCACTATGCACAAGCTACGGCGGTGCTACAAGTGGATGTCGTTCGCGCGTTTTAGCGTGGCGGGAGACTCCAGATTGTCGCCGCGATGTACCGTTCCGGCGGGGCAGGATCGTGGAAGTAGTAGAGGATTACGAGCTTCCCGTCGGGCCGCTGGACCACGCGCGGATACCCGATGTCGCGTCCGCCGCCGTCGTCGCGCAGATGGACTTCATCGTCCCACGATGTGCCGCCGTCGCTGCTGAGGCGCGCCCGGATGCCGAACGGTTCTGCCCGGTGCCCGTACAAGATGCAGACCCGTCCGTCGCTCATCTTCACCATGGCGGCGGGATTACCTTCGCCGGTATCGGGCGCGGGACGGCTGACGAAGGTCCACGTCTTCCCCTGATCTTCCGAGCGGTATGCGTCGATCCAACTTGGGCCCGAATTGGGCAGGCGTACGCGAATGGCTGAGAGGAACGAACCGCTGTCCAGTTGGACGGTAGCCGGCATGATGGCATAGCCCTCGGGTTCGGGGCCAATCCACCCGACGAGGTCCCACGTTTTTCCGCCGTCATCGGTGCGTACGCACACCGGCCGGCCTTCCACGCCACCGGGTTTCGAAGCGGTGAGGAAGAGCAGGCAACTGCATTCGCCGAGGATGACGTAATCCGTTCTCGCCATGATCCCGGCCTGGCCGAACAGGGGCAGTCTGAAAGGTCCTTCCCAGTTTCTGCCGCGATCGTAGGAATAATAGAAACGGGAAGCTCCGGCATCTTTGTCCGACATACGCGCCGTGAACGCGAAGTCGGGATGCATGAAATTGATGCCGCCGGGACAATCGACCGCGGGTTTGATCTCGACACCCGGCAGTTCCGTGCCGTGGAGCGCCGAGCCCTGCGGAATCAATTGACCTCTCTCGGCCGGGTTTTCGATCGTCCACGTCTCACCGCCGTCGAGACTGCGCGCGAGGAGGTACTCCTCCGGTTTGTCCCGATCGATATGGTGCCGGTCGCCGAGGTCCTTGTAGTATCCCCGGCTGAACCCGACCAGAATCTCGTTGCCCCAGCTCCATATGCCGTGGTTTGCCGGCCACCCCGCGAACCGTCCGGCTTCCTTATACACAACCACGTGTTTTACAGACCCGATAGCGTCAGGTTCCTGCTGGATACCGGCGGCCGGCACGCCGGCGAGAAGTACGGTCGTCAAAACGAGCACGGGCGGTTTCCTTTCCAAATAGTTTACGGCGCCATCACAATAGCGTATGGATCGATCTCAACTCGACCCAAACCGTCTGGCAGCGATACGGATGCGGGACGATTGTCGAAGTTCAGAAACACGAACTGGCCGTTCTTCAACACGCTCGCATAGACCGTAGGCGGCAGGTCCAACGCAAGCATGCGCTTCGAAGGCGTGTCCAGTTTCTCCATGCCGGCCAAAACCCTTGCCGTTTCCCTGGCAAGCCGCGAGGGAGGCTCGCGGTCGTCGGGGATGAAGATGACGTTGCCGGCGCCGGTGTCGCCGCTGCGCCATTTCGCGTCGACGGTCGCGTCGCCCTCGACCGTGGTGATAGGCGCGCCGCGCCAGTCCGCGCAGATTGCGGTCCCCCCTCTTTGCACCCACGCGTCGATGGCGTTCAGGGCGTCGGCCTCGACCACGAAGTTCCAAACGAGCAACAACGCCTTGTACCGCTCGAGCGCGCCGTCGAGCGCCATGCGCTCGCTGCAAAAATCGAAATCGAAGCGCGCGCGAAGTTCCGCGATACGTGGATTGAAGGTGGACGCATAGAGATTGCGGAACACCCCGTCGTCGAGTTTCGACATGGTATCCGGGTATAGCGCGGCGATCTCGATGAGCGGGTCGTTTCGGCGGTCCAGGAGCGGCGCCAACTCGAGCCATTTGTCGATCGCCTGATCGTTCGACAGGAGATTGTGGTGGTAGTAGAAGAGGTGTTGTCCGTTGTTGACGATACTGTTGAAGAGCCGGCCGACCACGCCCCGCGCCGAGCCGTATCCCGCGGGTTCCGCGCCCAACGGCACGCCGTAGAATCGGGCCGCCGAACTCATCATACGGGTAGCGTAAAAAGTCTGCACGTAACTGTCGGTTTCGTTCGTGGTGCGGATGCCGCCCTTAGTCTTGGCCATGCTCGCGGTCTGGTCCGTGAAATCCGTGCCCGACTCGACGAATCCCCACCCGCCGGACGATTGGTAGACGGGATGGTTCGGCAGGGCGTCGCGCGCCCACACGGCCCAGCGCTCGCACCAGTCCGTCATCGCGCCCATGTACCAATCGACGAAGTCCTTGCGTTTCCGTTTCGTTTCGGCGAACTGCGGGATAAAGGGTTTGATTGCCTCGAACGATCCAAATCGATCCTCCCAGGCGGCGTTCAACGACGCGATGTCGGGATACTTCTTTTTCAGATAATTTTGGAAATGCGCCGGGGCGTGTTCGTCGCCGGTCCACCAGCCGATATGGATATGTTCGGTCTCGCCTTCGTATCCCCAATTGCCGCCCGCGGGGTATTGCGATTCGCCGTAATTCCCGCTGGGTCCGAGCCGAATGCCGAGCAAATCGCCCGAGGGTCCGTAGTGTTCGCCGAATTCTCGCATGAACCGCCGCGCATACGGCGTGTGGACTTCCGTGAAAATGGTCTGAATGTTGTTGCGTTTTCCGTGCTCCATGCAGACGTAGCCGAGGTTGTCCGGCGAATCGTGGTACCAGGCGGGGAGGGTGTACGCTGATCCGGTAATCAAGAGCGGGAACCACTTGAGCCCGTGTTTGCGCGCTTCGGCGACCACCGCATCGTAGTAGGACCAGTCGAATGCGCCCCGCTCGTATTCGACAAAGTTCCACTTCACGTAGCTCTCGACCGCCGTAAACCCTAAAGCCGCTGCCAGCGGACAGATTTCGCGCATGGATTCCAGCGCCGTGTCGAGGCCGTCCCGCTTCTGCGCGTCGGCGCCGACGCTCATCACCAGTTGCATGGGCCTCGAGAGGCGCAGCCGGGATTGTACGCGGGCGGGTATTTCCCGTTTCGCCTGTTCAATCACGCCGTTATCCAGCGCCGTCGCCAAGGTAACGCACGTGAGGGACCGGACCCCCTCAACCTGAAAATCCGCCCCGCCGACTTGCCTGTGCAGGAACGAGGGAGAATCCAGCCGGAAGACGGCGCGACGCGGCGACCCCGTCCCCAGCGCGGTGTATCCGGCCAGCGCGGTCGCCGTCGAATAGGCCGCATCGCGCGACCTGCGCGCGTTTTTCCCCGCGCGGTCGCCATCGTATCGCACTTGAATCAGGCCCAAATTCCGGTCAAGGTGTTCGATGATGAGAAAGGCGGGGGCACCGTCCCGAGGGAAGTCGTCGGCTACGCGGAATGGAATGCCCTTCCGGTCGAAATAGTCATTGTGAATCGGCGCGGAAAGGACTTTCCTGCCGTCGATATCGATCCACGGGGTCGGCGCCTGCGAGTTCTCGACGAACGCGAGGCCACGAGCAGATTCGGGATCCGATACATCAAACACGGCCGTCGCGGCATAAGCCGCGTACAGGCTCAGGAAACAACACGCCGACACCGCGGATAGACTTCGCATGGGCTCCCCCTGATTGCCGGTGCTGTGAACCCTGTTGATCTATTCCTCGGGTTCGATTTCAAGATCGACAGAGTACGTCTGTTCGCCTTCGCGCGGACACTGCACCAACCACTCGCCCTTCGGCGACACGACGCCCGAGGCGCAATTGACCGGCCCGTCGGCGACCGCGTTGGCCGTGCAAATGTACACGCCGCTCTCCAGCGCGCGCAGTTGCACGTTGGATTCGTGATACGCCGTATACAACGGGTCGGCGCCGGAGTTGACGCTGTGAAAAATGATCTGTACGCCTTTCCTGCCCAATTGGTAGGACAACCTCGGATCGGGGTACGGACCGCACCCCGGCGTGACCCACAAGTCGTTGCAGATCAGGCAGCCGAAAGTGGCCCCCGCGTGCTTAAATGTGCGGAGTTCCCCCCCCGGTTTGCAGAAAGCCCGGTCGTTCTGCGTGGGAACGATCTTCTCGTGGGTTCCCATCAGTCTCCCGTCCGCGCCGAAAACGCGTGTCTGGATGTACGTGTCGCCGTCGGTCTTGCAGCCGGTCCCGACCAAGGCGCATGCATACGATTGCCGGCATGCCTCCGCGATGCGGTTCCACGCCCGCTCGACAGCCTTCTGGCTGAAATGGCCGTGGTAACCGGTCAGCGCCATTTCGGGAAACAGGACGAAGTCCGCGTCCGTCTTTAGAATGAGGGTTGCGATCCGTTCCGCATTTTCGTCTATGCGGGGTGCAATGGCGAATTGCACGCCGACAACACGCACCGTATTCATTGTCGCGACTCCTTCCCGAGCGGCATGATAACTGAAGTACCCGCGCGTGACAACGGCGGATGCGCGAGGACGAAGCCAGAGGTGACGCCGATTGCGGCGTAGCAGACACACCCAATCGTTGGCGGCGAATTCGCGAGCGCAAGCGCAATCCGGAATCCGCAGGCCTCAGGGGACGATGGTTGGAATAGCGCGGTCGGCGCGGATCGGCGCCGCCCACGCCCCCTATTCACAATTTGACTGCACCCTGACCTGATTCTATACTGTTGACGCCCTTTTGCGTGGCAACAGGAGCGCACGCCCGGGCCCGTATCCATGAGGCCGACGAGTGGTGGACGTTTGTTGTCATGCCACGGAGTGCGCAATGCTTGAAGGGAATGTACTTGTACTGAACAGATCGTGGGCTGCGGTGCACATCGCATCGGTGCGGCGCGCCTTCACGCTGCTGTATATTGGGGCGGCGCGCGCCGTCCATCCCTACGAGTATTCACTCCATAACTTCGAAGACTGGGTCGAGCTGTCCCAAAACGGACTCGGCGGGCGCTACGTGCATACGCCGACGACCCGCATCCGCGTGCCCGAAGTCATCTTGTTGAGTGTTTTCAACGGTTTCATTCATCACGAGGTCCGGTTCTCGCGCCAGAGCATTTTCGAACGCGACCGGAACACGTGCCAATACTGCGGCCGCCATTTTCCCCGATCCCAGTTGACCATCGATCACGTCCTGCCGCAATCGCGCGGCGGCGGCGACACGTGGGAGAATCTCGTGCTGGCCTGTCTTCAGTGTAACGTAAAAAAAGGCAACCGCACGCCGGACGAGGCGGAAATGCCTTTGCTACGGCATCCGCACAAACCGGCGTGGATGCCGCATTTCGGGACGCGCGTGCCGCAGGACCAGCTAATGGTCTGGCGCAAATTTGTCGACACGTCTCACTGGAGCGTGCCCATGGAGGAGCGCGTAGCACTCTAACGTTTCGCGTTGCCGGCACAGGTCTTCGAGATTGAACGCGGCCGAAGGCGATACAATATGCCTCGGCCGCGTTTCTATTTGGGTTACGATGCAATGGGTGTGCACGCACCGATATGACCATTCCGAAATCCACATACCCCGTCAAGGACACACCGCATGTTTCGCACGGTGTCGAGACAAATCCGCCGCACGACGGAGACGTCAGCACACTGGAATTTGCCGAAGTGGTTTTGCCGCTCCCCTTGGACCGTACCTTTACCTATCGAGTCCCTTCGCCGCTCCGCTATCGCGCGGCAATAGGGATGCGCGCCGTTGTACCTTTCCAAAGGCGCGTCGAGACCGGGACGATAGTCGCATTGGCATCTGAATCGGCGGTGGACGAGGTCAAGTCCATTATTGACCTGCCGGATTCCGCGCCGGTGTTTTCGGCCGAACTGCTCGAACTGTGCCGCTGGATGGCGGACTATTACTGTTGCAGTTGGGGCGAAGCGCTGCAATCCGCCGTACCGGCGGGCATCGCCGTCCGGACGCGGGTCCGGTACGTCCTGCAACTCGAGAACCTGAGCGCGGGAAGGTACTCGGACAAACAGCGCCACGTGATCGCCGAACTGCACCGCCGCGGGCCGCTGATGGAAAAACAACTCGCGAAAGCAGTCGGACCTACCGCGTTGAGCAACACCTTGCGGTCGTTGACGGCCCGGGGTGTGCTGCGGGCGGAACCGATTGCCGCCGGGCCCGCCGTGTCCGCCCTGACGGAGACGATGGTGCGCCTTAAGGAATCCAATGTGCCGACTTCGGCCGAGTTGGAGCGTTTCCAGCGCAAGGCGCCGCGGCAAGCGGCCGTGTATCTGGATTTGTTAAACAACGCGCCGGAACGAACGGCGGCCTCACTTTACGACAAACACGGAATTGACTCGGCAACCTTGCGAAATCTCGAGTCGCGCGGCCTGATCGAGCGTTTCGAGCGCGAGCTGTACCGCTCGCCGGATTTGCGGCCGGACGGAAACGCGTCGGACAAGCACGAGTTAAACGACGACCAGCAGGCAGCGTTCGAGGCCATCACCCGCGCGATGGGCGAGAGGCGGTTTCAGACATTTCTGTTGCAAGGAATCACCGGCAGCGGAAAAACCGAAGTGTATCTCCAGGCGATTGAGCATGCGCTGTCGCTCGGCCGCGACGCCATCATCCTCGTGCCCGAGATTTCCCTGACCCCGCAGACGGTCGGCCGGTTCAAGGCGCGGTTCCAGGAGTCTATCGCGGTCCTTCACAGCGCGCTCGGCGCGGGAGAGAGGTACGACGAGTGGCGGCGCGCACAGCGGGGCGAAGTGCGCATCGTGGTGGGAGCGAGGTCGGCGATCTTCGCGCCATTGCGAAACGTGGGCATTCTGATCGTGGACGAGGAACACGACACATCGTACAAGCAGAACGAATCGCCGCGCTACCACGCGCGCGACGTGGCCATCATGCGCGCCAAAATGAACGCGGCGGTTTGCGTGCTGGGTTCCGCCACACCGTCCATCGAGTCGTATCACAATAGCGAGTCGGGCAAATCGGTGCGGATCGAGCTGCGCCGTCGCGCGACGAATGCCCTTCTGCCCGAGGTCGAGTTGGTGGACATGCGGGCCGAACAGCGCGCGGCCGGCGGCGTGGCGGTCATGTTGTCGCGCCGGCTCGAAGAGGAAATCACGAGACGGGTCCAGGCGGGCGACCAGGTGCTGCTGTTGTTGAACCGGCGGGGGTTTGCTCCGTTCGTGCTGTGCCCCAAATGCGGCTGGCTCGCGCAGTGTCCGGACTGCAATGTCTCCATGACCTACCATGCGAAGGGGGCGTTTCTATCCTGCCATTACTGCAACGGGAAACGCTCCGTGCCGCAGGTGTGCGACGAGTGCCATTTCAATCCGCTGCTGTATCTCGGCACGGGCACGCAGAAGATTGAAGATTTCCTTCACCGCTCGTTTCCCGACGCGCGCATCGAGCGGATGGATGCCGACACGACTTCGGGGAAAGGCGGTCACGCGAAGATATTGGGGCGCCTGGCCGCGGGGGAGATCGACATCCTCGTCGGCACGCAGATGATTGCGAAGGGCCACGACTATCCCGGCGTGACGCTGGTGGGGGTAATCCATGCCGACACGGGGCTCGCCATGCCGGATTTCCGCGCCGCCGAGACGACGTTTCAACTGCTGACCCAAGTCGCGGGACGCGCGGGGCGCGGCGACAAGCCGGGGCTGGTCATCGTCCAGACGCACCGGCCCCACCACTACGCCATTCAGGCCGCGGCGCAGCACGATTACGCCGCGTTTTTCACGCGGGAAATCGCGGAACGCCGCAGCGCCATGTATCCGCCGTTCCGCCGCATGGCGAACATCCTGATCGAGTGCGAAGATCCGGAGCGGGCCCAGCGCGCCGCCGTCGTCCTCCACCGGATCACGCGCGAACAGATCGCGGCCCTCGGATTCGAAGGCGTACAAATCCTCGGCCCCGCGCCGGCCACCGTCCGCCGCGTCAAACGCCTGTACCGCTGGAACCTTGGTCTGCTCTCGAAAAGCAGCAAACGGCTCAATACGCTGTGCAGAAATGTCCGCGATGTGTTCGCAAGGGATGCGGTTACTTCCTCGGTTCGACTCAAGATTGATCTGGATCCGTATGGAACGTATTGACCTCGAAAATGGACACGTCCCTGTTCGAATACGCGATTTGCAGCCCTGGAATACGCTCGAAGTATTCGGGGCCGGCGTTGCCGGGGCTGTCGGCGCAGTAGACGTAGGTCGCGTTGATTCCGTCGATGAACCGCGCGGCGCGTTGCGGCGTCATTTCGCCTTCCAACAGTTCGGCCGTCTTCTTCTTGAGTCGCTTGATGTGGGGCGTGAGCGCCCAATGCCCGACGGCGACGCGCGTGTGCACGAAGAAAGCTATCCGGTTGCCCATAGGCTCCGACGCGAGGACGACATCCGACTCCGTCGTGTGCTGGTCGAGCCATTGTATTGCGTCGAGATCCGTCTTTCGCAGGAAATTGCGGGATGAGACCGCCCCCATCTGGGCCCCGTAGACGGCGTACAAGGGCGTGCTCAGCGCATTGATCATGACAAACGACGCCACTGCCAGTTTCCACGCAACGGGCCTGGCCATCTTCCAGCGGTCTTCGAGCGGGGGAAGCAGGCCGACTGCGAGGAGGATTAACGGTGACATCAAGGGAACACCAATCTGCGGCGAAAAGGAAAGCAGTCGGGTGAGACGGTTGGCGTGGAACAGAATGAAAATTGATGCGGCCCAGATGAGCAGCAGGCGTTCAGCGGGATCTGAGAACGGAAAATCGCGACGTCGGACGAAGCGGAATAGCACGAGCATCCCGACCAGACCAAGCGTGAGGCAGTGCCAGAGTAGCTTCGGGGGAGGTTGATCTCCCTGGCTCGCCCAATACGAAAAGACAGGGTGGAACTTGAATATGTAAGCGTAATACGCCAAGAGCGGCGCGGCAACCAGCAGCGGAAGCATTCTCAGGAGTTCCCGCTTGAGGTCGAGCGCCCGCGTGCCAATCGCTTCGACCGCGATATACGCGGGGATCAGCGCGTAGATAGTCATCAGGTCGTATGGCCGCATCAACCCCTGCACGAGCGCCATCGCCGCCGCCGCGGCGTACCAGCGTTTCTTGCCCGTCCGTTCCGCCGCGACGAACAGCGCAATAAAGACGAGGTAGGTGCCGTGCGGCAGACTGTAATGCGGGTTTTTCATGATCTGGCTGAAAGGATGGATGGCGAAGATATGGTCCATTCCCGGGTTTTTGAGGCCGCGCGGATCGTCCATGCTCAGCAGGCCGGCAAGGTCCAGGCCTGCCATGATCCACCCGAACCCTCCTCCAAACGCGCAGAGAAGCAGCGCCACCGCCCGTTGGGAGGTACGAGGCAGAACGACGATTGCAAGCGCCGCAAACCCGGCGAGCAGTGCGACGGAGCCCGCGCCGCGCCAAATCACAAAGCTTTGCCGCTCGGACCACCCAAACCACGCCATGCATTTGCCCAGCGCCAGCCACTCGAGGTTGAAGAACGCGGGTTCGTGCGGTTCATGGGTCATGTTGTTGCGGAACAGCCAATGACCCGCCTTGGCCTGCTGGATGAAGGAGTAGTAGCTGTTGATGTCCATCGCGAGCGCAATGGGCGTCACGAACACATACCCGTCGGGGGTCCACGCCTCGACGACGCGATACGGGATCTCCGTCAGTCCAAACACGGCGAGGCCGAGTGCGACCGCGAGTGCCAGAATCCGCAGCCGGCGGCTTCGTTCAAACGTCCCGGGCATGGATCGCGGTGGCGTCTGAATCATCGATTTGTCAGTTTGCGTGTCAGCTTCCATGTGTTCAGAAGGAGCCAAATCGTATCGGTACATGAGCGGAGTATCCACGGACCCTCATATGCCTCGCGCCACGTTCGCCCGTCGCAGATGCCGGTAGTTACCCGCGCGGGGCGATAAGAAGTCCGCCGACGAGGACTACGTCTTCGCCAAGTTCACACGGGACGATCTCGAACCGGTCGCGGTACGGCCCGAAACAAATTGCGTTGACATGTTTGCGGAGCGGCTCCAGCAAGAAGTCGCCAAGCAGACTGACGCCGCCCCCCAGGGCGATGCGCTCGGGATGGATGAGCGCGATCACGTTGGACAACGCGATCGCGAGGGAGTGCGCGGTACGGTCGAGTTCGTCGAGCGCGAATACGTCGCCCTCCGCCGCGGCCCGGCCCAGCATCGGGCAGGTAATGCGCGCGGGATCGCCGCCGCACAGTGCGTGCAACGGAGTGGCGGGCCTCAGTTGCGCCGAAGTCTGGAGCCGCTTTTCGATTGCCCAACCGCTGCACAGGCGTTCGAGCTTGATATGCGCGCCCGGCGCGCTTGACGTCCAGTCCGGCACATAGGTGTGTCCGATCTCCGCGGCGCCCAGTCCCTGTCCGTCGAACAATTTGCCGTCGATAACGAATGCGCCTCCGATGCCGCTTCCGATGTTCATGTAGCAGAAAGTCCGGCAGCCGCGACCGCTGCCGCGACAGTATTCCGCCCAGCCGGAAACGTTCGCATCGTTGCCGACTGCGGTAGGCAATCGGAACTTGTCCTCGAAATACGATTTCAGCGGAAACCCACCCCATCCGCCGACCTGATGCGACACGAGCGCCCCGCCTGACGCGGTATCAACGGGTCCGCCGAACCCCACTCCAATACCGTTGACGGTGCGGCCCGAAGCGTGGCCCAACTCCAGCATGGACGGAATGGACTCATCGAACCAGCGGAGGACGGAAGTCGCGCCTTCGGACGTGTCGGCCGGCCCTCGGTTCTTGGCGAGAATTTCGCCTTCCGGCGTCCCCAATGCGACCTGAAGTTTCGTGCCGCCAATTTCAAGCGCGATGACGAGGTGATTCATAGGGCTTGGTCGCTCATTCAGCGAAGCCGGACTTTACGACTGGCGTTGATCGACCCAGCACGGAGCGAAGTTCCACTTCACCCAGAGCCGGTGTCGCTGACACGATCTCCTGCGTCCCATCGGGATTCAGAATAAATGTGTCTTCCGACTTCACCCCTCTTGCGGAAGGATTCCAGGCGAAAGCCATCCCGAATTCGGTATCAATCCCGGCAATCTCCCGCACGCGCTTGGACCAGATTGGGTCGATGATGGGAAACGACACGCCCGGGGATCCCTTGCAGGTGCGACCCGCGTAGCCGGTCGCGCCGCCTTGGTGGTGGTTGTGCCATTCGTTGTCCGGAAAGCCGAAGTCTTGGTAGGCCTTTCGGCAGGCGGCGAACACGTCGCCGAGGGTCTTGCCGAGCTGTGTCGCCTCTTGCATGACGGCGTCGACCGCGCAAATGCGGTTATATGCGCCGGGCACGTAGGCGGGGATGTCGCCGGTCTTCTTGAACCGCGTGAGCGAGACAACAAGTCCTTCGCGCAGAAAACAGCCGACCACCATGACGTAGCCGCGAACCGCGCGTTCTTCCGACCCCCTGTCCAGCAATCGAGACTGCGTCGGCAGCGGATGCCGGAACCGTTCGATGCGTTCATCGGCGGCGACGAGCGCGACGGGAACGTGGCAGCGCCGTTTGGCCCCTTCCGCAATGAGCGTTGCGGCGATGTCGGCTTCAGCGGAACCCTCGCGAATGGAGTCGAGGGTGGCCGTCATCGAATCCGCGGCCAGCGCCCCGAGCCGTCGGTACTTCTCGAGTTCCGGTGGAGCGAGCAGCGCGCGCAGCACCGCGAGTTTCGCATTCACGTTTTCGCCGAGCGAGCCGTCGTCACTGACGAGATTGCCCGTGAACTCTTTGCGAACGACGCCGGCCGCGCTGTCCTCGAACCAGAGAAATTTCCGAACTTCGCAACCGAGATCGCCCAGTTCCTCCGCCATCGCGCGGGGTTCTTCGATGGTGTTCCCGACAAAATACGTCTGCCCATCTTTAGTGACAAAGAGCGAGTTCGCCCCGAGATCGCCGAACGTCCAGATGTAATTTCGGCGGCCGCCCGTAGCCATCGCGAAGTTGTCGGCACGGGACAGGAGGATGCCGTCGTACCGGTTGGCGCGCAAGAAGGCCTGGACAAGCGCGACGCGGATGCGAAAGAGTTCCACGGATGACACAAGTAATTCTCCCCGCTGGTTGGGCCGTATTGTATCGATTGCAATGTCCGAAATTCATGGGGGCAAATCGCCGCATCGAACGCGGCTTCATTGGAGTTGATGCGCATGCGGAAGCTGACAGGACCGGACAGACGAAGTGCTTCGATGACCTCAGCTACAAACGATGGTCCGCTAAGCAAGTCAATGAAACGTATTGGAGGCGCGCAAGAGCCGGCGTGCTCGATTCGCGCCTGTTCGGCGAGGCCGCCGATCGGTTACCATTTTGCGCACGCGATTGATGCGAGGAGGACTGTCGATGCGGATTTGTTGTGGATTGCTCTTGTCGGTAATTGCCGTTCCTGTCCTTGCCCAGGATCTGATCGCCTGGCCGGTCGATCCGTTGATCAAGGTGTTTCGCGACGCCGGGCCGCAGCGAGGAAAGGCCTTGGCCGAAGTCGCGCGCGGCGAACATGCATCGCTTCAGGTCGTGGTTCGCTCGGAGAGTCCGATCACCAACCTGCGCGCCGAGATCATTGGGTTCAAGCGAAGGTGGGGAAAAGAGACGATCGCGCCGCTGGCGCCGCGTTTCGTCGGCTACGTGCCCGTTGATCGCCCCACGCAGCGGCCGTCCAGCGACCAACTTCGAAAACCGCCGGCTGATTATCCCGATCCTTTGCTTGAGGTCGACTCGATCGATGTTCCTGCAGGCGCGGCGCAGCCCATCTGGATCACCACGCCGGTCCCGGTCAATGCCCGGCCCGGACTCTATCGAGGTGAAGTTCGGATCGCGGCAAACGTAGCCGGCGCGGCGGCGTCAGCTCGCATGCCGCTATCGATCCGTGTGTATCCCGTAACGGTCGAGCGGACCCGATTGTGGGTCACGGATTGGTTTGTCATGCATTCGCTGCACATGGAGATACAGCCGGCGACGGACTCGGAGGAGTACTACGCACTACTCGCCCGGTACGCGCGCAATCTTGCCGAACACCGGCACAACGTCGCTCTCATTTCCCCCCTTGCGTTGGCGAAGTTCGCAGTGACGCCAGACGGACGGTTGGAGGTCGACTGGACCCGGTTCGACCGCTGGGTCGAAGTTTTCCAGCGGGAGGGCGTCATCGGACTCATTGAAGGGGGCCACATTGGCGGCCGCAGCGGCGAGTGGGAATCACCCTTCATCGTGGGTGTCCGTCGGGTGGAGGACGGCAAGGTGACCGAAACGCATGTCGATCCAGCGAGCGAAGAAGCGGAGCGGTTTTACTCCTGGTACTTCCCCCAGCTTGTCGAGCACTTGCGTGACAAAGGTTGGCTTGACATCTATGTTCAGCATCTCGCGGACGAGCCCATCGAATCGAACATCGACAGCTACCGGGCCATGGCCGACCTTGTGCGGAAATACGCGCCGGAACTACGGATTATCGAGGCCTGCCATACGAAAGACCTTGTCGGCGCTATGGACATCTGGGTTCCGCAGCTCAATTATCTCCACCGCGATTTCGAGCATTACCGGGAGCGACAGGAGGCGGGCGATGAGGTATGGTTCTATACGTGTGTGTTTCCACAGGGCGAGTACGCAAACCGGTTCATTGAACTGCCGCTTATCAAAACGCGCCTCCTGCATTGGATCAACTTTCGGTTCGGTATCACGGGTTATCTGCATTGGGGCTATAACCACTGGACACAGGACAGCCCCTTCACGCATACGACACGCCCGCATCCCGGTCCGCCGTATTTGCCCGCGGGGGACGCGTGGATTGTCTATCCGGGCAAGGACGGCCCGCTGGATTCGATTCGGTTCGAGGCGATGCGCGACGGTATTGTGGATCACGAGTTGCTCAGCATGCTTGCGGAACGGAACCCTGACAAGGCGCAAGACGTCGCCGTGCGGCACGTCCATGACTTTGATCTCTACGATACGGATGTAGAGCTGTTCCGCGAGACCAGGCGATACCTGCTGATGCGGCTGAGCCCGACGTGGCGGGGGGGCCGCGGGCTATCCTACTGCAAGACCTGCACGTACGGGGCTGGCGGGACTGGCAATTGAATCCTGCGCGCCAACCGTGCCGCGAGTGTAATCCACACGAGGATTTTGTGTAAGATATGGTGCGTGCGAGCTCGCATCGGGCGTCCCCGGCTATGCGCGAATCTGGCACGGGCGAGAGATGTTTCCGATTGCCGAAAAGACCGAAAGCCGTCATTCTCAGACCGTTTTCAAGGACGTCGAAGGCTGAATACTGCTGAGAGAATCCGACCCCTGCCTTGAATTGCGCATATATCAGATGAGTGAGCAGCCACATAATAAAATGTTGTCACGACGTGCCCGCCGTTCGATTCGGCGGTGGATACTGGTGTGCGTGCTCGGCGGGTTCGCGACCTTACTCGTCGCCGGCGGGGTGATCAAGGAAGGTTATGACGCGCACTATTTTGACGGCTACGACCCGGCGCTGCCGCTGAACGCTGTCGTGCGCGGCGAGGAGGACCGGGACGGCTACCGTCGAGTTGACTGTGTATTCCAAGGCACGGAACTAACGCGTGTACCCACGCTTCTCGCGTTGCCCGAAAACGGCACAGCGCCGTTTCCCTGCGTCATCTTTTTGCACGGCATTGGCCAGAGCAAGGGGTTTCTCGATGACATCGCGGCGTACTTTACCCGGGCGGGGTTTGCGCTCGCCTCTTTCGATCAGTACACGCGCGGCGAACGCAAGTTGGTGGATGCGGGTCTCGTTGAGAAGGCCCTGTCGATCCGCCGCCGCGCCGCGCTTAACGTCATCGAGACGCGGCGGCTTGTCGATTATCTGCAGACACGGGAGGATATCGCGCACGACCGGATATACCTCGTCGGCGCCAGCTTCGGCGCGATTACCGGCAGCAACGCCACGGCGTTCGAACCCCGCATTCGGGCGGCGGTGTTGACCTATGGGGGAGGCAACCTCGACCTGTTGTTGTCAAGCGAGCCGGCCCGCCGCGAGCTGGGCGTTTTTCATTGGCCGGTGAAACAGATTCTGTTGTATATCACGGCGCCGGCGGAGCCGCTGCTGCATGTGGCGCAGATCTCGCCGCGTCCGGTGCTCTTCCAGAACGGTTCGCACGACCAGATCATCCCGGTTGAGGCAGCCAAGGCGCTGGTCGATGCCGCGGGCGAACCGAAGACGTTTGTGCTCTATGACTCCGACCACGTCGGCCTTGACGAGGAACAGACGCGGCAGGTGCTGACCGAGGCCGTTGATTGGCTCAAGGATCAGGACCGGCGGCTGACGCTCGCGTCCGTATCGCGCCCCGTGCCCCGCTGAAGATTGGCACAGGATTTTTCCGGGGGTGGGCGAGCAGGGGGGCGCCTGCCTGCTTCGCCGTGTACCCGCCGTCAAGGGGCAGGTTCACGCCTGTGACATATGCGGATGCCTCGCTGGCCAGGAACACAATCGCGCCCATCAGGTCGGTATCGTTTGCCATTCGGCCGAGCCGGGCGAACGGTTTCAATCGTTTGCCGTGGAGGTGCGCAACCGTTCGCCATTTTCCAACACCGGCAAGGTCACACTGGCCAACGGGTATTGCGAATATCTGCACGAGGGAAGCATATCTCAAGGGAGGATACGAAGTGCGGCTGGCGCGCAGCCGTTTGCTCGATGAATCCACCGGCGAACGGGTGGCGAACGTTGCCGTAGCGTTGGCGCAGTCCCTCCACGGCCGCGCGGCGCGCGAACTCCAGCGACTGCCGGCAAAACAACTTGGCCCGCCTCGGATGATTCCGCTCTCGATGGCATCCGCTCGCTGCGGAGAAGCTGAGGGGCGGTTTTCTCAAGCGTCGGCCATCAAGTATACTTGGGCATCCATGTCTGCCTTAATTCTGATTGTCCGGCGTAGTCTGCGCCAGCACGCGTTGTCGACGGGGGTGACCCTCCTTGCGACCGCTTTGGCGAGTGGATTGGTGATGAGTGTCTTCACGATCCAGCGGCAGTCGTACGAAGCCTTTACGGGCGGGGCCGTCGGGTTCGACGCCGTCCTGGGCGCGCGGGGGAGCCAATTGCAGCTCGTGTTGAACACCGTCTTTCACCTCGAGACTTCGCCGGGCAACATCCCCTGGTCGATGTATACCGCCCTCAAGAACGACCGGCGCGTCGCGCTCGCGATTCCGTACGCGACCGGCGACAACTACTTGGGATTTCGGATCGTCGGGACGACCGAGGAGATTTTCACCGAGTTCGAGTACCAGGAAGGCAGAAGATTCCAAACGGAAGAGGGCGGGCGCTTTTTTGATCCGAAACGCCGCGAAGCCGTCATCGGAAGTTTCGTGGCGGCGCGGACGGGGCTGAAAGTCGGCGACACCATCAATCCGTATCACGGCCTCCAATACAGCGAGACCGCGCGGCACGCGGAGGAGTACATCATCGTAGGGATTTTGAAACCGACGAACAGCCCATCGGATCGAGTAGTGTGGATTCCGATCGAAGGCATCTTTCGCATGGGAGGGCATGTGCTGCGTGGCGCGGGCGACGTGTACGAGGCGCAGGCCGGCACGGCGATACCGGACGAACACAAGGAAGTCAGCGCCGTCATGCTGAAGTTCAAGAACCCGAAGACGGGGTTCGACTTGGACATGACGATCAATAAACAGGGCAAGGTGGCGACGCTCGCGTATCCTATCGGCCGCGTAATGGCGGAGCTGTTCGACAAGATCGGCTGGATCAACCGCGTGCTCGAACTGGTGGCGTACCTTGTGGTGGTTGTGGCGTCCGCGGCGATTCTCGCGAGCATCTACAACACCATCAACGAACGCCGCCGCGAGTTCGCAATCCTGCGCGCGCTTGGGGCGCGACGGATCACCGTGTTTTCCGCGATTGTGCTCGAGGCGGCCGCGATCGCGGGGTTCGGTTCGCTGCTCGGCCTGATGGTATACGGCGGGATCGTGGGCGTCGCGGCGTTCATCGTTCGTGCGCAGACCGGGGTAGTGCTCGAAGTGTTCAGCGTACACCCCGCCCTCTATCTCACACCGGTCGGCATGATTGTCGTAGGCGCGGTTGCGGGCATTCTGCCCGCTTTTAAGGCGTATTCCACCGATGTCGCAACCAACCTGGTGCCCACGTCATAAGAAGGGGCGTACGATCCCGCCGACTGCGGCGGCGCCGAACAGCCGAGGCAGTAGCGCGAGTTTACGCCGGCGCTTTTAATCCGAGCTTGGGTTTCTGCACAATTGCGCAGGTGTCGCCCGCCGGCAGGGCTGTTCGCCGGGCTGTGAAGCGCCCGGCGCCGCGTTGGTTTCGTGTATCAGAGGAGAAGGGGTAGTGAACGTGTGTCAGGGTTTGCGGAGACTGTTTCCGGCTTCGGCGCTGATCATGGTTGCGGTCGGAGCGCAGGGGCAGGTGACGCTGAACAAGGGCGATCATATCGCCCTCATCGGGAATGCGTTGCCTGATCGCATGCAACATGACGGTTGGCTCGAAGCCTACCTGCAAACCGCGAACCCGGGCAAGAAGCTGGTCATCCGCACTTTGGCGTTCAGCGGCGATGAAGTCGCGCGGCGCCCGCGTGAGGAAGGCTATCCTTCGCCGGATGAAATGCTAGCCGTGGTCAAGGCGAATGTGATTTTTGCGTTCTTCGGCTACAACGAGTCGTACGACCGCAATCCCGACCAATTCAAAACCGATCTGCGCGTATTCCTCGACGAGACCGCGGCGAAGAAGTATGACGGCAGAGCGGCCCCGCGCGTGGTGTTGTTCTCGCCCATAGCGCACGAAAATTTGAACTCGCCGCATCTCCCCGATGGCGAGGAGAACAACCGGTGGCTGTCCATCTACACCGATGCGATGGCCCGCGTCGCGGCGGAGAAGGGCGTCGCGTTCGTGGACCTTTTCGCGCCGACAAAGGCCCTCTACGACACATTCGACGAACCGTTGACGATCAACGGCGTCCACCTCAACGATCGCGGGAACCGGGAAGTCGCCAAAATCATTGTACAGGCGCTTGGGCAGAAGGTGCGCGAAGATTCGATCGACCTCGTCCGCACCGCCGTGCTCGAGAAGAACTGGTGCTGGTTTAACCGATATCACGCCACCGATGGCAACGATGTATGGGGCAATCGCTCGATACTCAAATTCGTGGATGAACAGACCAACGCGGAAGTGTTGCAGCACGAACTCGTCATGCTCGACGCGATGTCCGCGAACCGCGACGTGGTCATTTGGAACGCGGTGGAGGGAAGGACGGTCAAGCCCGACGACAGCAACGTGCCAAGGCCGGTCCTCGTCAAGACAAACATTTCGCCCGACGGCAAGACCGGATCGACAACCTACCTGCCGGCGAGCGAAGGCGTCAGCACGTTCAAGCTTGCCAAGGGCCTGAAGGCGAACCTGTTCGCTTCGGAGGATCGGTTTCCCGAACTCATCAATCCGGTGCAGATGGACGTCGATACAAAGGGCCGCATCTGGGTCGCGGCGTGGGAGACCTATCCAAAGTGGCAGCCGGACCGTGAAATGCTCGATCGCCTGCTCATTCTGCCGGACGAGGATCGCGACGGCGTCGCCGACGAGGCCATCCCGTTCGCGTTCGTGCACAACCCGACCGGCTTTACGTTCTGGAACGGCGGCGTGATCGTCGCATCGGCGCCCAACATCCTTTTTTTGAAAGACATCGACGGCGACGACAGGGCCGATGTGCGCGAAATTCTGTTCTCCGGTCTCGACTCCGCCGACACGCACCATTCCGCCAACGGGTTCGACTACGGCCCCGACGGCTACATTTACTATCAGCGCGGCATCTTTAACGTGAGCAACGTCGAGACCCCCTGGGGCCCCGCGCACCTGCACGCGAGCAAGTCCGGCATGTACCGGTTCAATCCGCGCACGTACCGCTTCGCGTTTCACGCCGTGAACGAGCCCAATCCCCACGGCGGCGATTTCGATTATTGGGGCTACCACTTCGCCACCGACGCCACCTCCGGACGCGCGTTCCAAGTACGCATGGACCTTGACGGCCGATTCAAAATGCACGAACTGCTGGAGAAGACCGTCCGGCCCGTGCCTTCGAGCGGCATTCTGTCAAGCACGCATTTCCCCGCGGAGTTCGATGGCAACTTCATCATCCTCAACAGCATCGGATTCCTCGGGATCAAGCGGTATACGCTGGAGAACAAGGACGGCTGCTTCTGGGGAACCGAAGCCGAAGACCTGCTCGTGTCGAGCGATCCGAATTTCCGGCCCTCCGACTTCAAGATCGGCGGCGACGGCGCTCTGTACGTTTCCGACTGGCAGAACGCGATCATCGGCCACATGCAGCACAACATCCGCGACCCGAGCCGCGATCACAAGCACGGCCGCGTCTATCGCATCACCGCGGAAGGACGACCGCTGCTGGACCCCATTCCTATCGACGGTCAACCCATCGAAGCGTTGCTGGACGTCCTGAAACACCCGATGAACGGGGTGCGTTTACGCGCGCGCATCGAATTGAGCGAGCGCAATCCGAATGACGTTATTACCGCAGTGACCAAGTGGGTGCAGCAGTTCGACATCGGCAAGGCCGAAGACGCACACCACATTCTCGAGGCCCTGTGGCTGCACCAGCAACTGAACGTCGTGAACGAAGCGCTCTTGACCGGCATGCTGAACTCGCCCCATCCCGATGCGCGCCGCGCCGCCGAGCGCGTGAAGTACATGTGGGAGATGGAAGGGCGCATCGGCGGCACCGCGCCGATGATGCATCGCATGGCGCACCGACACCCCGCCGATGCCGAACCGGCCAACTATCTCGAGCAGGAAAAATCGCCGGAGCCGAGGCTGGAAGGCGAGACGATGGTCGTCCATATTCAAACGCTCAAAGAGCAAATGAAATACGACCGCAAGGCCTTCGCGGTCGGGCCGGGCATGAAAGTGAAAGTGATTTTTTCCAATCCCGACGCAATGGATCACAACATCATCTTCGTCCAACCCGGGACAGGCTCGCAGGTTGCCCTCGCGGCGATGATGCTCGGCGCGGACGGCATCAAGAAGCATTGGAGGCCCGAGAGCGACAAGATTATCGCCGCGTCCAAAATGCTGTCGATGGGCATGACAGAGACAATTGAGTTTACCGCGCCTACCACGCTCGGACAATACGAGTACCTATGCACCTACCCCGGCCATTACCAATTGATGAACGGGGTGATGCACGTGGTCGACGATGTTCAAAAATGGATGAGGGACAACACCGACACCACGAACGACCCCGGCCGCAATTTTGTGCGGGAGTGGACCGTCGCGAACCTCATCAACGATGTTTCGCCTTTCGGCACGAGCTGGTCACCGCAACGCGGCGAAATCGTGTTCAAGGAGGCGTCGTGCGGGGTGTGCCACCTCCCGAACGACAAGGGCGGTCGGGTCGGCCCCGATCTTACCGATGGAACGAATCCGCTCGATCCCGCCGCCATGCTCACCGAACTGTTGGACCCGTCAAAGGTGATCAATGAACAATTCAAGACCTGGGAGCTCGCCGTGGACACCGGCGATCCCTTCAACGACAACACGCTTTACGGAATTATCGTCGAAGAAAACGCCGAGTACGTCCGGGTCTTGACGAACCCGCTGCAAGACCTAGAAGGCGCCAAACTGCGCGTCGCCGAGATCAAGTCCCGAAATCCGGCTCCGCTGTCCACCATGCCGACGGGCCTCCTGAATAGTTTCACACGCGAAGAAATACTGGATTTGATCGCGTATTTGCAGTCCATTCGGGTGGCGAAAGGACCAACCCCTGGAAGTACACACGCAGCCATCCCAACTCCGGAACGAAAAAGGGAGGAGCGACCATGATCCTGCGAACCGGCGCCGTTGGCGCGCTTGTGCTCGTGTCCGCGACGTTTCCCGCCCTTGCCGCGGAATCCAGCCACGTCGTTTACGAAGGCAGCGGAGGCGTCGGCGCGGGCAGACACATCGTCTTCATCGCCTCGGACCACGAATACCGAAGCGAAGAAACCTTGCCGGCGCTGGCCCGCATCCTGGCGCGGCACTACGGTTTCACGTGCACCGTTGTATTCGGAACGGATCCCGAAACCGGGTTCATCAAGCCCGGCAGCAGCGATATCCGCGGGCTCGACGTGCTCAAGAACGCCGATCTCCTGGTGGTCTTCCTGCGGTTCATCAATATGCCCGATGACGAAATGCAGCACTTCGTCGATTACGTCGATCGCGGCGGCCCCATCATCGGACTGCGCACCTCGACGCACGCGTTTCAAATTCCGGCGGACCGGAAATTTCACGCCTACGACTGGCAATATGCCGGCGAAGAGTTCTTGAAGGGCTTTGGACGCCAGGTCCTCGGCGAGACGTGGGTGTCGCATTACGGGACCAACCACAAGCAGAGTTCGCGGATTGAGAGCGTGGAGGAACAGAAAGGGCACCCCATACTTCGCGGTGTTTCGGACCTCCACGTCATGGCCGGATGCTACACGGCGAACCCCATCGAGGGATGCACGGTGCTGGCGAGGGCAATCGTGCTGAACGGCATGGAAAAAGATGCGCCGGTCGACGAAACCAAGGAACCCATGCCGGTGGCGTGGGTGCGCGCGTACAAGAGCAAGTCCTCGAATGTGGCTCGTGTTTTCACGACGACGCAGGGTGCATCCGAGGACATCCTCAACCAAGGATTCCGACGCATGCTCGTGAACGCGCACCTCTGGTGCCTTGGCATGGAAGAGCACATCAAGCCGGACAACCCGATCGATTTCGTCGGCCCGTACCACCCCACCACGTTCAGCTTCACCGAATACCGCCGCGGCGTGAAACCGTCCGATCTTGCCGGTTGGGATTCGCCGGTTCTGAATCCTGACGCGCCGCTCACCGAAAACAAGACCGAAAAAGGGGAGTAACGAAACATGTCGGCCATCCGTGCAATCCTAATTATCGGGACAGTGTGTACATTCCTGCCCGCGGCGCACGCGCAGGCGGCGGGAATGGACCACCTATACCAATTGAAAGACGCCAAGACCCGTTCGATCAGCCCGGAAAACTTCACCGGAGAGAAGGGCAAGGGCGGGACGGCGACCTTGGAAGAAGGCAGTGCGGCACGCGCGGCGCGCGAGTTGGGGCAGGGGTGGAAGGTCAATCCGTATATCCACATCGAACCGGGCACGACCTTTACGCTCGGGGAGATCGAAGGTCCGGGCGTGATCAACCACATCTGGATGACGCCCGTCGGCGAATATCGTCTCATGATTCTGCGGTTCTACTGGGACGGCGAAACAAATCCGTCTGTTGAAGTCCCCGTGGGCGATTTCTTCGCGGCGGGCTGGGGCATGGGCAATGAACCGCGGATCACGTCGCTCGCCGTCTGCGTCAATCCGCGAAGCGGCTTCAATTCGTACTGGCAAATGCCGTTTCGCGAGAAGTGCCGCGTGACCATGGAAAACTTGGGGGACACAAGGGCGACGGTTTACTATCAAATAGACTATTCCCTCGAAAACGTGCCGAAGCACACCCCTTACTTCCATGCGCAGTTCCGGCGGGTGAATCCGCTGCCGTACAAGGATGTCTACACCATCGTCGACGGTATTAAAGGCCGCGGCCACTACGTGGGCACCTACCTTGCCCACGGCGCGAACAGCGAAGGCTGGTGGGGCGAGGGCGAGATTAAGTTCTACCTCGACGGAGACGACGAGTTCCCCACAATCTGCGGTACCGGCGAGGAGGATTACTTTTGCGGATCCTACGGTTACAACGAACGAATGGAAAACGGCAAGTACGTCTACGAAAGTTTCAGCAGCCCGTACACCGGGTTCTATCACGTGCCGTACGAGGGCGTGCAGCGACGGATTGGACAATACCGCTGGCACATCACGGATCCCGTGCGGTTCGAGTCCGACCTGCGCATCACGATCCAGAGTCTGGGCTGGCAGAGCGAGGGGCGATATCTGCCGTTGCAGGACGACCTCGCATCGGTCGCGTATTGGTATCAGTTGGAACCGCACCATCCCTTCCCCTCCTTGCCGGCGACGGACGCTCTGATCATCAAAGACGAATTGCCCCTGGCGGGATTCGGTCCGCGCAACGTGTTCATGGACCAGGCCGTGGTCCACATCGAGGCGCCGCGCGCAGTCTCGGAGATTCGATTCACCACGGACGGGTCGGACCCTACGACCTCCTCCCCGTTGTACAGCGGTCCCTTTACGCTCGCGGAAAGCGCCACCGTAAAGGCAAGGGGCTTCGTCGGCGGGCGAAGTGTGACCCCGATTCTTGAGGGCACGTTTGTTCGGCAGCCGCCGAGAACTGCCGCGAAAGCCAGCGGGCTCCAATCCGGTTTGGCGTATGATTTCTATGCGTTGGACAAGCCGCTGGAGACCACGGACGCGCTACGCGGTCTTCAGCCGACGGAGTCGGGCGTCGCGGAGACCATCGCCCTACCCAGGAGGGACCTTCCAGAACTTTTCGGGATGGTGTTTACGGGATATCTATCGGTCTCCGCAACGGACGTGTACACCCTGTTCACTCTTTCCAACGACGGCAGCCGGCTCTATATCGGAGACGAGCTTGTGGTGGACAACGACGGAGCGCACGGCAACCGCGAGCGGTACGGCCAAATTGCGCTGGAAGAAGGCGTTCACCCATTGAGGTTGGAGTATTTCCAAGCGGGGGCGAACAAGGCGCTCGAAGTCTACATCCAGTCTTCGAGAACCGAAAAACGGCCCCTCTCAGCGGACCTGCTCCGGCGCTAAGGCCGTGGGCGACCGCCGACCGCTGCGCGAGGAGCGGCGGGCCTTCCGTTTGCCTTACTTGGTATCGATTTCGAGCAGGGCGTCGGCCGTCGCTGAGTCGGTTATCAAATGCTTGAACACGCGAAGACTGCGGTGCCGCATCAGCGGCGCCAGGGCCGCGCTCCGGTTGTTCCCGCACACCGCGCAGGTGGCCCCATATTGAGTGCATTGAGTTTGTGGGGCGGAAGGGTGGGTGGTATAGTCGCTGACGAGGGAATCGGCGAGGTACGGTATGAGTCTGCTGGCGGTCGTGATCATCAGCGCAGTGTGTTTGGGAACGGCGTATGTCGTATACGGCTCGACGCTTGCCCGTCTGCTGAGGCTTGATCCCAAGGCCGTAACACCGGCGGTGGAATTACGGGACGACATCGACTACGCTCCGATCGAACCGAAATACCTGATGAGCCAGCATTTTTCGGCGATCGCGGCGGCGGGGCCGATTGTGGGGCCAATCCTCGCGGGCGTCATGTTCGGTTGGTTGCCGGCGCTGATTTGGATATTGGTGGGAAGCATCTTTATTGGGGGCGTACACGATATCACGTCGCTGGTCGCGTCGGTCCGGCACAAGGCGCGGTCGATTGCGGAGGTGGTGCGGGTCCACATGTCGCGCCGATCCTATGTGTTGTTTCTCCTCTTCATTTGGATTGCGTTGGTTTACATCATCGTGGCGTTTACCGACATTGTGGCGGGGTCGTTCGTGGGGACCCAAATTCTCGAAAACGGGATGGAAATCTCGGGCGGGGGGGTCGCGACGTCTTCCATGTTGTATCTGGCACTGCCGGTCATAATGGGATGCTTGTTGCGCTTCACCCGATTGTCGGTGAACTGGGCGACGATAATTTTTCTGCCGTTGGTCGCGTTTGCGATTTGGGTGGGACAGAAGTTCCCGTTCGATCTGGCGGCCCTGCTGGGCGCCAGCGAGGCCGGCGCACGGCGGACGTGGGACGTAATCCTGCTCGGCTATTGCTTTGTCGCTTCGATTGTGCCGTTGTGGCTGCTCCTGCAGCCGCGCGGGCACCTCGGGGGCTACTTCCTGTATATCGCGCTCTTGGGCGGAATGCTCGGCCTGATGCTGGGCGGCCGATCGGCGGAATATCCCGCCTTTCTCGGTTGGAACGCCGCCGCCGGCGATCCCCTGTTTCCGATCCTGTTTATCACGATTGCGTGCGGCGCGTGCTCGGGGTTTCATTCCATCATCGCATCGGGTACGACCTCGAAACAGTTGCGTACCGAGACGGACGCCAAGGTGGTGGGATACGGATCGATGCTGCTCGAGGGGATGGTGGCGGTGGTGTCGCTGTGCTGTGTGATGATGTTGACGCGGGAATCGGCAATCGCGTTGCAGGGCAAGCCCAACTATATCTACGCGCAAGGCATCGGGTCGTTTCTCTCGACCATACACGTGCCCGCCTCGTTTGCAATTTCGTTCGGTCTGTTGGCCTTTACCACCTTTGTATACGACACCTTGGACGTGTGTACACGATTGGGCCGCTACATCCTGCAGGAATTGACCGGGGCGAAGGGGAAAGCGGGCCGCTGGGTGGCGACAGCGGTGACCGCCGGTACGCCGTTGCTGTTTGTCATGCAGCAGGCTACCGACGCCAAAGGCAACGTGATCCCGGCGTGGCGCGTGTTCTGGGGCCTGTTCGGGGCCAGCAATCAACTGCTGGCCGCGTTAACGCTGGTCGGCGTCACGGTATGGTTGTGGCGGACGTATCGCGCGCGATGGGTGTGGTTTGTCGCGGGTGTCCCCACAGTGTTCATGTACTGCATGAGCGGCTGGGCCCTGCTTCGATATGCGCGCGCGGGGTTCTTCACCGAGGACTGGCACTATAAAGGACTGCCCGGAGAAGCGGTGCCGTGGGCGGCGGTCGTACTCGTGGGGCTCGCCGCGCTGCTGTTGATCGAGGCGATCCGGGTGTTTCTGGGAGCGGCGCGGCCTCCGGTGGGGCCCGAGCCGGAACCCGTCACCGCATGACTATCCCGCATTTCTCACCAGTCGCCCCCCGTCAACGGGGGGCGACTGGTGAGAAATGCTCTGGAGAAAACATGTGAGTGATTTTGGTGAGGATTTTTCACACACACCATCTGTTCTGCCGTGCCGCGCGGCGGCGATGCATAACGGTGCACCCTGTACAATGTTGTATCCTCCAACGCGCGTGGGTGTGAAAAATCCAGACTATCCAATAACGAGAACGGACCCGAGCGATGCAATCCTACCCCCGTAAGGGCGGCGACGGCGTATGATATTGATCGGGCTTACGCTTTAACGGTGGCGGGCGGATCGAGAAGGGCGCGAATTTCGCGTTCGAGATCGCGGAGCATCATCGGCTTGGCAAAAGTTCTGGTGGGGCCTGGTCCTGAAAGAGGGACGAGCCGTTCGGGATAACCGCTCAGCACAACGATCGGGACCGTAGGGCTCAGCTCGCGAATGGCGCGGATCGCGGTTGCACCGTCCATTCGCGGCATCACGAGGTCCATCGTAATCACGTCGTACTCGTTTTCCGCGCATTTTGTGACGGCGTCCTGCCCATCGAAAGCCACGTCCACGTCAAACCCGCAAGCCTCGAACCAGCGAACCAGGGCGAATCGGACATGTTCTTCGTCGTCGACGACGAGCAAACGCGGTCTCGGCATGGCGGCAAGGTCCCTCATGAACACCGATAAGAACTATACGGCGCGCACGGGAAAAAAACAAGGGATGGATGGGCGCAAGACCGTGGGGCGAATGCCTGCGGCACGGTCACGACGGGCGATGGATACGCGGTGACGAAGTCTTGTGCGGCGTGATCTCCCCCAACGCACGTAGGAGTCAACAATCGAGGTCAGGCGCCGTCAGCCAAGGCGTCGACCTCGTATGCGTGGACCGGCTCTTCTTTGCCTTTGAGCATGACCGTTCCACGAGGCTTGGCCCGAACATACGGTTTTACTTCCTGGTAGGTTTCTTCGCTGATGACGATTTGGCCTGCCTCGGCATACGAGCACAAGCGCCGCGCGGTGTTCACCTTGTCGCCGACGACAGTAAACTCCATCCGGTCCGGAGAACCGATGTAGCCCGCAATGGCTTCTCCGGTGGCGATGCCTATTCCTAACTGGAGGACGGGCCTGCCCTCCGCGGACCGGGCCACATTTAATTCGTCGTTTTTGGATTGCATGAGGAGCGCCGCCTTCACGCAGCGCAAGGCGTCATCGGCCTTGTCGAGCGGCGACCCGAAGACGGCCATGATTTCGTCGCCGATGTACTTGTCGAGCGTGCCTTCGAGCTCAAATATGATCGAGGTCATCGCCGTAAAATGCTCGTTGAGCATATCGACCAGATCATTTGGGGAGATGCGTTCGGCGATCGGCGTGAAGCCGCGGATATCGCAGAAGAGCGTGGTGACTACGCGCTTACGCCCTCCCAGCTCCAGGACCGAGTCCTCCTTCATGATTTCCTCTACCACGGAGGGGGAAAGGAACCTTCCGAGATTGGCCCGTTTTTTTTCGGCTTCCACCATGCGCTCGTAGAGTTGCACGTTTTCGATGGCCATCGCCGACTGCGTGGCCAACGACAAAAAGAGTTCGAGGTCTTCCTGATTGAACACGGCCTGTGTGCTCTTCGTGTCGACGTAGATGGAACCAAGTATGCGGTCCTCGACCTGCAAGGGCACGCACATGGCGCTGCGGATCTGCTGGCGAATGATGCTGTCCCGCGTGCCGAACTGCGCGTCACTGTCTCGGTCCGCCATGAGCACCGGCTCCCCGTCGATTGCCGCCCGTCCCGCGATACCCATGCTGGGCGAGCTGGCTTGGAGGGCCTGTCCCATTGCGCGGGCCACGCTGACGCGAAGTTCGTTCGACCGTTCATCACGCAACATGATAAAGCCGCGTTGGGCCCCCAAGGCCTCGATCGCCGTGTCCAACACCGCGGACAGGCGCTTATTGAGGTCGAAATCCGACGCAATCAGCTTACTGGCCTGGTACAGGGCGGAGAGCCGGCGAAACGCTTTTGTCATCCGCAGCATTTCCTGATCGGAAGGGCCCTCGGGTGACCGTCTTGTAGTGGGTCTCGGCGTTTCCCCGGCCTTGCCGACGAGGGTGACGCTGCGTTCGACGCTTTCCATCTCGGCGCGAATCCGCGCCAGGTCCTGCGTCACGGAGGACTCCTGGGACGGATCACGCGGCTGCGGGTCCGGACCGTCCGTCCGGAACAGGATTCGGCACTTGCTGCCGAGCCAGATTTCGTCCATGTGGGCGAGGACGCGTTGAATCACGCGCTGCCGATTCACGTACGTGCCGTTGAGGCTGTTCAAGTCGTGAAGTACGACGTTGTCGCCGCTGCGGACGATTTTCGCGTGGTGGCGCGACACCTCCTCGGCCACCAGAACAACGTTATTGTCCTCCGCACGGCCCAGATGAACAGTCGGCTGGAACAACGGCACGGTGATGGGGGCGACATTCGGTTGTTCGATGATAATCTGCTGCATGCCCAGATTCCCACCTCAAGCAAGAGCGATCATAGCAACGGCGCGGCGAAAATACGAGCCGCAATCGGCGAAGGCACATCAGAAACACGGGCATGCGCCCAAGGATACCCGGCCTGGCGAGGTCTGGGCTTCGCCAAGCATTCGCAAGTTTCTTGAGACGGGGGGGACTTGTGGTATTGTGGTGGCTTCCACGATTTCCGGTGCCTTTGGCCGCAGATGAGGGGTAGTGCGATGCGTATTTCAATCCTTATTCCATGTGTTGCGGTGATCTCGTCCCTGTGCGTCGCGGACACGATACGGCTCAGCGGGCTTGAACAGACCGTCGAAGTTCGCTACGACGAATACGGTATACCCCACATTTTCGCGGCGACATGGAACGACGCGGCGCGTACCCTGGGATACATCCATGCCACTGACCGATTGTGGCAGATGGACATGTTTCGGCGGCGGGCGTCGGGCACTCTTTCGGAAATCCTCGGAAGGGGGGCGTTGAATGACGACATCCTCGCCCGGCAGTTGGGCCTCCGGCGAACCTGCGAACAGTTCTGGGCCTCGGGCAATTATCCCCAGTCGTTGAAAGACGACCTCGTGGCCTACTCGGAAGGTGTCAACGCCCGCATCGCGGAATTGGGGCCGGATCAGCTTCCCGCGCCATTCAAGAACTTGGGGTACACGATGGCGCCCTGGACGCCGGTGGATTGCCTGGTATTCGGAAAGTACATGGCATGGGACCAGTCGGGCACGAATGACGACCTGTGGTTCGGTATGATCGTCGAAAAAATGGGTGTGTCGGCGGTCGAGGAGTTGTGGCCGCTGGACCGTCCGTACGAGGTGCCCGCGGTGACCCTGCAGGCCGACCGGGGGCAGTTGGCGCGCCCGGATCTCGAGCCCATCCCGGGCGCGGCAGACGCATACATCGCCACCATGGAAAAGATGCAAAGCGTGTGGGCAAGCCGGACCGGAGCGTTCGGCAGCAACAACTGGGCGGTGGCCGGCAGCCGCACACGATCCGGTAAACCGATGCTGTGCAGCGACCCGCACCTGGGTTTCAGTCTGCCATCTATCTGGTACGCGGCACGCCTCTCCGCCGAGGGCCGAAATCTCGCGGGGGTGACATTCGCCGGAAACCCCTCCATCGTCATCGGGCACAGCGACCGAATCGCGTGGGGCATCACGAACATGCAGGCGGATGCCGTCGACTACTTCGTCGAGACGGTTGATCCATCCGACCCGCTCAAGTATTTACATCGCGGCGAGTGGAAGGCGATGGAACGGATTACGGAAGAGGTCCCCATCAAAGGCGAAGCGCCGCACGTGCTCCACATCGACTACACGGTTCACGGTCCGGTGGTGAACCGTGACGGCCGGGTCATTTCGTTGCAATGGACCGACCTAGGCGTGACCACCGATCCACTTGCCATCTGGGGAATGAACCGCGCCACCAATCTCCAGGAGTGGCTCGCGGCCGTCGACTTCCTCGTCGCGCCCGCGATTAACCTCGTGTACGCCGATGTCGACGGGAACATCGCGCTGCATCCCGCCGGCGCCCTGCCGCTGCGGACGCGGGGCCAAGGCCGAATTCCGATGGACGGCGCATCCGGAGACAACGATTGGACGGGTATGATCCCGCGCAAGGAACTTCCCCTGGCCGTGAATCCCGTGGAGGGGTTCGTGATGTCGGCCAACGGCCGTCCCGCGTCGATTGGTTACCCTCATTACCTCGGCTGGCAATGGGACCCGAGTTGCCGGGCGCGGCGAATCGTCGACATGTTGAGTGCGGCAGACGATTTGACCGTCGAAACGATGGCCCGGATCCAGAACGACGCGCACGACAAGTTTGCAGAGACGTTTCTTCCGGTCTTTATTGAAGCCACGAAGACTGCGGACATGCGCGATGAGTTTGCATGGAAGGTGCTTGCCGCGGTTTCCCAGTGGGACTATGTCGCCGACCTCGATTCCGTGGGCACCATCATCTGGATGCGATGGATGGACGCCTATCGCACGGCGGTGTGGGAGGACGAATGGTCGAGCCGCGGCATCGAAAAACGGGAAGGATCCTGGGGGTTCTCGGGCGACAACCGCCGAGAGCCGATGCTCGAGGTGCTGGAATACATCACACGCGAGATGCCGGGTTCGATTTGGTTTGACGACCGCGCCACGCCGGTGCGGGAAACGCGGGACGACATCATCCGGAAGTCATTCGCCTCCGCCCTCGAACGCCTGCGCCGCGACATCGGCGAGGACCTGACGAAGTACGCCTGGCGAAATTTCAACATCCTTCGCGTGAATTCGATGACGGGGGTGCCGGAGTTGGCGCGCGACGGTGGGCCGGTCCCGGGTGATGCGTTCACCGTTAATCCGGGAAGCGAAGGCGGAAGCGTTGGTGGCGGTGCAAGCTGGCGAATGATCGTGGATTTTGGGGACCCTTCCACCAGCGTGGGGACGTACCCGGGCGGGCAGAGCGAAGATCCGGCCAGCCCGCATTACGCCGACCTCATGCCGCTCTGGGCCACCGGCCGCTACGCGCCATTGCGACTGGCCGACGGTATGGATGCGCTGCCCGCCGACGCAATCAGCCGCTCGATCACCTTTGTCCCGTGACAACAAGCGGACCCACGATGGGCCAGGATTAGCCCGGATTTTTCACACCCGCGGGCAATGAAGGATACAACTTCGTGCGGCACATACCTTTATGCAGCGACAGGGAAGACGGGCTGTTGGTGTGAAAAATCCTCACCCGATTGACTTCTATGCTATC
>BTUX01000011.1:0-36156 GCA_045863315.1 Candidatus Hydrogenedentota bacterium | reverse complement strand
AGGAAGTCGAAGATTGCCTTGGTCGTTTCGTCGTCCGGCGTACCGATGGAACTGTTGACCGTGAGGTGGTTCTTGGTGGCCGCGTTGAAGACCTCAACGCGCACGCCGCACTCGCGCAGCTTGGCCGCGAACTCGTCCGCTTGCTCCTGCGACGCCCTGCGTCTTCCGGCGTGCACAACGAGGAAGGGCGGAATGCCCTTTCCCTTCTCGACGTGCTCGACGGGAGAGGCATCTTTCCACGTGTCTACGCCGTCGCCGAAGGCGCGCCGGTACCTGCGCCCGGCAAACAGCTCGCCGCTGTTTACCATTACGGGGATGTTGTACCCGCCTCCGTCCAAGACGATCGCGCCCTTGATTGTCGAGAGAGGAAGACCGTTGGCTTTCAGATACCGGTCATCGGTGGATACCAACGCCGCCAGGTGGGCGCCCGCCGAATGCCCCATCACATAGACTCGGTCCGGGTCTCCCGAATACTCCCGAATGTTCTCGTGCACCCACGCGATCGCCCTGCCACAGTCCTCGCCAAAGGCGGGATGGGTCACCGCCGGTGCCAGACGATAGTTAATACTCACGAACACGTAACCCGCCGCCGTGAAGGCGTCTGGTTTTGCCCCAACGAACTCCTTGCTGCCGAACCGCCACGACCCGCCGTGAATGAATACCAGGACCGGGTGCGGACCAGGCCCGCCCGGCGTATACACATCGAGTTGATTCCGCCGTGGCGGCGACATTGGGTCCATCGCATATTGGATGTTCTTGAAGACCTGGGGACCGGCCGCCGCGGGACGATCCTGCGCCGCCGTGCTCGCGCACGATGCGGACGCCAAGATGAGGACCATGCAAGGCCATTTCGCAGAACTTCTCACGCAACCTTCCTCAATTCGTATCGGTACGCCGGCCGCTTGAAACTCAATCTCATGAGGTCTGTCCGCGCCGCGCCGTTGGCAACACCACATACACAGAGGGTATTTTCCGAGGACGTTCGAATGACGGTGGGCCTTACTATACGCGATCGACCCTAGTGCGTGCGACGTGGCGTGACGCAGCAGCAGTCGAAATCACCGTTCGCCACAACTCCGACCGACCGCCTTGCGGTGCAGTTGGTATCGGGACAGAGGCCTGAGGCCGCCCCGGGGAGGGTGGATCGAGGAGTGTTTCCCCGGGACGGCTCGAGGTAGCTCATCCTCCAAGGAGGATGGGAAGGGTACGGAATCGTTTGGGCAAGCCGTACGATACAGTTATCGAGAGTTGAGCAAGAAGTGCGCCACCACGACGCTATGGAGCATCGTGTTCCATAACAAACTGATACAAAATGTGTTACGCACTGATCGACATTCCGAAAGCGAGGATTTGATGATAATGCAAGCGTTCTACAATCCAGAATCAGGACGCCCTAATTCCAAAATCTGGACGCAATACCTTCTTGCTCGCTGTTCCGGCGACTCCAAAAATTGACGGGGACCGTCGGTTTTAGCTGAACTGTCATACGTTTCGTTCAGGGTCTGAATCCGTTGAATTCGGAGCGCAAATTGTGCTTCACTTCGCCATGCAAATGGACCAAATGGTCAATGGGGATTCTTCTCGCGTTTTCCGTAAAACGCGCGGTGTGATCGAAAGGGTCGGGGTGTATGCGGACTGCGGGTCGCTGGGTGTGTTTTATGGTCCTCTGCGGTGCGCTTTTCACGCCCCTCTACGCCCAGGAACCGGGAACGCCCCCAGCGCCTGAATCCCCCGCGCCAACCGTGCCGCAACCGCCCGCACCGGACACTACTACACCGGATGCACCCACTTCGCCGGAGCCTGCACCTACAAAGCCGGAACCGGAGCCGATGCCCGAGGTGAAACCCGAAGGTGCAGAGCAGCCGGCGCCGATACCGGAAGTCCAGCAGCAAGCCACGATCCCACCCTCGCCGCCCGACGCCGCGACGGCCCAAGCCACGTTCGAGCGCGTCTTCGGGGACGCGGCCCGACTCGATCCGGCCATGCGGGAGAACGTGTTGGCGGACGAGCACGGCAAGCGGCATTACGTCGACAACTCGCTCGATGGAAGACCCGACGAGGTGTGGTATGTCGACCTGGACTTGCGGCACGCCGATTCCATGCGGCCGGTGCTGGTGCGCGCTATTGATCAGGACGCCGACCTTGTCGAGGGCAAGGAACCGGATCTCGACAGTGACGTATACGTCGCCGATTGGAACGCGGACGGGACCGTCGACGCGATTCTCGATTACACGGACATCGACGACGACCAAGACGTGGATGAAATCGCGCTGTACGTCGCGGGCGGCCCACTGGCAAACGGCGACCCCAACATACTGACCGCGTGGTGGGCCCGCGACGTAGGCGATGACAACCTGTTGTTGTACGACGTGGGCTTCGCCTTCGATTTGCCGCGATGCCAATGGCGGTCCCATTTCGGGGGAAACGAACGGTTCGCGGCGTTTGTGCTTGAACCGGGCGCGGCGGAGTGGCGGCTGATCCCCGAGAGTCAGTACATCTTCGCCGACCACGACGGCGACCATGTAAGCGAGGAGGCCATTCGCATCGGGGCGGACGGTGCCGCACTGTTTACCCTTCAGCATAGCTTCGATGCGGACAACGACGCAGATGTCGAGCAGCAACGCGATTATGATGTTTCGATCACCGCCCGCGCGACGCAGGGCGGCATACCGACTCCGGAATCCGATGCCGAGCGCGCCGCCGTCATGGGCATTGCGACGGGCCGCATGCTGACGTTCGATGCGGCACAGCGCGCGGCAGGTCTGGCGTGGGACCGTGTGCTGCTCACGTGGGACGAGAACGATCATAACGTGGACGGCGAGACGTTCGCGGACACGAACGAGCGTTGGGAAGGCGTCATCGCGATGGGAACCGAGGGCTTTGACGCGATCGGAAGTCCGCACGTCGGGGCGTTCAATAAGCGGTACGAACTTGCGATACGGCCCGGCAAACCCATGGAACTCTACTATCACCCCGCCGATCAACGCGTGCACCTGAAGTACGCGCAGCGCGCCTGGATCGACGTGGATGTCAACCTTGATCGCAGCGCCGACATGAAATACCAGTTCCTGGATTCCGATAACGACGGCATCGTCGACACGTGGAACGTGGACGTCAATGCGGACAACGTCGTAGACGACACGTGGACGGCCTCGCCCGCTGCGGTGAAGCCTGTCGCCTGGACATGGCAGGACATGAACGCGATACAGAAGGAAGTATTGAAGAGCGCCCCCGCCGCGCTGTTCGGTCTTGCGCGCAGACTTGAAGAGGCCGTGACCGCAAAAGGCGCCGATCCTACGGCGGGTAACGCGACCGCCGCAGTCGTAAGGTCGAATTTCACGGCCCTCGATACGGCGATCGCCCGCAAATTCATTTCAAGCGACGAAACCGGCTTCTATTATCTCGGCATTTTGAAGGACTCGTGGATTGCGCAGTTGAAATCGTTGCACGAAAATGCCGAATTCTGGCAGGTCTTCTACGAGGCGCGCGGTCAGGGCGATTACGCCCGGATGCAGGGCCTGCTGGAAACGGAATTCGGGCTGGCGGCCGAGGTTCCGGTATACGCGGACTGGATTGCGCAACAGCGCGACGCGTTGCTGGGCTACCCTCGCGTGAATGCCCTCGTGGATTGGATACCCGACAGCATCGGCTGGGAATCCGAGTTGGAAAGTTACCGAGGCTACTGGGGGCAGATTGACTACTTCGGCAAGCGCGAGCGCCGCTTCGTCCTTGCCGACGCCGCCATCGGCGACCCTAACCAAGATGCGCCTTGGGGTATGGACGCGCTCCATGTCAGGGACACATGCGGAATCGGCGGCGTCACGCTGTACGTCAACGACAATCCCTACGCCGTGCGCAGTCCAGGTGGAAAAGGAATTGTGACCTTCGAGAAGAGCATCGTCGAACAAACCCCGGATCACGCAACGGTCGAGATGAAAGCATCGAACGTCGGTCCGCAGGGAAACACTTTTACCGTGCGTATGCGAATGACCGCATTTGCAGGACGCCGTGACTCGGCCGTCGAAATCGTGGTCGACGGAGGGACCCCGGATGACCGGGTCGAACTCGGCGTTGGGCTCACCAAGTTGGCGCATCAAACGGTCTCGTTTGATCAGCAGGCCGGCATCGTTGCGGTGTTCGGAGAACAGTCACGCACCAGTGGCCGGATCGGGCTTGGACTGATCTACCCCCCCGAGCGATTTCTGCGCGAAGGCGAGCTGCCGGGCGAACACCAGGTCGTGCTGACGATCGAGCGCGGCATACCGCTCGTCTATTTCATCCAGGCGACGTGGCAACGGGGTCGCCCGTATCCCGTGGCGCCGACCGCCGAAAACTGGTTAGAGGAACTGAGGGCCACCGCCGCGAGAAACCAAGCACAATAAGAGCGCTCGGCTCCTGCGCGTGGGGCTCCTTGGCGCGCAGTTTACAACTTGGACCCGCACTTTATTTTCGAGGGGGGCGCGTCACCGCTACGAGGGGCCACATAGGGTAAAGCGGTATCGGCACGGCGTATCGAGTCGACCTACTCGGGGACTGTTTCCGGCCACTTTCCTTCGCGCTTGATCTGCTCGAGCAGTTCGAGCTGTTTCTCCCTCAGTTGTTGCGCCTCCGACTCGTCGAAGCGCATACCCGCGATCCATTCGCCCACAAGGGCGATGGCCTCGCTATTGGGCAGGCGGCGGCCCACCGGGGGCATCATCACCGACGGGTCGGTCGATATAAGCCTTCCGATCAGGAAGGATGACTGGGGCTTGCCGGGTTCGATACTGAACTGTTGACCTTCCGATCCGCGACCCGCGGCCACGGGCGGCTTGTAGACGCCCAGGCGGATGGGACTGTCTTGGGCGAGCCGCAAATCCAGGCCCGACACCCCGCCGGCGCCGAGGGGATTGTGGCAATGCGCACAGTTGACATCGAGCCACGCGCGAGCGCGCACATCGACGGGACCGTCGTTCGGATCGTCCCATCGGGCGAGTCGAGGCGCGTCATCCGCGTTGTCTGGAGCGCCTTGCAGAATGCCGCGCGCTGACCAGTGACGAATCTGGTTTTCGCTGCCTTCGGCATACGGGTAGTCCCCGTTGAGATTCGCCACGGTCGGGCCAAGGATCAGCATCACCCCCTGGTTCTCGTGACATCGTTTGCAGTCGTTCTTATTGGGCACGACGTATTTCAGCGAGTGAGGGGCGCCGTCGTCGCCCGTCCACGACACCGCAACAATGCCGCCGGCGAGCGCCCGCCGGGCATCGCTGCCTTCTTTGTTCCAGATGTAGCTTACGCCGTCCCATCCGCCGGTCAGCCGCCGCAGCATGCGCGTTTCGACATACTGTTCCTTCGAGGCGGGATCGCGCCGGTCCAGCGGATAACTGAAAGTCTGCAAGAAGACCGTCCCGACTGGAAAATCGAGCGCCGCGTCTTCATCGTATTGGACGTGAGCGCCGGCCGGCACACGGACAAACCGCCGTACGCGCGCGTAATCGGCAAAGTGCTCGGTGTTCAAACCATACGGCACCACGTCGTCCCGGGGGACTTGGCCCGCCATGTCACGAAAGAAGTTGAATTCGCTCAACGACTGCGGCGCAGGAGTTTCGTCCGCGGTTTCAAATTCGAAGTCATCGTCCTGCCCCGGTGAGTCGGAGGCCGAAGACTCGACCGGCACCGCGGGGGCTTGTACCGGCATCGCCGACGGAGTCGGAACAGGGCCGGGCTGCGGATGTGCCGGCGTCTGTTGGTGAGAAGGCGAGCACGAGGTAACGGCGATCAAGAGGAGTGTGAAAACGGCCTTGAGGAAAAGCATTTTCATCGCAATGGGTCCACCGTCGCGGGAGGGTTACAAGGCATACTCTCAATCCACTCTCGGATCAGCTCGGCCCCTTCTTCATGTACGAGGCTTCTTCCCACCGTGGGCATCCGGACGCCGGGGTCGGTCGAAGTGAGCCGGTGGAGGAGAATGGATGCGTCCGGGTTGCCGGGTTCGATATCGTAGCGGCCGACACTCGCGCCACGCCCGGCGGCGACGGGGGCCTTCCGGATACCGATACGCACCGGTATCGTCTGGTCGTAGCTCAAGTCGAGCCCCGACGTGTAGGCCGGCCCGGAGGGGTTGTGGCAGTGGGCGCAATTGATGTCCAAGTAGGCCCGGGCCCGTTCGGCAATGGATCCGGAAGCAGGATCGTCCCATCGGGGGGCCTTCGGGGCGTCCGCGGAATTGCGCAGTCCGGATAGGAGCCCGGCCCGGATCCATCGATCGAGTTGGTTTTCGACGCCGGTAGCATAGGCATATTCGTAGTTGAGATAACGCGCCTTGGGGCCGATGGGCTGCGCCACGCCGCTCTCGACGTGACAGTGCTTGCACTGATTCATATTGGGGACAACATACTTCAGCGAGCGTTGCTCTCCGTGTCTGTCGATCCACGTTACGGGTACTCGGGCCCCCGCGACGGCCAGACGCGCATCGGCGCCGTCTTCGTTCCACACGTACGGCAGCATGGCCCACCCCGAAGGCGTGCGAATCAACAGTCGCGTTTCCACTAGCCGCTCGCCCTGCGATGGGTCGCGTTCGTCCCGAAGGAATCCGAACGTCTTGACGAGTAAGGTCCCTTCGGGGAAATCGAACACTTCGCGATGGCGATACTGGGCCGAGAAATGCTTCGGCATCCGGACGAATCGATGCTTTACGGCATGGTCGCTGAATAGCTCGGAGCTCAACCCGTAGGGAAGCACGCCGTCGCGAGGCGTCTGCCGCGACGGATCCTCAAACAGATCGTACGCGCCAAGCCGCGCAGGCGCAGCGCCTTCGAGGTCCCCGTTTGCCGCCGGCGGCTCTGCGTCGCCATGAACACCGGCCACGCCCATCAGCAAGGCGGCACACCATATGCCGCTGGATGGGGACATCACCGAATGCCCGGTATCGTGATCGGTTCCAAGCCCGGCAACTCGCCCGCGTGGTCCGCCAGGTCACGGCTCACGACGGCCTGGGTCGGATCGGACAGGGTTGTCGCGCCGCCCAATGACACAAACGTCACGTCGCCCTCGCTGTCCGTATTGTTGTGGATGTATAGGCGAAGCTCCGGCGGCAGTTTGCCGTCCACGAGCTTGGCATCATTGACGACCCCATCCCAGATAATATCGGGAAGCGGCGTGCCGGCGAGCGCCGCCAGCAGCCCCCCTCGCTCGCCCCCGGGCTTAGATCCACACGGACCAAAGGTATTGTGGTGAACATGAATGGCCTCGGCGTAGGGGTAATAGTTGGGGTCTTTGATTTCGAGAAACGTGGATTGATAGCTGACGATCAGCATGTTGGAAGTGTCGTGATCGCGGATTTCGTTGTTGAATATTTCGACATTGGAGTTCGCCATCACCATGATGCCGGTCCCCGTCGGAACGGTGGCAACAATGTTTCCCTTCGGCGCAAAATTGGGCGTGTTGTTCCCATACACCCGGTTGTTCAGCAGGCGGATGTTATGGCCGCGCTGCTGGGGAAGATCCGGCAGATCGAACACGAGTATGCCGCCGGTGTTGTTGGTCGCGATACAGTTGTAGACGTCGGCGTCATGGCAGTTCTCGATCTCGATTCCGGCCACATTGTATTCGGCGCGGCAATTGCGCACGATGACGTTCTTCGACTGCCCCACATACACGCCCGAGTCCGATCCGCCGATAGCCACGCAATCCTCGATAAGCACGTTCGTGGAACTGACGGGGTAAATGCCATATGCCCCATTGGTCTCCTTCGGTCCGCCGGTCCATTCCGCGCGAACACGCCGAATCACGATGTTGTCGGCGCCCTGGGACTTCATGCCATTCCCTTTGGTATCCACAATCGCGAAGTCCTCGAGCAGAACGTTCTTGCTCGTCACGAAGAGCCCTTCGCTTCCCGCTTCCTGTTTCTTGAAGTCGAGGACCGTCTTGTCCATCCCGCGCCCGCGCACAGTCACCCCTTCGACGTCCAGCGAGAGGCCGAGCTCAAACTCATACGTTCCCTCCTCCAGTTGGACCACACTGCCGGGCTCGGCAAGGATGAGCGCCTCCTGCACGGTCGTCTGTACGTCTTCACCGGGCGGCACGATCACCACTTTTGCCGGTGACTTCTCGGGGGGGACGGTCGGGGCCGCGACGGTTCCAACGGGCGGAACCGCCGGCTCAACCTGTTGAGCCGGGGCTGACGCGGGCCCCACTTGGGCCGGCTCCTCGGGGGAGGGTCCGCACCCCGATGTAAACACGAGCAGAACCAGTAAACCACTTGCGGTCATTCGCATGGTGTTTTTCTCCAGTTGGAAATCCAAGACTGCCGCATCTGACACGGACGACCGTATTCCCCCGATACGCGTGGGGCGCACGCTCCTACTCCAACTCATCGACCGGGACGGGGAGCCGTCTCCAAGGCCATTCCCCGCACAAGGCGGTCAGTCTTCCGTCGCCGGCAATCATCCCCCGAAACGGGATCGCCCGGCCGCCCGCAATCCGAGAGGTTGCGCGCCGGCCACGATGGACACGACTTTCGCATGCGCAAGCGCCGCCCCTTCTGGACTCTGAGTCCTGTGAGGATGGCGCCCGCACCAAATGCCCCGTTCGTGGGAGCTAGGCTAGTAGACCGAACAAAGACATGTCAAGGCAATCGTTGGGAAATCGATGTATCGGAAAGGGCGCCGCACACCGGATGGTCGGGATGGACACCGCAGCTTTGGCAACGCCTACTTGCAGTGCGCCTCGGAGATGGGAACTCCTGGTCGCCGGCGCCCACCCCCGATGACATGGGGCGGCTTTGCATGCCCTTGCCCTCACGAGACTTGGTGGTTACTATGATCCCCTGAACGAACGGCGGGAAGGGGAGAGCTACGCATGTTGGTTTCGAGGCGTGAATGGCTTCGTTCCGCTACCGCCGCGGCGTGTGGGGGCGGGCTGGGAATGGCGGCGTCCTGCGCGACGGATCTAGCACGCTTGACGGGAGATGGGCGCAAACCGAACATCATCTTCATTCTCGCCGATGACCTCGGGTACGGCGATCTGGGGTGTTACGGCCAAGAGCGAGTGAAGACGCCGCACCTGGACTCCATGGCGCGAGAAGGTATCCGATTTACCCAATGCTACGCCGGGAGTACGGTATGCGCACCGTCTCGCTGCGTGCTCATGACCGGCCTCCACACAGGCCACTGTCGGGTCCGCGGAAATGCCCGCGTACCGCTGCGGCCTGAGGACGTGACCGTAGCCGAACTTCTGCAGTCCGCCGGGTACGCCACGGGCCTGATCGGCAAGTGGGGCCTCGGGAATGAAGAGACAACCGGCATTCCGCGCCGGCAGGGATTCGACTATTTCTTCGGATACCTGGATCAGGGACACGCGCACAACTACTATCCCGATTTTCTTTGGCGCAACGAGGAGAAAGTCCCACTGCCGGAGAACGTGCAGGACACGGCGAATCCCGGCGTGGCGGTGGAGCGCAAGACGTACTCGCACGATCTGCTTGCAGAGGATGCGCTGCGGTTCGTCGAGCACCACCGCGACCATCCATTTTTCCTATACCTGTCGTTCACCACGCCGCACGCCAATAACGAGGGCGGCCGCGCGACCGGAAACGGAATGGAAGTGCCGGACTACGGGCCCTACGCGAACGAGCCGTGGCCGGAGCCGCAAAAGGGCCACGCCGCGATGATTACGCTTATGGACCGCGACATCGGCCGTTTGTTTGACAAGTTGAAGGCGCTAGGCATCGACGAGAACACAGTAGTGTTTTTTTCGAGCGATAACGGACCGCACAAGGAAGGAGGCGCCGATCCGGCGTTCTTCAGCAGTTCCGGCCCTCTGCGCGGATACAAACGCGACTTGTACGAGGGGGGCATCCGCGTGCCGGGGATCGTGCGCTGGCCCGGCAAACTGCATCCCGGGGTCAGCAATCACGTCTGGAGCTTCGCCGACTTCCTTCCGACCGCCTGTGACCTGGCAGGCATCGACACCCCGCCCGGCCTCGACGGCATCTCGATCATGCAGACCTTCCGCAATCACGGGCTGGGCGGAATCAAGCGGATGCAGATGACCCATGAATTCTTGTATTGGGAGTTCCACGAAAAAGGATCGAAACAGGCGGTACGCGCGGGCGATTGGAAGGCGTTTCGCCTCGAGCCCAATGCCCCGCTCGAACTCTACAATCTCGCTGAAGACATCGGTGAAACCAACAACGTCGCTTCGCGCCATCCGGAGGTCGTGAACCGGATTGAGGAGTACCTCAAAACCGCGCGCACCGAGAATGAACACTGGCCCCTGCGCTCGCCGAGCGCCGAGGAGCGCCAGCAGCCCCGCGACCCGCGATAGCCCCATCAAACGTGGAGTGACGAACGGTTTCAAAACTGGTCGCGGTATCGTTCGATGCCTTCCGGTTGGTCGTCGGGCTCTTCCCAGTAGGAATCAGTCGTGGAATCCCAGGCGCGTTTGAGCGGGTCGGCCGCCACAAGCCGGTGAATAAAGCCGGCGGGGGTAATGAGCCCGTAATAGGCGACCGTAAGCAACACGCGGGTCACCACCCAGTTCAGCGCCTCGGCAAACCGCAGCCACACAACGAAGACGGGTTGAAGCGCCTTGGGCAGAAACAAACCGAAGACCAGGAACGCGACTCCGATTCCAAAGAGCCACAGGGGCGGCGCGCCCTTTAGCCACCAGCGGATGAGACCCAGCACGCCGAACGCCACAGCCATCACCAACCCGAAATTGCGTTGTTGGCGGCGGTCCGAGGTGAGGGCGCGAAGGTCCTTCTTATCGGAAAACAACGGTTCAGACATGGTACTCGTCCTTGACGGCGACAGCCGGCTTGTTCCGCGCGCCTTCTGGGGGCGCTAGCCCCTCGGTCGGCTTCCTAGTCCAGTTCATACTTCTTGAGCCAGTCCTTTTGCTCTTCCCAAAGCGGCTGCTGGTTCTTGTCGAGCACGAAGCACCCCATGACGAGAAAGTCCATATCCGTGCGCATGAAGCAGGCGTAGGCCTCGCGCGGCGTACAGACGATGGGCTCGCCGCGCACATTGAATGACGTGTTGATAATCACGGGACACCCCGTTTTCTCCTCGAACTCTTTGATGAGATCATAGTAGAGGGGGCTGTCTTCGCGGGACACGGTCTGAATGCGGGCCGAGTTGTCGACGTGGGTAATCGCCGGCACATCTGACCGGACGATTTTCAACTTGTCAAAACCCTGCATCGATTTCTCCTCGCCGTTCAAGGGCCGGAGATGGTCCTTCTTCACGTTGGCGACGAGCAGCATGTATGGGCTGTCGGAATCCAGTTCGAAGTAATCGCTCGCCCGCTCTCGCAACACGGAGGGGGCAAAGGGGCGGAACGATTCGCGGAACTTGATCTTCAAATTGAGCGTCGATTGCATGTCCCGCGACCGCGCATCGCCGAGAATACTGCGCGCGCCCAGCGCTCGAGGCCCGAATTCCATGCGGCCCTGGAACCAGCCGACCACGAATTCGCGCGCGAGCAGTTCCGCGACGCGCTCGCACAACCGCTCGGGGGGCACTTTCACGTACCGCGCCTTGACCTCTTTCAGGTAGGATTCGATGGCCTCGTCCGTATACGAGGGGCCTAAGTACGTGGCTTTTTGACGCCGGCGATCCGGTGTCCGGGGGTGGCCCAAGATCTGATGCCACGCGAACAGGGCGCAACCGAGGGCGTTTCCCGCGTCGCCGGCGGAAGGTTGAATCCAAATGTCGTCAAAGGGTCCCTCCCTCAACAGCCTGCCGTTCGCGACACAATTGAGCGCCACGCCGCCCGCAAGCACAAGGTAGCGCGCGCCGGTCTCTCGACGCGCGGTCCTCGCCATGCGGAGTATGACTTCCTCGGTGACCGCCTGGATCGATCGGGCAAGGTCCATCTCCCGCTGCGTTATCTTTGACTCCGGTTCGCGACGCGGACCTCCGAAGAGCTGCGCGAACCTGTCGTTCGTCATGCGCAGACCGCCGCAGTAGTCGAAGTAATCAAGGTTCAAGCGATAGGATCCGTCCTCTTTAAGGTCGATCAGTTCTTTATAAATCGTTTCGACGTATTTCGGTTCGCCATACGGCGCCAGGCCCATCAGCTTGTACTCGCCGCTGTTCACCTTGAAACCGGTGAAATACGTGAACGCCGAATAGAGCAGTCCAAGCGAATGGGGGAAGTTGATCTGCTTGAGCAGTTTCACCGAGTTGCCTCGGCCCAGGCCATACGTCGAGGTGGCCCATTCTCCGACGCCGTCGAGCGTGAGAATTGCGGCCTCCTCGAAAGGACTCGGGAAAAAGGCGGCAGCCGCGTGCGACTGATGGTGCGTCGTAAACAGGACCTCGCCGGAGTAGTCCAATTCGCGTCGGATGGTGTTGCGGGTGAAAAGTTTTTCCTTGAGCCAGAACGGCATCTGCTGAATAAACGACCGAATCCCCTTCGGCGCCGTCGCAATATAGGTCATCAGCAAACGCTCGAACTTGATAAACGGCTTGTCGTAAAAGACGACGTAATCGAGATCGGTTGCTTTCGTTTTTGCCTCGGCAAGGCAGTACGCAATGGCATGGCGGGGAAACCGCGGATCGTGTTTGATCCGCGTGAACCGCTCTTCCTGCGCGGCCGCGACGATCTCGCCGTCGCGCACCAAGCATGCCGCGCTGTCGTGGTAAAAGGCTGAAATGCCCAAGATGTCCATGGTTGCAATACCGCTTGCGCCAACACTGCATTGTATTCGGAGTTTTTCCGGCGCGTCAAAACTGCCGCTCAACCGCCATTGAACTCGATTCATCCCAAAACTCGAACAATCAAAACCGCCCTCTTCCTTGACGATCGCCGGTCGCATCTGTCATCACATCATTCAATGGTACACCAACGCAAAAATACGCATGCGGCGTCCCTCGCGACCACCGCGGCGCGCTGGGGGGCGCTGCTGTGGGCGCCCTTCGTATACGCGGAGATTGGAAACGATCGCCTGCAGGCCCTCCTGCTCGCGCCGCTGATCCTTTTGGGGTCGCCCCAGTTCTTGTACCTTGTGCTCGGTTTATCGCTGCTGGTGATACTGGGCGAGTACGCGCTGCCAAGATATTCAGTCCCCCTGGCTGCGCTGTCCATCCAAACGGTCGCGGTCGTGTGGCTGTTCGGCCGATCGAATCTGCTCGCCGCCTCCACCGCCGGAACTTGGCGGAATCGCTATTACGCGCGGTGGGGAATTTCGACCAGGCGCCTCCTCGGGGGAGGGGCGGCGGCGCTGGCGCTCCTCTTGTTCTTTCGAAGCACCCCTGTTTTACCCTATGCGCTGTGGTGTCTGAATTTCCTGTTCTTTTCCTTGTCGCTGCCCGCCCCGGAGAAAACGTCGTGGAAGTCCGGCGTCGCGACGGCGGGCCTGACGCTGATGTCGACGGCTTTTTCGCTTGCAGTGCTCGAACTCGGCGCCCGAGCCCTCCTGCCTCCAGTCAGCGCCGGCCACGATCTCTACGAGCCCCACCCACGGTACGATTTTACGTTGCGACCCGGAGGGCGCGGAAATTACGCGCTGCGGAACAACGACGGCGAGTGGTTTACCGTGGCCGCCGAGATTTCCTCGCAGGGAGTGCGCGATCGCGAGTACGGCCCGAAGGCGCCCGACGAATTCCGGATTCTGATGATCGGCGATTCCTACACGATGGGGCACGGTCTGCCGTTCGACCAGACGATTCCCAAACAGGTGGAATTGCGGCTCGCCAGCTCGTCCGTCCCCCGGCGCGTGTCGGTCATCAATGGCGGAGTAGGGGGATATTCGCCCTGGCACGAGTTCGGCTTCCTGCGCGAGAGGGGTTTCTTGTTCGAACCCGATCTCGTTGTGCTGCAGGTGTTCCCGTCCAACGACGTGCCGGGTTCCCTGCGCAGAACGGGAAAGCTCCTGATGACACCGGACATTCAGTGGGAACGACGTCTCGATTTCTTCAAGCGGCAGAACGAACTGCCCTCGCGCTGCGAACGCTGGATGCAATCGCGCTCGCGCGCTTACGCTGCACTGTTGCCGTTCGCGTGGTCCAGCAATCCGATTGCCGATATCTTAAACGACTTCCGGTTCCTGCCCCGCCGCGACTACGTGAGGGTGGTGACGCGGGCTTTCCGCAATCCGTATCGCGAAGTAAGCCTGATCGAGTTTTATCCCGAGTTGGTTGAAGCCTGGGACCTTTTTGCGCGGGACATTCGGGACATCGCGCAAATATGCCGTCAGCGCGGAGTCGATATGCTCGCCTATTGCCATCCGTTCCCCTTTGGGGTGCTCGAAGACACCTGGATGGAATGGGACTCGGAGAACGCGGGTGTTGTGTTCGAGATCAACAAAGACATTCGTTTGACGGAGGCGATTTTCGCGGGAGCGGGCATACCCTCCATCCCCGTCACGAGCGCGCTCGAGGCCTATCCCCGGCAGCGCGATCTCTATTACATCTACGACGGCCACTTTACGCCAAAAGGCGCCGAAATCGTCGCGGAATGCATTTACGACTACTTGACGAGCGAGTATCCGCCGCTTTCTTCAGACGGATCTGCGGCGCCGTAGACAGGTCCGGCAAAACCAGAACGAAAGGGCAACGCCCCGCTGCGTCACAGGCGACACAGCGGGGCGGAATCGGGACCGTCTTTCAGTCCAATTACGAAAGCAGATGGATTTCCGTTGCCGTCACTACCCCGCATTTCTCACCAGTTGCTCCCGATGACGGGAGCGACTGGTGAGAAATGCTCAGGAGATAGCATAGAAGTCAATCGGGTGAGGATTTTTCACACCAACAGCCCGTTTTCCCTGTCGCTGCATAAAGGTATGTGCCGCACGAAGTGGTATCCTTCATGGCCCGCGGGTGTGAAAAATCCGGGCTACACCGTCGAGGTCGACCGTTCCGATCGCTTCGACCGACGCGCCGACAACACCTCGCGACTATTGATGTCGATGGCGAAGCCGCGCATGGCCTCGCAGAGAGGGCAGATCCGGAACCGCGCATTGGCAGACATGGCGGCGCTCCATGAAATCGAGGTTTGTTCGCGCGTTACGTACCGGACAGCATAGAAAGCAGCATATACGATGGCAGAACCGGAAACGTTCACTGCGACGCGGCACAACCTCGCAGTAACGCCGTCACGCGTTCGCGTAGGGCAGGGACGACCTCGAGTTCGAACCACGGATTGCGTTTGAGCCACAGCGTGTTTCTGGGCGAGGGATGCGGAATCGGGAGAAACCGGGGGAAGTATTCGCGCCAGGCGCGCACGGTATCGGAAAGCGAATGCTTAATCCGATCGCGCAGGTAATGCCGGTGGGCATACTGCCCGGCCAGTATCGTGAACTCAATGCGGGGCAAACCGGCAAGCAGTTGGTCCAGCCAGTACGTGGCGCATTCCGATCGGGGCGGCCGGTCACCGCCGCGCGGGTCTCGCCCGGGATAGCAAAACCCCATCGGAATAATGGCGACGCGGGACTCGTCGTAAAACGTTTCGCGATCGATCTGCATCCACGCCCGCAATCGGTCCCCACTGGGATCGTTCCAGGGTATGCCCGTCGCATGGACGCGGGCGCCGGGGGCCTGACCGACGATCAATATGCGAGCCGTCGCCGACGCACGGAGCACAGGCCGAGGGCCGAGCGGCAGCTCCATCTCGCAAATCCGGCACGCACGGACTTGCGCGAGCACCGATGCGAGGTCATGCCGTGTGTCAACCTCGTGCCAATCCGATTGACTCGCGCGCGGAAGGTTTTCAGCAGGACTGCTCAACCTGATTCTCCGGGACGATCGGCAACGGACCACATAGCAGGCGGAGAAGCGCGGGTGGTACGCCGGCTCACTGGGCGTAGGTCTTCACCGTGCCTTTATAGGCCACCTCGATCGGGATGGCGAGCGAGCCACCACCTTGGGGAGCCTGAAACGAGATGTTGCCGTTCACCGTGCCGGCGCTCAACCCGTCTACCAGCCAGCCGGTTCCCTCCTCGAACTTCAGACTACCGGAGCCGTTACCCCTCATGTCGGTCTTGACATTCGGATTGTCGAGCAACTCCTTCATGGGTCCGCTTTTCATGTCAAAGTTCAGCTGGAGGGCGGTATCAAAGTTTAGAAATCCGTTCGCCCGGTCCTTCATGGTGATGGTCGTGTCTGCCGTGACGGGAATACCCGCGCCGTCGTTCACGAGTTGCGTGTTCCAGGAACTTCCGGCATTCAGCGGCTTGTCGGGGGCCGGAAAGAATATTTGTTTCATGGCATTCTTCATGCCTTCGTTGCCCAGCATCCGCCGTATGTTCATTTTCATCTCGACCGCGGGCAGGCCGGCGGGGGCCTTGTACTCGTTGGCTACCTTCTCGCCGATGGCGTCCGCCCCGGTCACCTCTATGATTTCGCCGTGACGATTCACGCGGACTTTGAAGCTTTCTCCCTTGGCCGCACTCATCGCGGTCTTGAGCGCCTTGGTCCCGAACGGGTCGTCGCCGGTCGGCATGCCCGGAATGGCGGGCATTCCAGGAGCGCCCTGCGGTCCTCCCATCGCCCCTCCAAGCAGCGCGTCCAAGCCGGAGAGGTCCAACGTAGTGGACTCAAGGGCGACGTTCAGGGTGACGACGCCTTCGGGGTCGACACTTTCCGTGGTCATTCGGAACGTGCTCTCGCGGGACATGCCGAACCCCATCGACATGCCCATCAAATTGACTGAGAAATTGAAAGCGTCTTCCGTATCGATCATTCGGGCGCTGCCCGGAGCGGGTTTGAAGAGCAGTTTGTTCTTGTCTGGATTGCAACCGGCCAGTAACGGCGCCATCAGCGCCGAAAGCAGCGCCATGTAGCAAAGGGCGGATCGTTGCATGTGTCCTCCTTGTCCTTGTCGCGCGCGACGTTTCGCGGTGGATCGAAGGGACGGCGGCGCCCAATGCCGCGCACGATGTCCCCTCGCTACTATTTCACAACCGGGAATTCCTTCGCAATGCGTTTCGTGGGACCGTTTGCATCGTCCGGAATCCCCACGTATGCTTACGTCTTTGCGGGTGTTGAGTGTCCGGCGGGTTGCGGACGGAGGAATGCATTCATGGCAAAGCAGAGGGGAAAGTACCGTTTTTCGTTTGGGCCGTGGAACATATCGGAGGGGGCCGACCCCTTTGGTCCGCCGGTGCGGGAGCCGGTGGCGTTGTCCAAGAAGATGCGGCTGGCCAAGCAGCTTGGGTTCGACGGCATGCAGTTTCACGACGACGACGCGGTGCCCGACCTGGACGGGAAGTCCGCCGCGCAGATCGCGAGAGAAGCCAAGCAAGTCCGAAAGATGCTGGAAAGTGAAGGACTGGTCGCGGAATTCGTAGCGCCTCGCCTCTGGTTTGCACCCGAGACGATTGACGGCGCGTACACGAACCCTTCGGCCAAGCTAAGGCAGTACGCGATAGACCGCACCAAGACCGCCATCGACATCATGAACATCCTGGGCACGAGTTCGATGGTGTTGTGGCTGGCACGTGAGGGCACCTACATTCGCGAGAGCAAGGTCGCGCGCAAGCAGGTCCTGCAAATACGCGATGCGCTCGACACGTTCCTTGAATACGATCCGAAGCTTCGAATCCTGATCGAGCCGAAGCCGAACGAGCCCGTGGACAGCGCGATCATATCCACCATCGGCCACGCCGTGGGCATGAGTTACATGACGATCGATCCGATGCGGGTGGGCACGCTGGTCGAAAGCGCGCATTCGCTTCTCGCCGGGCTGGATCCCTCCGACGACATGGCCTACGCGCTGGCGCACGACAAACTGTGGAGCGTGCATCTCAACGATCAAGGCGGCCTCAAGTTTGATCAGGACAAGGCTTTTGGATCGAACAATCTGCGCGTTGCGTTCAATCAAGTGCGCGTACTCGAGGAATACGGATACGGACACAACGGCGAGTGGGTGGGCCTGGACGTGAAGGCGATGCGCACCACCAAACAGGCGCACGGTCACAAACACCTCGCGAACAGTCTGCAGACGTTCAAATACCTCCTCGAAAAGGTGTGCTCCATGGACCAGAAACTGGTGGACCAACTCGTCAAGGCGCGCGACTACGAAGAGCTGGATCGATATGTTCTGTGCCATCTCATGGGGAAAAGATACTGAGCGCTCCGCCGGCGGCGGCCCCAATATCCAAGGCCAAGAGGGCCGGATGAAGTCTCGAGAACGCAGGTTGCGGCATCGAATTGGAGGAATTCATGGCAGGTCCAAATTTCTCATTGAAAGATAGGGTGGCGATCGTTACCGGTGGCAGCCGCGGCATTGGAGAGGCCATCGCAAAGGGGTTTGCGCAGGCGGGAGCGACGGTGGTCGTGTGCTCGCGCAAACAAGAAGGGGTGGACGCGGTCGCAAATGAGATTAGAAAGTCGGGCGGGAAGGCAACGGCGATAGCGTGCCACACGGGCCAGACAGCGGCCATCGAGGCGCTGTACAGGCGGGTGAAAGAGGAGTTGGGACGGGTGGACGTGCTCGTGAACAATGCAGCGACCAACCCCTACTTCGGTCCCGCGATCGACATTGCCGAGAGTGCGTACGACAAGACGTTCGAGGTAAACGTGAAGGGATATTTCTTGATGGCGCAGCACGCGGCCCGGATCATGGTCGAGCAGGGCAGCGGGTCGATTATCAATATCGCTTCGATTGCGGGCATGTCTCCGCCGCCGATGCAGGGCATCTACGGGGTGACGAAGGCCGCCGTGCTCGCGATAACGAAAATGTTTGCCAAGGAACTCGCCGGCGCGGGCGTGCGTTGCAATGCGATCGCGCCCGGACTGGTCGAGACGAAATTCGCGTCGGTCCTGATTGATACACCCGAACTCTACGAGCATTTCGCGTCGCGCACGCCCATGGGCAGGCACGCGCAACCCGAAGAGATCGTCGGCGCCGCCATTTATCTTGCGTCCGACGCATCCAGTTACACGACAGGCGCGATCATCACCTGCGACGGCGGGTATACCGCCTAATCCGGATTTTTCACACCTACGCGCGTTGGAGGATACAACATGTTACAGTGCGCACCGTTATGCATCGTCGCCGCGCGGCACGGCAGAACAAAGGGTGGGTGTGAAAAATCCTCACCCAAATCACTCACACGCTTTGTCCAGAGCATTTCTCACCAGTCGCCCCCCGTCAACGGGGGCGACTGGTGAGAAATGCGGGCTAAAAATACTGGTCCCGAGTCGGCCGCACCCGCAAACACGTCGAGGGAAATCGCATGGACACCATCCAACGCATCGCCGTGGTCGGCGCGGGATTCATGGGGAGCGGCATCGCACAGGTGTGCGCACAGGCCGGTTATACGGTCGCACTGATCGACACGTCCAGCGCCCAGCTTTCGCGTGCCCGCCGATCCATCGAGTGGTCCGTGGTCAAGCTCGAGTCCAAGGCTCTGCTGGATGAGACAGCGGCCAAGGTGCTCGAACGGATTGCAACATCGGGGGAACTGGACGCGGCGCGGGACGCCGACCTCGTTGTCGAGGCCGTCTTCGAAGATGTAGACGCCAAACTCGGGGTGTTTCGAGTGCTGGACGATCTCTGCGGGCCCGACGCCATCCTGGGATCCAATACCTCAACCATACCGATTACCCGCCTGGCGTCCGCCACGCGCCGACCCGAACGGGTCATCGGCGTCCATTTCTTCGGTCCGGTGCCGTTGATGCGGCTCGTCGAGATCATTCCACACGCGGGCACCAAGGAAACGGTCGTGGAGGCGACGGTTGCTTTCGGGCGCGCCGTCGGCAAGAACCCCATCGTCGTCAAAAAGGACATTCCAGGGTTCCTGATGAACCGCATTTTTGGGGTGATGGCGTGCGAAGCCATACGCCTGCTGGAAGACGGCGCCGGTTCGATCGAGGACATCGACCAGGGCATGTGCGATGGCTTCAACTTGCGCGTCGGCCCGCTCTGCATCGCGGACCTAGCCGGCCTGGACATCGCGTTGAACGCGTTTCGTGTCATGCACGAACTCGACCCCGCCCGCATTCCCGCACCCCCGGCATTGCTCGAGAAACTGGTTCGCGCGGGCAAGTTTGGGGCGAAATCAGGCGAAGGCTTCTATCGCTGGGCGGAGAACGGCAAACGCATGGGACCGGCCTTCTGATCCGGCCCGCATGTTGAAAACGGCCCAACACTTGACGATACTTCCCCCGTTGATGACGTATCCGGCACAACCCAAGAGCGGCTGCGCTGTCCCGGTTCCTGTCGAACGCAGGGGGCGCCCACATTTCACGACCGCTTCGATGAGGAGTACCCGCCATTCACTACGTAAATCTGATCACAGGGGGAGCAGGCTTTATCGGCTCGCATCTGTGCGAACGCCTGCTCGAGCGCGGCGACGAAGTCCTTTGTCTGGACAACTTCTTCACGGGGAGCAAGCGGAACATCGAGCACCTGCTGCAACACCCCCGCTTTGAACTGATTCGACACGACGTAACGGACCCGCTCCGGATCGAGGTGGACCGCATCTGGAATCTGGCGTGTCCGGCCTCGCCCGTTCATTACCAGTACAACCCCATCAAGACGGTCAAGACCAGTGTGATGGGGGCGCTGAACATGCTGGGGCTGGCCCGGCGCGTGAAGGCGCGCATCCTGCAGGCTTCGACTTCCGAGGTGTATGGCGATCCGCAGATTCATCCGCAAGTCGAGTCGTACTGGGGAAACGTCAACCCGATCGGCGTGCGCAGTTGTTACGACGAGGGCAAACGCGTCGCCGAGACCCTGTTTTTCGATTATCACCGCCAGAACAACGTGGACATCCGCGTGATCCGCATTTTCAACACCTACGGACCGCGGATGTCGCCGAATGACGGGCGGGTGGTGAGCAATTTCATTGTGCAGGCGCTTCGGGGCGAACCCATCACGATTTACGGCGATGGGTCCCAGACGAGATCGTTTTGCTTTGTCAGCGACCTGGTCGAGGGCATGATCCGGCTGATGGACGGCGACTGCACGGGCCCCGTGAACATTGGAAACCCGGACGAATTCACCATCGCCGAGTTGGCGAAGGAGGTGCTTGACTTGACCGGGAGCAAATCAAAGCTGATCAACAAACCGCTGCCGTCGGACGACCCGGTGCGCCGCCGGCCGGACATTTCGATCGCGCGCGACAAGCTGGGTTGGACACCCAAGGTGCCCCTTCGCGAAGGGCTTCGCCACACGATCGACTACTTTGACAAGTTGCTTGCGGAGTCGTAAGCCGGCCGGGACAATTCACCCATGTTCAACGGGAAAAAAGTCGTGGTCGTCATGCCGGCGTACAACGCCGCGCAGACCCTTGTCCAGACGCACGAGGAGGTCATGGCGCAGGGCGTCGTGGACGAGGTAATCCTGGTGGACGACGCGAGCATGGACGCGACGTCGGAGATCGGCAGAACCCTGCCCCATACGACTGTGCACACGCACCCGAAAAATCGCGGATACGGAGGCAACCAGAAGACCTGCTACCGGCTCGCGCTCGAACACGACGCGGACATCGTCATCATGGTCCACCCGGACTATCAGTACACGCCGAAATTGATTCCCGCGATGGCCTCGATAATCGGGAACGGCCTGTATCCTTGCGTGCTGGGTTCGCGAATCCTGGGCGGCCACGCCATCGAGGGAGGGATGCCTGTCTGGAAATACATCGCCAACCGCGCCCTGACCCTCATCGAGAACCTATTGCTCGGCACAAAACTGTCGGAATATCACACCGGCTACAGGGCGTTTTCGCGCGAAATACTGGAGAGCCTGCCGCTCGAGGCGAATTCCGACGACTTCGTATTCGACAACCAAATGCTCGCGCAAATCCTCTGGAAGGGTTTTTCCATCGCCGAGGTAACCTGTCCCACCAAGTACTTTCCGGAAGCATCCTCGATCAACTTCCGCCGGAGCGTCCGCTATGGTTTGGGTTGCCTCTCGACGGGAATGAAGTTTCGTCTCGCGCGGTGGGGCATAATGGACTGTTCCCTGTTTCCACGCGGTTGATCCGAACCCGTCCGGATTCCCGCGGAACGTTTGTATCCGGGGCGCGTGGGTGCGACGATTGGCCTTCGGCGCCGCTCCCTCGCATGGTTGTGCAAATCCGGATTGGCCCAATCCGCGCGCATTCGGGCGGTGGAAAACGGTCATGGGCGGGCCTAGCCCGGAATTTTCACACCCGCGGGCAATGAAGGATACAACTTCGTGCGGCACATACCTTTATGCAGCGAAAGGGAAAACGGGCTGTTGGTGTGAAAAATCCTCACCCGATTGACTTCCATGCTATCTCCTGAGCATTTCTCACCAGTCGCTCCCGTCATCGGGAGCGACTGGTGAGAAATGCGGGCTAACCTTCTGTGAAATTGCTACGTAAGCGCCGAAAGAAGGCCGCTTCCGAATCACATATTCGCGCCTCATCGTCTACGGCGCCGTCTTTCCGGATATGCCGGACTTCGACGCCCCGGCCATCCAGTGCTCGGACCACCAAGTGCCTGCGGTGACAGTCGTTCGGATCCTCCTCGGCGCACATGATGACCGTCCTGCGGGATTTCGCCACTGCAACGAGGACGTCAATCGCCGCGGCAAACCCCGGCAGTTTCGAAATGCGTTCCCACCGCTCGATTTGTTCCAACCCGGCCAACGCCGGATCGTCCGGCCTGCCGCCGAGATTCTTGCCCATGAAAATGTACTCGATGCCGTGCTCGCGAAGGGCGGCCTGAAGGTTTGTCTTCCGAAAGTGAGGGCAATACCGGGAATAGGGTTTGGACCGGACATCAACTACCGTCTCAATTTCGTTCGCCCGGAGCAGTTCGATGAACCGCGCAATCGAAAGGTTTGAATGACCGATTGTCCAGATTGAGTTGCTCCCTGAGCCTGTCGCATCGTACGTACTCACATCGGTATCTTACGCTGTAGCGTATTTCACTCAGCCAACATGCTGCGATTTCCACACTTGCCATGATTGATGGACGTCGCACAAAGGTGAGCTGAGGTCTTTGCTTCGCGGGTTTCGACAACTACGTCCACCCTCCGGAGCTCAGCCGACTGTTGTATTCTTCATGCGTTAAGATCTCTATGAATTCCATCGCACCGCTACTGTTACGACAAATCAATCGATAGCGTCGACCTATTGGGACTGAAATAATCTCTCGCTGTCCGATCGTAACCATTCGTTTACCGCCGAGTTGCCGATATGCGGTGCCGTTCCGCAAATCCTCTATGACTCGAAGTGTTCGCTGCGCAACCGGTATTGGGACGTGTTCAATTGGTATGGGCGATGTGGCAACTCGGTCAGTCCACACTTTGTCTGCCGCTTCTCTTTCTCGCTGTTGCCGTCGTTCTTGTTCGCACCGATGGCAATACCGACCTTTGCCAACGTGTCCGCAAGGGAAGGCTTTCCTTTTGGATGCCATGGGTACCGGCGATTTAGGCGATCAATCCCGCCAGAGGATTTCCGAAGACGTCGGTCAGCCGGAAGTCGCGACCCTGGAATGGGTAGGTTAGTCGCTCGTGGTCTATGCCCATGAGGTGGAGGATTGTCGCGTTGAAGTCGTGGATGTGGACGGGATCCTTGACGATGTTGTAACTGAAATCATCGGTCTCGCCATAGACCGCCCCCGCCTTCACGCCCCCGCCCGCCATCCAGAGCGAGTAGCAGCGGCCATGGTGGTCGCGCCCGTAGTTGTCTTTCTGAAGTTCGCCTTGGCTGTAGACGGTGCGCCCGAATTCACCACCCCAGATAACCAAGGTGTCGTCGAGCATGCCGCGTTGTTTGAGATCGCGGATAAGCCCCGCGCTGGGTTGATCCGTGTCCTGGCACTGGGTCGAGATGTCGCGCGGCAGTTCCGCGTGTTGGTCCCAGCCGCGGTGAAACAATTGCACGAACCGGACCCCTCGTTCGGCCAGCCGTCTCGCCAGCAGGCAATTCGCCGCATAGCTCCCGGGGCGCCTTACCTCGGGACCGTACAAGTCGAGGACATGCCCGGGCTCGGACGAAAAATCGACCAGTTCGGGGACCGACGCCTGCATGCGGTAGGCCATCTCGTACTGCCGGATGCGCGCAACAATTTCGGGGTCCGCGAAATCTTCGTAATGCTTCTCGTTCAGCTTCGCCAGGCCGTCCAGCATGCGCCTTCTCGATGCGTTGTCGACACCGGGCGGATTTTTGATGAACAGCACCGGATCGCCGGAGGAGCGCAGGTTCACGCCCTGGTGCTCGGCGGGCAGGAAGGCGGACCCCCAAATGCGAGGGTAGAGCGGCTGCATGTTTACGCGCGGATTGCCCTTTGAGATCAGGACCGAGAACGCGGGCAGGTCCTGGTTCTCGCTGCCGAGGCCGTAACTCAGCCATGCGCCCATGCTGGGCCGGCCGGCCTGCTGCGCGCCGGTCGTGATGTAAGTGGTCGCGGGATCGTGGTTGATCGCCTCGGTCGTCATCGTGCGAATTACGCAAAGATCGTCGGCGACCGCGGCGGTGTGCGGCAACAGTTCGCTGAACCACGCGCCCGATTTGGCCTGCGTGAATTTGAATTTCGATGACACAACCGGGAAATTCGCCTGGTCGGAAGTCATCGTCGTCAGGCGCTGGCTGCCCTTGATCGATTCCGGCAGTTCCGTCCCATGGAGGGCGCGCAAGTTCGGTTTGTAATCGAACAAATCCACCTGGGACGGACCGCCCGACATGAACAGGTAGATAATGCGCTTCGCCCGAGGCGCGAAGTGGGGGAGACCCAGCGTCCGCGCAGGCGGCGCGGCCGCCGCAAATAGACGAGGATTCAACAACGAGGCCAGCGCCGCCGTGCCAATCCCGCACGCGCACCGGCCGAAGAATTGCCGGCGCGTTTCCATCAGGCTATGTTCGCGAATGGGATCCATGAATCGGTCCCTTTTGTTGCCGACGTCGCGGAGCGCCAACTCGAAGCGAAACGCCACTCCGCGCGATAGCGCACGTTCTGTCATTCCGAAGCGAAGCGAGGAATCTGGCTCGTCCGCTAAACGTCGTGCTCTGGAATCAAGGCGATTCTATTGTCCCGTCTCCACGTCTTGAAGCATTCTATTGTGTGCAAATCCACGTCGTACGTGGCTGGGCTGCTCCGGGTAAACAAATCCACTCTCTCAACATCCCGGTATAGAGCGGGGGATTTCCAAGCGGAAGAGCTCGCAAACCCCTGCGCATCGCACCTTCGATAGATTCCCTGCGGATAGTACGATCCTCGGTAAGCCCAAATTCCTCGCCTTGCGTCGGAATGACACGCATAGGTTGTATTTCGCATCACGGGGCAACTTTGCCGCTCATCGTGCAATCGCACCCCAACGGTGTATCTGTTCCCAAAACGTCAAACGGGTGAACGCCGGCAAGCCACTCGCCTACCCCTTCGTTACCGTCTCGTCAAGATTCAGAATCATGCTGGCTACCGTGGTCAGCGCCGCGAGTTCGGCAACGTTGAGCGTCTCGTCGCGTTTGGCTTCGCCCACCGAGAGCAGTTCAAGCGCCGCATCGGGGTTCTGCACATAATGCACATGCTCGTGATCGAACGCGTCGACCAGAATCGCACATTCCTCAGCTTGAGGTTCTCGCGCCGTGGCGGCCTTGAACGCGTAGATGACGCGCTGCAGCGAATCGGGTCCCGCTTCGCGCATGGCGCGCTCGGCGAGCATGCGTGCCGCTTCGACGAACTGCGGGTCATTCAGGAGCGCGAGCGCCTGGAGCGGCGTATTGGTCCGCGCGCGTCGCGCCGTGCACACTTCGCGGCTCGGTGCGTCGAAGATCAGCATCGTCGGGGGCGGCGACTGCCGCTTCCAGAAGGTGTACATGCTGCGCCGGTAGAGGTTTTCGCCGAAGTCCTGCTCGAACACCTGAGCGGTGAAGGTCTTGTCGCCGTACGATACTTCCTCCCACAGTCCCTTCGGCTGATAGGGCCGCACACTCGGCCCCCCGATTTTCGGCACGAGCAGTCCCGCGATAGCCAGCGCATTGTCCCGCACCGTTTCGGCGTCCATACGGAACCGCGGGCCTCTGGCGAGCAACCGGTTTTCCGGATCCCGCTCGAGCAGCTCCGGCGACATCCTCGAGGACTGCCGGTAAGTCGCGGACGTGACGATCAATCTCTGCATCGCCTTCACGTCCCAGCCTGTTCGAATGAACTCCGTGGCAAGCCAGTCCAGCAGTTCGGGATGCGACGGCCACTCGCCCTGCACGCCGAAATCCTCGGAGGTTTTCACAAGGCCCGTGCCGAAGTAGTGTTGCCAGTACCGGTTGACCGTGACGCGCGCGGTGAGCGGGTGCGACGGATCCACGAGCCATTTGGCGAATCCCAGCCGATTCAACGGAGCGTCAGGCGGCATCGGGGTCAGCGCGCGAGGCACCGCCGCGGTGACTTTGTCGGTCGGCTGGTCGTACTGTCCCCGAGCGAGGATGAACGTTTCACGCGGCTCCTCGAGTTCCGCCATGATCATGGTGGTTGGCACTTCGGCCTCGATGTCCGCCTTCTTCCGATTGAACTCCGCGAGTTGCGCGCTCAACGCGGGCCATTCCCCCCAGTTCTTCGAGCGGTAGAAATCTCGCAATTCCGCCAGTTGGGCCTCCGAACGCCCTCCTTGGGGTGCGATGAGTATCTGTTCAATAGTGATCGGGATATCGCCCACGTTCTCCTCGGTTCTGCGGAAGGCGAACGCGTAGGCGTTTCCGTAATTCACAACCTTCATCAGGATTTCGTTGTGGCCCTCCCGGAGGTCAACTCGGATTTTGTCTTCATCCGCTTTCAGCGGGCGTTGTACGTCGTTGTTGTGGGCAACCACGCCGTTTATCCATACCTTCACCGCGTCGTTGGTGCCGACGGCCAACACTGCGCTGCGCGCGCTCGGCGCATTGATGACGCGATACAGGTAGGTCGCCGCGACCTCGCCGACCAGTTTGTGTTCGACGCCGTCCGCTAGGTCGGGCATCGGCAGCCACTTCAGGCGACTGTCGGGGTACGTGGCTTTCAGATCAACACCCTTTTCCGGCTCGAACTCGGTCTCAAATGCGAGCTGTCCCGTCTCCGCGACATACGGCCCGTTCACATACCAAGGACCGAATTCCGCGGGGGCCATCGTGACGTCATTGGTGAGGGAGATGCGGAACCGGCCGAGGGTATGCCGCGGATGCTCGGACTCGTGCTTCAACCGCACTCGAATCTTCGACCCGCCGGGAAATCCGTACCCCTTGCTGGTCACGAACAGGGCCGTGCGGTTCTCCGTCTTGGCGTCAATCGCCCAACCGGTGGCGGGATTGCCGTCGATCGCGTTGACGACGGGGAACCTGTCTTGTGCGTAGTCCGCATTGGCCGTCGAGAATGCCATCGTCTCGGATTGTTCCGGATTTGATACTGGCGAAATCTCCGCCTCGAACTCAGTCAGCACGAAGTTGGCGGCGTCCGAACGCGCCACGCCTTTCTTGGGAAGTGAATCGTCGGTCAGCGCCTCGAGCCGAATCGCGGTGATGTCCGTGAGTTCGGTGTAGGCCGTGAACTCGTACGTGTCCTTGTCCGGGTTTTCGCCTTCCGCAACGACCGACCGGTCATACCGTTCCTTGAGCGTGGCGCCGCCGGTTGACAACAGTTCCTCCGGGTCCAGGATAGCCCACCGCGCCCGAACCTTGGTTCCCGCTTCCGCCTCCCAATCTGCCTGTGCCGCATCCAATTCCGGCACCGGCGCCCGCATTTTGGCCAGCACGCCGTCAATGTCCGCCTGCACCGCCTCCAGCGCCTTCTGCTGGTGCGGCAACGGGGCCTTCATCAGCGGCTCCGCATTTCCCCGATTGCCGTCGGAACCCTTCTCCGGTACGGAATTGAAGAAAGCGAATGCCTGGTAAAAATCCCGCATGGAGATCGGGTCGAACTTGTGGTCGTGGCACTGGGCGCATCCCATGGTGAGGCCCATCCACACCGTCGAAGTGGTGTTCAGGCGGTCCACCACGTACTGCACCCGGTACTCCTCGGGAATGATGCCGCCCTCGAACGTGATCATGTGATTGCGGTTGAAGCCCGTGGCAATCTTTTGCTCCACTGTCGGGTTGGGAAGCAGATCGCCCGCCAACTGTTCAATCGTGAACTGGTCGAACGGCTGATTCTTGTTGAACGAGTCGATCACCCAGTCGCGCCAACGCCACATGTACCGTTCGTTATCGATGTGGAAACCGTTCGTGTCCGCGTACCGCGCCACGTCCAGCCAGTTCCTCGCCATCTGCTCGCCGTAATGGGGTGACTGGAGAAGTCGATCCACGACCTTCTCGTAGGCGTCAGGGTCGGCATCCGCCATGAACGCGTCCACCTCCTCGGGGGTGGGCGGCAGGCCGGTCAGATCGAGCGAGACGCGCCGAATAAGCGCATGCTTGTCCGCCTCGGGGGAGGGATCCAACCCTTCGCGTTCGAGACGCGCGAGAATAAAGTGGTCGATTGGATTGCGCGGCCATGTCGTATTGCGGACCGCCGGCAATTCGGGCCGCTTCGGTGTCACAAACGCCCAGTGGGGTTCGATCTTGCCTCCCTGCGCGACCCATCGTGTCAAGAGGTCAATCTCAGCGGGTTTGAGCGTCTTGTTGAACTTCGCCGGCGGCATACGATCGGCGTCGTCCGTCGTCGTGATTCGTCGCACCAACTCGCTCTGTGCCGGGTTGCCCGGCACAATCGCCGTATGGCCTGACTTCAAAGGTGAATATGCGCTATCGCCTTCGTCTAACCGCAGGCCTGCCTTGCGCTCGCCGGTGTCCGGACCATGGCACGCGAAACAATTGTTGGAGAGAATCGGGCGGATTTCCCGGTTGAAATTGACGGGATCGCCCAAGTCTACCGCGGGGACAGCCACAGGCGCGGGCTGGCCAGGCGCCGGAGCAGGGGGTGGCGCGGGCACTGGAGCGGGGGATTCCGACGAGTCCGGCTTAGTCGCATTCATGGCTTCCAGGAGTTCGAGTGCCCGCTCGTACACCGCTATCTGCTCGGCCACGTCCCCTTGGCCCTTCCTGGCCGTCTCGATAGTTTTCTGGAGTTTCGGGACGTGCACGCTGATGGCCGCCGCTTCCTGCTTTGCCGCTTCGAGTTGCGCCGTCAGTTCCTCGATTCGTGCCTGAAGGTCGGCCGCCTTCTTGGCCGCACTCTCGAGTTCCTCCGCCGCTTCATCCAGCGGTTTCGCCGCCTCGCCCAACTGCCCGCGAAGCCCCTCGAGACCCTCGCGCAACGCTTTTTCCGCCGCCTCGCGCGACGCGGGGTCGGCCTTGAGTTGGTTGAGCAGTTCGACGATGCTGTCCACGCTCGGCACGGAAGCCGCCGAAGGCGTCTCATCCGCCAGGGTAAAGGGCCCCAGTGCGACGCTGGCTAAACAAAATGAGATCAACAGCCTGTGCATCATCGGCCACATCCCTCCTAACACCATCATCACAAATCTTCTCCCCCCCGTCAACCCCGACCCCACGCGGGCCACACCACCGACAGTCTCCACCTATCCGAATACCCTCCCGACATGAACTCGCCGAAGCGGGAACGCGGTCAGGCGACGCAGATAGGATTTGTTGGCCGGCGGCCCGGATTTTTCACACCCGCAGGCATTGGAGGATACAAGGTCTTAGAGCCCACCCTGTTATGCAGCGGCACGACAAAACGGGTTGTAGGTGTGAAGGGTCCTCACCGATTCTCTCACATGCTGTCTCCAGAGCAATTCTCACCAGTCGCCCCCGATATTTGGGGGCGACTGGTGAGAATTGCGGACTAATCATTTTCGAATAGGCTTCCGGCGGCCCAATCGTCGTTGGCGCCAGCGGATCGGTTGCGCCCGCCGCTGACGCTGGAGTTCGATCCACCGGCGACGTTTAATCCGCCGCCGGTGACCGTGGCCCCTGCGCCGCTGGCGACGTTTCCTCCGCCGCCGGCGACGGCGGCCCACCAGCCACTTGCAGTGTTGTTGTAGCCCCCGCTTACGGTTGAAGTGTAGCCTTCTGCATGGTTACTAAGTCCGCCGATGATAGCGGCAAGCGGCCCGGTCACGCTGTTTTCTTGACCGAGCACCATGCCGCATACACTGGGGTAATTGTGTCTCGGGCCGATGACGAGATTGTGCGAACCTCCCCGATCAGCACCGTCGGGTTCCAATGATTCGTTGTAACCTATAATCAGGTTGCCTAGTCCCGTCGGGATCACCGCGGAATTGATCGAGTGGCTATTCAGGTTAACGGTGCCGTCTACCGAGTCGCCGCTTCCGCTACGGATATGAACGTTGCATCCTTCAAAGATTAGATGCGGCCCCCGAAGGCCTTCCAGCGGTTCCAGCACAACGTTTATATACTTCAACTTGTCGTACATCACCGGTACGTTTGCCACGGTATCCGACAAATCCAGCAATACGGCCTGCGCTTCTGTCAATCCGTCTTGCACTACCTGCAATTCAGCCTGCGTCTCCTCAAGTCGTCGTTCGAGTTTTCGTATCCGCTTTCTCAAGCCTTTGCTGTCGTCTGCGGCGCGACCGGGAACCGCTGCGGTTCCCAGCCCCACCGCAACGCCGACGATCATTACCACTCCCTTGTGTAGAAAGGTACGCATGGTTTTCCCCTCTGTTTTCATGGATACACCCCAGTTCTTGCGTTCCGCCGACTGAGTACCAAAGCCGACACAACACGCTTGCCACAATATACACCTGTTTGGACTGGATGTGACGATTTCTAGGTGTTCGGGTTGCGCTGAGGAGACGCGGAAGCATTGAGTCCATATCGAGTCCGGTCTGGTGCTTTTTTCGCCGGCGGACGGCGACTACGTTCGTGCGACAAACCAGCCGCCCGTGTCTAGCCCGCATTTCTCACCAGTCGCCCCCGATGACGGGAGCGACTGGTAAGAAATGCTCAGGAGATAGCATAGAAGTTAATCGGGTGAGGATATTTCACACCAACAGCCGGTTTTCCCTCTCGCTGCATAAAGGTATGTGCCTCAGAAAGTTGTATCCTTCCTTGCCCGCGGGTGTGAAAAATCCGGGCTAGGGTGCGACTGGAAAAATAGACGGATCCAGCCCGAACGTCAGTGCGCGACACGCCTAGGGGAGGGCTTTTACGGCGAGCAAGAAGGGCCGATGTGAAGAGTAAGGATTCGCACCATGCAAATCCTCGGCTCATTCATCTATCCACTACGGCCGGCTTTCGGCCGCGGCGCGTGGATTCGTTGCAACCTTTTGGCATATATAGGCATAATAAGATAAGCGGTGCAGTATAAAGGTTTGAAATGAGGCGGTTTTTCAGGCTGTGCGGGGAGAGGTTTCCCGCGTCCTTCGGTCAGCGGATGTCCCGAGTACGGTCCATTTCAGTCGGTGCGAGGCCGCGACTAAGCCTGGTAGCGACGTCGGCCAAGACGGCCCAGAGTGGTGCGGGTTCGAGACTGGCGAAAAGGAGTTATCCCCGATGAGAGGAGCCGATCCGGGGTCAATGGGAAGAATTCTTGCGCGGACTGTTGTCGTGCCGCTGGTCTTATTTGCAGCGTGGTCGCCTTGTGTGGTCGTCGCGCAGGACACGCCGGCCGCGCCGGAATCTCCGCCGGAGGCTGCCGTCACGCAACCCGTCGCCGAAGCAACGAACTCGGCCCCGCTCGCCCGTCCGGGCCAGTTTCAGCCGATGACGCTGTGGGAGATGATTCGTGCGGGCGGGGCGATCCTGAGCATCATTATTCTGCTCAGCGTGATCGCGTTGGTGATGGCGATCTATTTTCTCGTGACGATCACGACGGCCCGGGAAATTCCCCCGCAGTTCATCAAGCGGGCGCATAATCAGATCCGCGCGGGCGACCTGCGCGGCCTGTACCAGATGTGCGAGGACCGGGACGAGTACATTGCCAACGTGCTTCGCGCCGGAATCAAGATGCATGGGCACGATCGGTATGTCATTCAAGAGGCGATGGAGAGCGAAGGCGAACGCGGCGCCGCGGCGCTGTGGCAGCGCATTTCCTACCTGAACAACATCGGCGTCATCGCTCCGCTGCTCGGCCTTTTGGGCACGGTGACCGGCATGATCGGGGCCTTCGGATCGATTGCGTTCAATGACTCGCAGTCGAAAAGCATTGTTATGGCCTACTACGTGGCGCAGGCCATGATCACGACGGCGGCGGGGCTGATTGTCGCGATTCCGGCGCTGCTCGTGTACTACTATCTGCGCGGTCGCGTCACCAAGATCATCGCGGAGGTCGAGGCGCAGGCCACCGAGTTCGTGGAACTGCTCGCGCGAGGCAGGGCGGAATGAGGTTTGGCAAACATCCCTACGAGTCCGAAGAAGCGCTGCAGCTTGCGCCGCTGATCGATATTGTGTTTTTGACGCTGGTATTCTTTATGACCACGAACGTTTACACGACGCTCGAGAGCGAGGTGGACATTACCTTGCCCACGGCCAGCAGCGCAAAAGCCGACGAACGGACCCGCGGCGAAATTTTCATCAATCTGAAGAAAGACGGCGGCATTGTCCTGAACAATCGAAACGTGACCCTCGACGAGCTGCAGGAAATCCTGTATCGCGTGGCCGAAAACTTCCCCGGCGGCGCGGTGATCATCCGCGGCGACCGCGACGCCGTGTTGGGCAACGCCATCGCGGTGCTTGACTGCTGCCGCAAGGCGGACATCCAGAACGTGTCGTTTGCCGCCCTGAGGGAGGAGCAGCCGGGTGCCGGGTAGGCGCATGATGTCTCGCGGTTTCAACTGGAATCAGGGCGTTGCGCCCTTGCTGTTGGTATGCGCCGTATCCTTCGGCGCCGCTGCCGAAGACGCCGAGCAAGGTCAGATCAATTTCGCGAACGGTCTCTTCCGCGGCGGCTACTTCGACCTTGCCGCGGACGAGTACCGCAAGTACCTCGAGCACTATCCGCAGGGGGCGTTTGTCAACGACGCGCTGTACCGGCTCGGCGAAAGCGAGTACAGCGTTGGACGGTACGAGCCCGCGCTGGAAGCGTTCGAGAAACTGCTGCAGACGCGCCCCGACAGCCCCGATCGCCAGCGCGCCTCCTTGCGCAAAGGGGAGTTGCTCTATCGTCTGAAACGGATCGACGAAGCGGCGGGCGTGCTCCAGCCGCTGACCTCCGCCGAAGTGCCCGCAGAGGTCCGGTCCGGCGCGTTGTACTACACAGGCAAGCTCGAATACGACCGGTCCAACCAGGATGCGGCCATTGCCGCGTTCGGCGCATTGGTCGAACAACTGCCCGATAGTCCGCTCGCACCCTATGCGCGCTACCAACTCGCGCTCGTTCATCGTGCCAAGGGAAACGGTGAGGCCGCCGCCATTCAGTTCTCGGCCGTCGCCGATTCCGCGACGGACGAGGCGCTTCGGGTGGAGTGTGGATTCCGCGCGGCGGAAGCCTACGACGCAATCGGATGGTTCGATGCGGCCGAGCAGCGATATCGGCAGGTCCAGGAGCAGTTCCCGGATTCCCAGTTTGCCGAACGGGCCGCCTACGGTCAGGCTTGGGCGCTCTACCGCGCGGGAAATTATACGGGCGCAGAGAGCGCGGCCAAGGCCTTTGTCTCGAAGTACCCCCACTCGGAATCGGTACCCGGAATCAAATACCTGCAGGCAAACTGCGTGCAACAGCAGAAAGGCTACGACAAAGCGATCCAACTCTACCAGGCGCTACGAAAGGACCATGCCGCCTCCCCCTTTGCCGCGCGCGCACAATACAAGATCGCGTGGACGCTCTATCTCGCCGGAAGAATCGACGATGCAAAGAAAGAAGTATCGTCGTTTCTCGATACGTATACCGACCCCGCCCTGATCGGCGACGCGGCCTTTCTGCGCGGGACCATCCTGTCGTCCGAAGGGAATTACACGGACGCGTACCAGGAGTTCCGGCTGGTCGCGGAAAAGTACGTACAAAGCGAATTTGCGCCCGAGGCCCTGTATAAAATGGGCGAGTGCCTTTCACAGCTCGGACGCCTCGATGAAGCGGCCACCGTATTTACCGCGTTCGCATCGACCTACCCGACCCACGAGTTGACCCAGGAAGCCATCCTTCGCGTCGGCGACGCCAAGTTTCTTTCCGCCGCTTTTTCCGACGCCATCGCGGAGTACAAGCGGATTCTCGAGGGCGGTCCGGATCCGGTCAAGGAAGAACTGACGCTGTACCGGCTCGCGGTCGCCTATCATAATGCGCAGGACTTCAAGTCCAGCGCCGATACGTTCCGCTTGCTGCTTGATCGCTTTCCCGAGACGACGCGCCGCGCCGAAGCGCTCCTGCGTATCGGAGACTACCTGAGCGGGGAGGGCAACGATTCCGTCCGCGCCATCGAGGCCTACCAGAGTGCGTTTGACGCGGATCCCAAGGGGCCGTTTGCAGGGCGTGCATTGCGCGGCCTGGCGGTTGCGAGATATGAGACCAAAGACCTCGACGGCGCGGCCGCCATGTTCCTGCGCGTCATCCAGGAGTATTCTGACATCAAGCTCAATGAAGCGGCTTATGCGTGGCTTGGCGAGCATTTGTTCGCCGGCGAGAAATGGAACGACGCCGCGACGGTGTTCCGCGCGCTGCTGAAGTCCGTTCCAGACTACCCGAATCCCGAGCGCGTGTTGTTCCGCGTGGCGGAGTGTGTCGAGCGTTCCGGCAAACCCGACCGTGCAATCGAGCAATACCAAGCGGTCGTTGAAGCCGCGCCCCTCAGCTCCTCCGCGGTCGAGGCCAAGTTCCGGATGGCCAAATTGCACGAAGTGAAAAAGGACTTCGACAAGGCCCTGCAACTCTACGATGAGGCTGCGACGACCAATACCGGCGATACCGCCGCTGCGGCGCGGTTCCGCATCGGCGAGATCCTCGAGGATCGCCAGGATTATGCGGGGGCCGCCAAGAGTTACTTGTATTTGGCGATCGTGTTTCTTGACCCGAACCGTGCGCCTGAGTCCTTATGGCGGGCGGGGCAGTGCTTTGAGAAGGCAGGAAGTGCCGAACAGGCGAAAAAGGCATATCAGGACCTCGCAAAGGAGTATCCTGACAGCGAACAGGCCGGAAAGGCAAAGGCGCGACTGGCCGAACTGGGATGAGGTCCCGCGATGGTAAGCAGGAAGACCGTGCTCGCCTTGAGCATCATGGCGTCGATCCTTGCGCACGGCGGATTCATCGCCGCGTCGCCGCGCTTTGTTGTGATGGGCGGCGATATCCCCGCCCACCTCGCCGTCAACCGGTTGCAAGTCCGCATACTTGATGAGACCGATCTACAGCGCTTCGAACCGCGCACCGGACCCGAGGTTCGTGAGTTGGCCACGCGGCCCGGAACGATAGCCGATCTGGTCCGTGCCGAAACCGAGCGCATTTCGCCCTCCGAGTCTTCGCTCGACAAACGCGTCGAAGTTCCCAACCTTTCGGAGAGGCTGATCCGAGAAGCGCTGCCTTCCGAGGCCGGCGATCGGGCCGCGCCAGGCCTGCAAGAGCATGTGGACGCCAAAATTCTCGAAATTTCGCAGTCCGCCGCAAGACAGGAGATACAAATATCGCGTCGGTTGGTCGCGCCGAGTGTGAATCGGATTCTGGCGGAAGGCGAAAATCCACTGCTGCGCGGCACCGGAACTGCAATCGGCGATGAGGTGTTGATAATCGATCCGTTGCGGTTTGGGACTGTCGCTGGCGCCGCTCCGGTTGGTGCGTCCGATACCGTCGCCGGTTCACCGGCCGCTGGACTCCCACGGCCCTCGCGCGAGCAGACAGAAGAATCCTCCTTCGACGAGGTGTTGCGCGACCTGCCGGAACTTCCCATTGAACGGGTCGTGGCGCGTGCACCCATTGTGCAGGCCATTGAACGTGACAAACAGTACGATTACATCGATGATCTGGTCGCCATGGAACTGGAGACCTATGTTCCGCAGGGTGCGCGCGAGGGGTTTTTCCGGCTTCGCATCGCCCCCAAAGAGGGACAGACCATCGAGCCGCTGCCGAAAGACGTCACCTTTATCATCGACGCCTCCAACAGCATTCTTCAGCGAAAACTCGATCAAACGGTGCAGGGCGTTCGGCGAAGCATCGCGGAGCTGCGACCCGAAGACCGGTTCAACGTGGTGATCTTTCGCGATACGCCTACCCTGTTTCAACCCGGCCTGACGTACGCAACCCCGGACCGGAAGGCCGCCGCGGAACAGTTCCTGAAGGGCCAGCAGGCGCGCGGCGAGACCGACGTATACCAAGGCATCCAGCCCGTTATTAACGAACCGACTCGCGAGGGCATTCCGGGGATTGTCATGGTGATGACAGACGGCAAACCCACCAAGGGAATACGCGACAG
>BTUX01000010.1:0-38813 GCA_045863315.1 Candidatus Hydrogenedentota bacterium | reverse complement strand
CCTGTCGGACCGTGCGTTGCCGCTCCAGGGTCTGTTGCAGCGCGTACAACCGGTCGCGCAGTTCCGCCGCCTTCTCGAATTCCAGTTTTTGCGCATGTTCGGCGATTCGAGCGAGCAACAACCTTTCCAGTTCGTCGTTGCGTCCCTCGAATACCATGAGCGCTTGGTTCACGATCTCCCGATACGCCACGCGATCGATGTAGTTCACGCACGGGGCCGAGCACTGCTTCATCTGGTAGTACAGGCAGGGGCGAGTCCGGTTCCGCAGAACGCTGTCCGAACACAGCCGCAGCGGAAACATCCGTTGCATGTGCTTAATCGTCTGGCGGACCGATGCCGCGCTCGAATACGGGCCAAAGTACCGAGATCCGTCCTTACGCAATTTGCGTGTCACCGTGACGCGCGGGAATTCGTGTTGTACGTTCACCCGCAAACTCACATAGGTCTTGTCGTCCTTTAATTGGACGTTATACCGCGGCTTGTGCTCCTTGATGAGGCTGTTTTCGAGCAGCAAGGCTTCCTTTTCGTTCGTCGTCACGAGGAAGTCGATGCGCGCCACCCGCTTCATCAGGAACTTCACCGTGTACCGGCTGTCGCTGTCGTTGATGTAGGCCCGCACCCGCGCCCGCAGGTTGTTCGCCTTGCCCACGTATATCACGCGGTCGCGCTCGTCGCGCATGATGTAACACCCGGGAGACACCGGTACATGGTCGAGATTGAAGGAGGCGAGGAACTGCTCGGCGCTTGGCCGCTCCGCGGGTGTCCCTGCGAGATCAATGCGTTCGTAGGACGCGACTTCCGGCTTGCTGCGCATGAGGAAATGATAACAAATCGCCACGAGCCGCCGAAGGACTACGGCAGCCAGATAAACACGCCGGGCACGTCGGGAAGACTGGAGAGATGCTCGTCAGCCGCCGGCAGCCCGCCGCGGTCCGCATCCCACGTTACTTGGCCGATTGCGGTGCCCTCGGTAAAGGAAAGGTGTACGGCGTAACCGCCGGCCTCGCCTCGAACAAGCTCGGACTCCAGCCAGCGCGCCTCCATGTGGCGTGGAAAGGATTGGGCTGTCGTGATTGTTGCGGCCAAGGTTTCGTCGTCGCGCAGCGTCCAGAATGACGCATCGCCACTGGTTCGTTGCACGACGACGGCGACGGGCCGGCCCTCCCCCGCGTATGACTTTGGCAGCGGTTGCACTCGCGCTCCGCGCGCCTCCAACGCGCGCAGCAGTTCGGTCCCCCTGCGACCCGCCAGTTGCCGCGCCAGAGAGTCGTCTTTCAAGAGGCGGGCCAACACCGTTGCGAGGAACTTCGCGTAGGTCGATTCGTCGTGCGCGCCGCCACCCTCCGCAGGCGCATCGAACAGAAGTGGAAACGAGGTTTCGCCCCGGCCCCGGGCAGACAGGGCGGACTCGTATGCGTAGCCCCTTCGGGCGATCGGGATTCCGGAGCAATAATCACGCAAGCGGGACGCAAATGCCTCGAGTTCCTCCTCGCTCGGCTCCGGCAGTACCGTCCTGCAGACAGGCGCCCGGCACGATTCTCGAAACTCTTCGGCCGCCCAATTGGGATACCCGAGATCGAGCAGAATGCCCGCCCGCAACAAGTGGGTCCGGCGTTCATGCGGGCGCCGGCGCTCGACCAGCGCGAGTCGGTTCCACGCCCGGTCGAGTTCGCCCGCGCGAATGTCGGCATGCGTCCTTGGCGCATAGTTGCGCGGGTCGGACGAGTTCGAGGGGAAAACGCGAACCAAATTGACGAGGAAAACGGCCGCGAGAGCCGCATAGGCCCACGGCAAATAGTTTGGTGTGGTCGTCGCGGCCGCGCGGGCCCGCGTAAACGCCGCCGCAAGTCCCAGCAGAAACAAGTGCTCGGGTCCGACGCGGACGGGAAGAAGAAGGATGAACGGAAGCGTCGCCGCCATCACCCACAAAAAAGGACTGATCGCTATTGTGCCGTTTTCGGCCCGGTCCACGATCAACTTTGCGGCAATGCGCGCGACAAACCATGTGACGAGGAGCGCGGTCGCCGCGACCGTTGCCGATGCGGGCGCGGCCAACGGCCGGTAGAGTTGATTGCCGGGCATCTTGAACAGCCACAGACACGGTCCGGCCAATGCAACCATTACAATGACGACAGCCGAGGCCCACCCCGCGCGGCCGACCCAATTCCTCGAGGTGAGCGAAAAATGCGCGCATGAGACCCCGCAGATTGCGAAAGTGGCCAGACCGTGCGGGACGTCCCGCGCAAACGACAGCGTCGAGAACCGGAACAGGCTTGCCAAGCGCTCCATTTCAACCGGACTTGGCACGGGATACGCCGTCGGGAGCGTCAACCCTGCCCAACCCGCGACAGTCACGCCGGCCACGCAGACGCCCGACCCGGCCGAAAGGCGCATGCATGCCAGCGCCGAGTCGCGGTCCCGAATAAAGTGGTGCGCCGCCAGAAACAACGTGAAGGAAATCGGAAGGGTGTAATCGAAAGTCGCGCCGGTTCGCAGTCCGTGAATCGCGCAAAGCGCGGGCACAAGTACGGCGGGCCATAGCAATTCAAAAGGGACGCGCGGTCGCCTGCGAAGCTGGGCCAGAAACAGCGCGCCGAGCACCCATGCCAGCACGTGAATCAAATCCGAGGAAGTGAATGGCGCGCCGGCGTAAACCCCCAGCGGCCACACGAGCGCGAACACGCGAATCAGCGCGGCCGCGTGCGGGTCCGTCCGCGTCGTCACGGATCGGTCTCCGTCGACGTTGCCGGGGGGGCGATTGCGCCGCTGTCCGGGCGGCCGCTTGGCTGCGTGAATTGATGGATCAACCACGCGAGCAGCAGGAACGCGGCTGCCAACAAGAGCGCGAGCCGCCGTTCCAATTTTTGGCGCTGTATGGCATCGCGCATGGGTCGGTCCATCTCAGGGGCGCGCCGAGTCCGCGAAGGTCACGGGAATCCATTTGCGGACGGAGTTTATCAAGTGGATTTCGCGGGAGCGAAACACGTCTTTGCGCCTCAGCACCCTCTCGCGGACCTCGCCGCCGGCCAGCACTGCCGCGCGGAATGTCCCCGCCAGCAGGCCGCAGTCCACGGGAGGCGTGTACCGGACGCCGTCGAGATCGATCACCACGTTCCCGATGGTGCTTTCCGTCAATTCACCGCGCTCGTTGAATAGCAATACGTCATCGCAATCCGGTCGAGTCCGCAAGGCCTCCTCGTAGACCTTCCGGTGCGTTGTTTTGTGGAACAGGAAGACGTCCCGAGAATTCACCGGCGACTTTGAAACGCCTACCCGCACAGGCGCATTCGACGACACGGGTGCCCACTGCGTGCGGACGGCGCCGTTTCGGGCCGCCCAAACTCTCACTTTGTATCGTCCGCCGGACCGGTCACGCGCCCGTGTCCGCGCTTCGGAATTGATTCGCTCGCGAATGGCCCCTGTATCGATCGGGAAGCCGAAGTAACGCGCACTGGCCGAAAGCCGATCAAGATGCCTTTCCAACAGGAAGAACCCGCCCTCGAACAGGATCGACTCCAGTAACTCGAACTCTTCCGGTCGGTGCGCGAGCACGGCCGCCTTGTTGATGCATTCCTCATACTCCTCCTCGGCGCTCGAATCCCAGGTGATGCCGCTGCCTAGGGGGTACACCGCCTCGCCTTGTGCGGTATCGACTGTGGCGCAGCGGATGGCCACATTGAACTCCGCGGCGCCGTCCGGCGACCACCAGCCCATCGCGCCGCAATACACCCCGCGCGGAAACGGCTCCACCTCGCGGATGATCTGCATGGTACGCACCTTGGGCGCACCGGTCACCGAACCGGACGGAAACAGCGCCGATAGAGTTTCCGGGATGTCCGCGCGCGTGCGCGAGCGGATGGTCGAGGTCATTTGAAAGACGGTGGGATATCGCTCGACCTCGAACATTCGTTCAACGTGTATCGACTGGATATCACTGATTCGGCCCATGTCGTTCCGCAGCAGATCGACAATCATGAGGTTTTCCGCCCGATCCTTTTCGGCGCGCTCAAGTTCATGTGCGATTTGCTCATCCTCATCCAGCCAGCGTCCGCGCGGACGCGTTCCCTTCATCGGCCGCGTGCGCAGGACGCCGTTCCGCAACGAGAAGAACAGTTCGGGCGACGCGCAGACGACGTGGTACCGTCCCGTGTTCGCATAGGCGCAGTGGTCCGCCTGCTGGGCCGCCGAAAGCAGTTGAAACCACGACCACGTGTCGCCGCGGAACGGGGCGTGAAGCGGGAACGCATAATTCACTTGATATGTGTCCCCCGCGGCAATCCATTGACGTATGCGCGCAACCTGTGCGACGTATTCGTCGCGCGAGATGAGCGGCTCCCACGGTCCCGCATCGAAAGTGAAGGCATCGTGCCGGAAGCGATCGACAGGGCCGTCGTATATGCCGAACCACAGCAGCGGAACTTCGCCAGGGGGGCGGCATGCGAACGCGGAATCGAACGCGGGCGCCGTCTCGTACGATAGGAATCCTGCGGCGAACAGGCCCTTGCTCACGCGATCCCGCAGTTTCTGTAACGCCTGGAGCACGCCAGCAACCGTATTCGTCGAGACGATTTCGCGGGGCGAACGAAAGCAAAGGTTTCCGCTCCTGGATATAAATGCAATGTCGCCGACTGCGCTCATCGTGAGTTCCGCTTAGCCCGCATTTCTCACCAGTCGCTCCCGATGACGGAAGCGACTGGTGAGAAATGCTCAGGAGATAGCATACAAGTCAATCGGGTGAGATTTTTCACACCAACAGCCCGTTTTCCCTGTCGCTGCATAAAGGTATGTGCCGCACGAAATTGTATCCTTCCTTGCCCGCGGGTGTGAAAAATCCGGGGTAGTCCTTGTCGGGAAAGGAATACGGCCCAAAGCCGCCGAACTTCTCAGCGAAGCCGCTACTTTCCGAAATCCCGCTCGTAACGTTTCAAGAGCGCTCCGAAATCGTTGGGGAGCAGGTACAGTTTCCCGCGCACCTTCTTGGACTCGCGCGGGCCCAGCCCGCCGACGCGGAAGTCCGCATGAATGCACGTGATCACGCCCTGAAACAACTCCTGCGTCTGATCCCAAGCCATGGCCAGAACACGCCCGCCATCACCGGAGACGCATCCCATCAGGTTCTTGACCGGCACATCGGGCGAGATGGGCCGGGGATTCACGTCGTTCCGATCGATCCCCTTCGGCACGTAGACCTGCCCGCCCCGGTACAGCGCCTCCTTCGCTCGGCGGGTCTGATCGAGCCGGACAGGTCCCGCCTCCGTGACGATGAAGCACGCCTTAATGTAGTCGTCTTGACCGAGTCCCGTGAACGGCGCCACCCGCACACAGGGCTGTGCCCAGTCGATGTCCACGGCCCGCGGCGTGGTATTGTGGATCGTGAGCAAGAACTCGACCTCGTCCTTGCGCGCCTTGATCACGTGACTCACACGCACCCCGGGCTCGACGAGGCTTTCCAACTGTATCCGTGTCCCGTCTTTCGACCGCCGGACGAGGCGCGTCTCGTGTGGAATGAGAGTTTCTTCCCACTTCCGCCGAGTCGAACCCTTCCTGCAAAACGCCTCGAGGTACCAGATTTCGAGCGTGCCGCCGGGAAGGTCTTCGCCATGCACCGTCAACAGGTTGTCTTTCCACTCGAGGCGCAAAGGACCGGAATCGGCGGCGGCAGACCCGCAAACCAGAAGCGCAATGCCCAATCGTGTCACGGTAGCCATGGTCGCATTATTCCGGCGTCAACGGCGTTTCGCAAACTCGCCCCGCCGCAGGGGCCGTGGATCGGCGTTTGCATCGCACGCGATCGGCCGGGTGACCCGGGAAACGGATTGCGCTGCCCCGACTGGAAGTGAATCGCTCACTCGATGGGATCGTCGAGGGTTTCGCGGACTTTGGACGCCAGCGCGCCGGCGGTGAACGGTTTGGGGATGAAGTTGCGCGGATTCAGTAGCCGGACCACTTCGGGATCCAGGTTTTCGTAATGGCCGGACATGAACAGGACACGGAGCGCGTTTCGGTGTTCGCGCAGTTTCGCGGCGAGTTCGAGCCCCAACATGCCCGGCATCATGATGTCGGACACGAGCACGTCGATGGGACCCTCGTGGCGAGCGGCGATCTCGAGGGCCTCCTTTCCGCTTGACGCCTCGAGCACGGTGTATCCGGATCGGACCAGAATGCGGCGCACCACTTCGCGCACGGCCTTCTCGTCCTCGACGACAAGGACGGTCTCCAGGCGGTCGCGTTTTTCGTCTTCTGATGCGTCTTCCCCAGCCGACTTCTTGGCGGCGGACGGGCAGGGAAGGTAAATATTGAACGTAGTGCCTTCACCGGGACTGCTCTCGACCCCGATGTTCCCGCCGAAGCGTTGCACAATCGCGTAGGCGGTCGACAAGCCCAGCCCCGTCCCTTTACCTTCTTCCTTGGTCGTGAAGAACGGCTCGAAAATCCGCGCTTTCGTTTCGTCGTCCATGCCGACGCCGGTGTCGCGCACGCCGATGATCACGTACTCGCTCGGCGCGTCGAGGGCCCGCTCGTCGGATAGCGGTTTGGCGAGTTTCGCGCGTCGGGTGGAGATGGTGAGGCGGCCGCCCTCCGGCATGGCGTCACGCGCGTTCACCACGAGATTCATGAGGACCTGTTCAAGCTGGTTCGCGTTCGCCATCACACAGGGTAGCTCGGCCGCACGCTCGATGACAAGGGTCACCTGCCGCCCCACGAGCCGCCGCATCATGTCCTCGAACCCGCCGATGACTTGGTTCACGTCGATCGGCACTTGCTGGGTCGTCTGCCGGCGGCTGAACGTGAGGAGTTGCCGGGTCAGGGCGGCGGCCCGTTCGGCGGTCTTCTTGATCTCGTCGATGCCCGCCTCGACGGTTTCGTTCTCCTTGACGTGCGGCCGCAGGAAGTCGGTGATGCCCAGCATCGCGGTCAGGAGGTTGTTGAAATCATGCGCGATGCCGCCGGCAAGCCGGCCGATCGCTTCCATTTTTTGCGCGCGCTGCAACTGTTCCTCGAGGTTTCGGTAGTCCGTAATGTCCAGGCCGTAACCGATGACATGCGTGACGTGCCCGGACGTGTCGATGACCGGGGCGTACTTGCGGATGAAATACCGCACCTCGCCGGTGTGCGATACGAACCGTTCCTCGCCCGTCACGGTTTCCTTCGACTCCGCGGCGCCGGCGATCCACTTGGCGCGCGCCTCGGCGATCTCGGGGTCGATGTTGCGGCGCGCGCAATAATCGAAGTCGGTCTTGTTCAGCAGCCAGTCGCGCAGCGAGGGGTCCGTAACCGAGTTGGGCGAGATGTACAGATAGCGGCCGGCCGTGTCGAACACGGCGATCTGGGCCGGCAGATCGCGCATCAGGTTTTCGTAGAACTGGCGGAGACGCTCGACTTCTTCCCGGGCCTCGCGAAGTTCCTCGACGTTCTGGGTGATGCTCAGGATGCAGGGCTCGCCGTGGTGCATGATGATGCGCGAGTAGATGCGGCCCCGCTTGATTTCGCCGGACTTGGTCCGCACGTCAAACTCGATGCCGTCGATATACCCCTTCTCGGCAAGCGCCTGGGTCAGCCACTCCCGGCCCGCCGGATCCGGAAACATGTTCAGTTCGGTCGAGGTCTTTCCAATGACTTCGTCCCGCTCGTAACCCAGCCGCCGCAAGAACGAATCGTTGACGTCGACAAAACGCCCCTCTTTCAGCGTGGCGATGGACATGCTGAACGGGCTTGCGCCGTAGGCGAACAGGAACCGCGCGTCCGCTTGTTCACGCTCGATCCGTTCCGTGGCCAGCAATTCGCTTGTACTCGACAAGCGCACGGTGAACTCGCGGATGCCGGCGTTGAGCGTTTCGCACGCGGCCACCGCCTCGCGCAGTTCCTGCTGGACGTCGTCGCGCGTGAGGCGTTCCGGCGACCGGAGCAGGCGGCCGAGCGAGGAGCGAAGTCGTTCGACGTCGCCGAGCAGTCCCGCCGCCGTGATGGCGGTTTCGATCGTCGGTTGTTTGGCGGACGTGTTCACGGAAGTTCGGCCCCGTAGTCCTTTTTTACCATTGATGAGGCGTTGAAGTCACTCTGTTTCGGCAACGCGAATCGGCGGACGGCCGACTATGCCGCCGTAGCTTACATCGAAGTACCGCATCGAGCCGTTCACCGTGGCCGGGGTGACGGTAATGGGGGTCGGTCGGTTCCATCCCTGCCAGGGGGCCGATCGCTCGGCGTCGGTGTTGGCGCGGTGCCAATGGCCGAAGATCAGGTGGTCCAGCGGATCGTCCACAAAGAGCACGAGTTGGGCGCGCATGCCCATGTCGGCTTCGTAGCGGTGGGCGAACCCGATCGACCACCGGGCCGGTTTCATCGCACGGCGCAGGCGCTGTAATTCCGCGGGCTGCGCGCCGAGATCGTCGGCCACGATGAAGTCTTTCGTATCGAACCCGAGGTAGGCGTCTTCACCGAACCAGAACGAGTAGGCGTCGGGGCCGAATACCTGCTCGTAATTCAGGGCCTTGCGGTCGTGATTGCCTGAGCACACGAAGGTCGGCAACCGGCAGGTGTTCAATACGTCCAGGAATTTGCGGAACTGCCAGACCTCGCCGTTGTCCGTGAGATCGCCCGTGATGATCACAAATTGGGCGTCCGACGCGTTCACCGCGGCGACCGCGTCGCTGAAGATCGCGTCGGCATGGCGCTTGTGCCGGGTCGAGCCGATGTGCGTGTCTGTGAGGTGCGCGAAGGTGTATCGCTCGGGGAACGCCTCGAGAACGAAGACGGCGCGGGGATTGGAGTCGCTGCGATCACCCGCCCGGATCCGCAGCGCGTACGTTCCCGCGGCAGTCCCATCCGGCACGGCGCAGCGGGCTTTTGCGCGGCCGGAGAACGGCTCGCTCCAGTCCGGCGTCAGGGCCGCTTCTCCAACGCCCGATACCAAGGCCAGTTCACCCCGGATAGTCGCATTCACTTCGAATGCGCCGCCGGGACGCACCATGACGGGAACCCCCTCATTGGGCGTGATCAGGATGTCGAGCGGTCCTTCGGGGGTGCGCGCCGCCGCGAGGCAAGCCCACCCGAACGCAACGAGCAGGAGTACCTGCCTCATTTCTTTCCCGGCCTCCACGCGGGCGCGAGGTCTTCGAGGGGGTGCGTGGTCAATACCCGTGCGGCCCCGCCGGACGCGGACGTGAGGTGCAGGGCGGGCCGGCCGGTCCGGTTGGAAATGAACGCAATCCACTCGTTGTCCGGCGATACCGACGGGGACCAGTTGTCCCAGTGGGGGTCCGCCGCGATGGGTGACACGAGAATCCGCCTCGGGTTCACGCGATAGATTCCGCGCATCCCGCCGCGAAACGACTCGAACACAAGCCAGTTCCCGTCCGACGACCACACCGGGTTCCAATCCGCGTCCCGGTGGTTGCTTACATCCACGACGCCGAAGCGGGGCAGATAAACGAAGATCTCACGGTCGCCGCCGTCGTTGGACTCGTAGGCCAGCACGTTCTCGCGAGTGCCGGGTGCGGGATTCCACTCGAAGTATTCGCCTCCCCCGCGCGTCTCGACGAGCGGCGTTGCGCCTTGCGCCGTAACCCCGAAGAGGTCCACCGTCTGATTTCCGGGCTCCCCAAGCACACCCACCGCGACGATTTCATCATTGCTTCTCCATGCGGGACGCAGCATCGGCCTCTTTCCGTCGCCCCATTCAGCTTCTTGGGCGGTCGCGAGGTCCGTCACCCGCACCCGTTGGTCAAGGCCGTTTCCCGAGCTGTACGCGATGCGTTTTCCGTCCGGCGACCAGGCGGGCCAGCGGTTCCAGCTTTCCCGGTGATTGAGCATTCGCAGGTCCGAGCCGTCGGCCTTCACGACCACGATCCCCATGCCCCCTTCCTCGCGTACCGATTCGAAGGCCAACCACTGTCCGTCCGGCGACCAGACCGGCTCACCGTCCCGATTGCCGGCTCCGACGCGTCGCAGCTCGGCGGTGGCAACGTCCAATACATGGACGCAACGGTCTTCCTGCTCGGTGCCGGCCAGAAACGCTATCTCGCCTTGCGTCTGCGCCGGCATGAGGACAGTAAGGCAGATGAGAGGAGCGAACATGGTGCGGAGTCTAGCACGACGAAGCAAGAAAGTACATTCAAAAGGGTCGTGAACGGACAGAGCGTCACTGATGATAATATATTATCAGAATAATAAAAGTTGAATAAAACCTGAGTATTATTCATAAAATAATCTTTCATATTGACAAAATAGATATAAAAGGCTTAATTTTATTCATTATGACAGAGTGGCCGCAATGGCTTGCCGTGCTCTCCGAGGAGGAGTTGTTCTTCCTCAAGAGGTTTCTACTGAGTTCGGGGTCCCTCAAAGCGGTGGCTTCAGAGTATGGCGTATCGTATCCGACCATTCGGGGCAAGCTCGACCGGATGATTGCCAAGGTCGAAGCTGCGGAGAGACCCGACAGCGAAGATGCCTTCGAGCGCCTACTCCATATTCTGGTGGACGAGGGGCTGATGGTGTTGGGGACGGCGCGCTCGCTGCTTCAGGCGCATAAGCGCGTGCTCCGCGAAACTCGGGAACGGGCCGAACGACTCTCGCACCGCCCGCCGGAATTCGGCGGCGGGGTGTAATCGGGGGTGGACGGCTGGTGGGACGGAACCGAAGCGGCCCGGCGCACCTGTTATCGGCCGGTAGTGCGCACGCGCGCGATGCCTCCTTTGAACGGGAACGCGCGCTGGAAGCGGGCTTCGATCACGAGTTCACCCGTGGTGTCGATGTAGCCGTACTTTCTTCCGATCCGGACCGGGGCCAGACCCTCTGAGAAGGGTTGGGCCGAGGTGAAACGGGGCGGTATGACAAAGCGGCCCTCGTCGTTAACGTATCCCCACATCGCCCCTGAACGGGCGGGTATCAGCCCCTCCTCCGAGGAAAAGTCCAAGGCCATGTCGCGCGGGTCGGGAGACGGCCCGGTCTCTCTACCTTCCGTGTCGATGAAAAACCAGCGGGACCCATCCCGCACCGAGGCCCGGCCGTTGGCGAAGGGGCCCACGGCGTCATACTGCAACGGGATGACAATGGCGCCGGCCCGGTCGATGTAACCGCACTTGCCGTTCAATCGGACGCCGGCCAGTCCTTCGCGAAACGGTGTAACACTTTGAAACCGCGGAGGGATTTCGAAGCGGCCGTCGGGATTGATGAAGCCGTACTTGCCTTCGTACATAGCGGCGGCCAGCCCCTCGGAGAACGCCGCAGCGGGAAAGTAGGTCGGAGGTATGACGAACTTGCCGCTGGAATCGATGTAGCCGACTTTGCCGTTCACCATGGCAGGCGCCAAGCCGTCCTGGAACTCGCCGGCGTCTTCGAATTGCGGGGGGATCACGAGGTCGCCGGATCGGTTGATGTACCCGGCGGCGCTGTCAATCCGTACGGAGGCCATTCCCTCCGAGAAATCGTAGGCCAAGTCGAAAGTCGGCGGAATGACGAACTCGCCCGATTTATCGATGAACCCGAATTTAGGGAACCCCGTTTCCTGTGCGCCCGCGCGATTGATGTGCGCGTTGCGCCATAAGGTTTCTCCCGCCACCGCGACGAGAAACGCCACTATCGCCAGATACGCGATACTGGTGACGTGCTTCACCGGTTTCCATGCTCCATCGGGTCCGCGCGGGGATCTCATGCCTGGATACACGTCTCCCTTGTTCCAATTATATACCGTCTCCGAACGTCAACACCGTGTCAAGCACGACCCGGACGGCGGGGCGTCGTCACCCGCCCGCATTTTCTCCGCGGTCGGCGCCTCAGCGCCGGCCCTCCGCGCGATGTCGCCCTGGTCTTTGATTCGGTTTCGGGCGGCGTGCTAGCCTTCCAACAGAGGGTTCTCTCATGATAGCGCGGCGGGGCTATTCTCTTATCGAAACTCTTGTGGTCATGGCGATCATCGCCATTTTGATGGCCTTGTATCTGCCCGTGTTGTCGAAGGCCATGCGCAAGGCCGAGGAAGTCAAGGTCAAGGAGGGGCTTCGCCAGGAGCAATTGGGCAAGATGGCGGACAACGCAAACGCCGCCTTTGCCTATGAGCCGCCCGCCGGCCGCACGGAAGCGAGGGCGGCGTATCGGAAGCGAATCGACGACATGTGGGTGACGGAACTGTTGTACGTCGTCGAGAACGAGGACCAGTTCCGCGCCTACTGGCACACCTTGATCAATCCCAGCAATGGCGCGCCGCTCCAGTGGGGACCTTCGGGCCATTTACTTGCGACGGACGAGAACAACGTGGCGCACTTTCTCATCCCGCTGAAGGCGTTTCCCCCGCACCGTGCGCCGGTGCCGCGCGCGTGGGAGTTCATCTCGACCAACCTGCTGGAAACGAGCAGCGGCACGCTGGGATCGAACGTAATCTTCACGGACGGCCACGTCGAGTACGTCCGTTTTCCCGGCGACTTTCCGATGACGCGGAAGGTGGCCGAGCTCTCGCACGAGTTCGTCAAGCTGTATGGAGCGGAATAGGCGGCGGGCGAGTACGAGGGGCTACCCCGCATTTCTCACCAGTCGCCCCCCGTCAACGGGGGCGACTGGTGAGAAATGCTCAGGAGAAAGCATGTGAGTGATTTGGGTGAGGATTTTTCACACCCACCATTTGTTCTGCCGTGCCGCGCGGCGGCGATGCATAACGGTGCGCCCTGTACAATGGTGTATCCTCCAACGCGCGTGGGTGTGAAAAGTCCGGACTACACCTGAAGCGTAGCCGGATCTCCGCGGTCGTCGAGTACCAACCTCACCTTGCGCGCCAGCACCTCGGGAGTGAAGGGTTTGGGCAGGAAGGAAATGCCTCGCTCGAGGACGCCGTGATGGACAATGGCGTCCTCCGTGTAACCCGACATGAAGAGGACCCTAAGCTCGGGACGGGTCTGGCGCAGGCGTTCGGAAAGTTCCCGCCCGCTCATCTGGGGCAGCACCACGTCGGTGAGCAAGAGGTCGATCGGGCCGGCATGCTTTTGGGTCAACTCGATGGCCGTCGGCCCATCATGCGCTTCGATAATCGTGTAGCCGCGGTCGATTAACGTTTGATACGTGACCGACCGGACCAGCGGTTCATCTTCCACCAGCAGGATGGTTTCGCTGCCGCCGGCAGCCGGCAGCGCGACATAGCGGCTGCCGTTGTTCGTGGCGACGCCTTCCGCGCGAGGAAGGTAGATCTTAAAGGTCGTGCCCTTGCCGGGTTCGCTGTAGACCCAGATGTGCCCGCCCGCCTGGCGCACGATTCCGTAGCACGTTGCCAGCCCCAGGCCGGTGCCTTTGCCGGCGTCTTTGGTTGTGAAAAACGGCTCGAATATTCGGGCGCGCACTTCCTCGGCCATGCCGATGCCGGTATCGCTCATCGCCAGCATGACGTAGTCGCCGGGTTTGACCTCCGAGTGAAACTTTGCGTACTCGCGATCGAGCGAGACTTGCGCAATTTCAATCGTCAGTTTTCCCCCGTGCGGCATCGCATCGCGCGCGTTCACGGCGAGATTGATGACGACCTGCTCGAACTGGCCCGGATCAATCCGGACCACCGCCGGGTCCTCTGAGAGGAAGGTCACCAACTCGATGTCCTCGCCAATCAGGCGCCGCAGCATCTTATCGAGGTTCAGCGTGAGGGTGTTGAGGTTGGTGTTCCTCGGTTCGACAATCTGCTTGCGCGCGAACGCGAGAAGCTGGCGCGTCAAGTCCGAAGCGCGATTGGCGGCCTGCATGATCTGTTCGATCTGGCCGTGCAATCGGTCTTCCTCGGAGATGCGGTCGAGGGCGAGGTCGCCGTACCCCATGATGCAGGTGAGCAGATTGTTGAAATCGTGCGCAACACCGCCCGCGAGCCGGCCGATGCCTTCCATCTTTTGCGACTGGAGCAGTTGTTGTTCGAGCTGCACGCGTTCGGTCACGTCGCGCGAATTGATGACGGCCGCCCGGATCTCGGGGTCGTTTAGCAGGTTGCGTCCAATCGACTCAAACGTCCGCCAGGACCCGTCCTTGTGCAGGCACCGGAACACGGCCAGCTGCGGCGCTTCCGGATCCTCGAGTCCTTTCATGAAGGTCTTGACCACTTCGCCGCGATCGTCGGGATGGAGGAATTCGAACACGCTCCTGCCGATCAACTCCTCGGAATCGTAGCCCAGCACGCGGGTAATCGAAGGGCTCTCGTACAAAATAGTTCCGTTCGCGTCCAACAGCGTAATGAGATCCAACGCGTTCTCGATCAGGGCGCGATAGTAGCGTTCGTTGCGGGCCAACGTGACTTCTTCGCGTTTGCGTTCCGTAATGTCTTGAAGGAGGCCGACCGATTCGATGATCCGGCCGTCCTCCCCCGCGATCTCAATCGAGCTGTCGCTGATCCACTTCTCGTCCCCGTGCTTGGTGAGGATTTTGTACTCGCTGTGCCGGTTGCGCAGCGCCCCGGCGTCCATCAGTCGACCCACTTCCTCCTGGGTCAGTCCTGCCAGCGGACCCAGGAACCGGGTCTCGACCGGCATGGACTGGAGTTTGTCGAAGGTCAGCTCGCCCGGCCCATAACCTGTGAGGGCATAAATGTCCTCGTCGTAGAAGACGTACTCCTTCGATTTCCAATTGATACGGTACGGAATCGCGCCGGCCTGTGCAATAGCGGCCCGGTACACGTTTTCCTGTTCAACAAGGGCTTGTTGCGCGCGCTCGCGTTCGGCCATCTCGAACATCAAATCCTCGTGTTCAGCGAGCAGTTCTCCGTGCGTTTTCACGGCCTCATCCAGGGCGAAGTAGAGGCTGGCGAAGATCAGCACGAGACCGACCAGAAGCGAAAGGGTCTGAACGGTGCTGTGGCCGAGGGCGTCTGCGCCAAGGACCATTATCTGGTCGAAATACGGCAAGTCGGATGTTACGTCCAAACTGCGAGAAAAAAGGATCAACACCGAGGCGAGCAACATCATTATCTTCAAGGACGAATTGCCACGAAGGCGAAAGATGAGATACCAGCCGGGGGCAAGCAGCACCACGGTGCTGAGGACACTGATCGAGTGGTACGTCGCGGGGTAGCCGGGCCAAGCCGTACGAATCACGAGCGACACGACTTCGACGCAGAGGGCCAGCAAGAGTACGGCCAAGATACCAATGCCGGACCACTTCATACGCGAGCGTCGCCAAGGCTTGCGGGCCGACTCGCCGTCGGTCGACTCATGCGCCGGCTTTTCGGGGAGGCGCTGCCAAATGCCGTGCCGATCACGCCCTAGGCGCAGCGATGAATCTTCGACACTACTTCGTTGTATCACCAGTCCCCGATCCATACGTTCCCTCTCGTCGGAATAGCGTGGCCATCGTGACAGCCACTTCCCTTAACACGGGACGGGCCGGCGCGGTTCGCTGCATCGTTGAGGAAGGATCCCCAAGTGACCAAACTCAACTCGGCCTCTTGGCAGAGGCATTTCTTCGTCACGCCGCCCTGAATTTTCCGCTATTTTTTGCAAATTGTCAAGACAATCTCAAGTTTAGTGAATTGCGCAGTTAGAATCGTGTGAAGAATCTGAGCCAAATGATAAAAGTGGGAGAATGGACGGGTTCGGCTAAATGATCAGATTATACTTAACCCACTGCCCAATAATATCTTATCCATAATCTACCGGAAGGTTTCATGGCGCTCGGATGCATGGGAGAGAATGGTCGACGGCGAAGAACGTGTAAGGAGAATATAGGATGGAGAAGGTCGGCAAAAGAATTGAACCGGGGCGCTTGGACGCGGGGAGGCAGCCTACCGAAGGACACTATCAATGAATTCGTACGCCTGCCGCCTTTGCTCGAGCGGGAAGTCGTGTCCGCATTTAGGATATACCGCGACAAGACAGTCTGCAGCGCCGAACAAGTCGTATACCGGCCTGGCGGATTCCACACAGTCTTTGACGCCGGACACTTCGAAGTTCTCATCGCCCGTCGGCGCGTTGATGAAGAGGTGCCGAGGGGCAAGGGCGCCGAGGATTTCGGTGAAATCGAAGGGCATGCGCGCAGGGTCCTTGGCGTATTCCGAGGCGATGCGCGGCATGTAGCCTTTATGGCTCCATCCGGTGAGATTGCCGCCATAGTACTTGGCGAACCGGTTAAAGCCGCAACTTGTGACGGCGACCTTGATTCGTTCGTCGAACACGCTGACAAAAAGGGTGTTGTGCCCGCCGAGTGAATGGCCGATACAGCCGATCCGCTCGCCGTCGACCTCGGGCAGGCCCTGCAGCAGGTCGATTCCGCGCATATGGTTCCATATGCCCTTCATGGTCGCGCTCCGATAGCCCATGCTGTAGACGTCGATTTGGTAGTCTCCGAAGCCGGGGTAGTCGGGCGCGAGACAGACGTATCCGCGCTCCGCGAGTTCATGCGCGTAGTGAAGGTTTGGTTTACCGCCGAGTCCTGCGGGTTCGCCCTTGCCGATTCCGACGGTCTGATGCAGGCACAACATGGCGGGCGCGGGGCCCCTCAGCGCTTTGGGGATCAGCAGGTAGGCCGGCACGCGGCTACCCGGTTCTACGGCGTAACTGATCCGTTTCCGGACGTACTTTTCGGTGTCCACCGACTCTTCGACGCGCACGTCCAGCGGCACGCGCTGCTCGTCCCCCGGGAGGGGGCCCATAACGAGTTGCATGTTTTGGAGCACGTGGGCGCGTCGAACGGACCAATCGTCTTGAGACTTGACGCGACGCACGGCGCCATTTGAGTTCTTGATCTGCATCAGGTCGAGTTTGTCCTCGTAGAACGGGGCGGGCGAGGGTCCCGCGAGGCTGAGCAGTGAAACGACAAGGGGGGCCGTGATCGACATGAGCGCGCGCCTCAAGTTGGAGGTGGAAGTGGGACCTGTCATGATTGATACGGATTGTAACGAGGCCAGCGCACTTCACACAATGACGGGAGGTTTGTACGCGGGGCGACGCGCGACATGGCCCGACCGCCGCCGTCGGGACACAAAGAACGGCAACGTGTACGGGACGGCAGCACGAATCATCGAAAAAAAGGGCGCACATCATGCAATCAGGCGGGGATCGGGGAATGAGCCGGCGGCAGTTCGTCGCGACGGTGGGGGCGACAACGGTCGCCGCGCAGGGGGTGTTCGGCTGCACGACGATCGATGAGGATCGCGAGCGCGTGGAAACGACAATCCGGCGTCCCAACATCCTCCTCATCCTATCCGACCAGCACCGGGCGGACTGCATGGGGGCCTACGGCAACCCTGACATCCGCACGCCTCATCTCGATGCCTTGGCGTCGGACGGCGTCCGGTACGACCGATGTTACAGCACGTTCCCGGTTTGCACGCCGTCCCGCTACAGCATTCTTTCGGGTTTGTACGCCCATGAGCACCGGGGCTGGAACAACCGGTGCACGCTGCATCCTGAAATCGCCACGTTCCCGAAGCTCATGCGCGGGGCAGGCTACCGAACCATGGCGATCGGGAAGATGCATTTCACGCCGACTTACCTGGACGTGGGATTTGACCGAATGCTCCTTTCCGAGCAGGACGGAGAGGGGCGTTGGGACGACGATTATCATCGCGAGCTGATGCAGCACGGTCTCCTCGATATCAACGACGTCGAGGATCAGCGCCGTGAATACCGCGAACACGCGCGGAAAGAATATTGGGACACCTGCGGGGCGCTGGCCTCGAACCTGCCGCTCGAGTTCCATTCGACCGAATGGGTGGGCCGAAAAGCGCTCGAAGAAATCGAAGGGTGGGGTCCGGAGGGAAATCTGCTGGCGGTGAGTTTTATCAAGCCGCACCATCCCTTTGACCCGCCGGAAGCGTTGTGTGATTTGTACGACCCGCTTGCGTTGACGCTGCCGCCCGGGTGGATTCCGCAGTGCCGGGCGCATGACCTTGAATTGCACGCCGGCTACTTCCCGCACGACCAACTGACCGAGGGCGTGCTGCGGCGCGTGACGGCGTATTACTACGCCACGATCGAACATATCGACCGGCAGGTCGGTCGCATGGTGGAGACGCTGAAACGGAAAGGATTGTACGAGAACACGGCGATCGTCTACACCAGCGATCACGGCGAGTACCTGGGATATCATCACCTGCTGTTAAAGGGCGGGTACATGTACGAGCCGCTGGCGCGAGTGCCGCTGATTATCAAGTACGCGCACGGCGGACGGAAGAACGAAACCGCCACGGAACTGGTCAGCCTGGTGGACCTGTCATCGACGCTGCTGGGACAGGCAGGCTGCCCGATTGCGGAGGGAATGCGGGGACAGGACCTTGCCCGCAAGCACGCGCATCGCGAGGTGGTGTTTGCGGAGAGCGGACGCGGCGGGCAGGTCATGGCGCGCACGCGGACACACAAACTGCTCCTCAGCGAGTCGCCGAGATTCGGGCAGTTCTTCGATCTCGAACGCGACCCGCTCGAGTTGAACAACCTGTACGACGATCCCGGGTCAAAATCGCGGGTGGCGGACTTGACGGCGCAGGTCAGGGAATGGCAGGGGGGCAACGCCCTGCGTGAAGCGTACCTGGACCTTGATGCGCCGGTAATCCAACAGCCGAATGTGCCTCCACGAGACCTCAGCCACCGCGCGGCGCTCATCGAATATACGCGCAAACAGTTCGTTGCGCTTCGCAGCGGGTGAGGGCGGTGCGCAATGGGCGGCGGCTTCGCCGCGCCGTGGGGGTTGTTTCGGGTCGCTGCGACCCCCTGTCGCGCGTGAACACCATTGAACCGGTAGGAGGCGAGGAGTATCCTTTGTGAATGTCTGTCCGGCCGATCCGGATTTCGCGGAACGGGGCCAGTCCGGGGACGGGTCCGAGTCGGGGAATTGGGTTGCATAGCGTCTTACGCCATTACGTACAGAGGGGTGAATGCATGAATACGAAGAGGATTTCTCGCCGGGCATTTCTGGCGGGTTCGGCCGCGGCGGTCGCGGCCGGATGCGCCACCACGAAAGGGGGCAAGGCCCCCGCACAGATCAGCACGAAGTCGCCGAACGAAGTGATTAACTTTGCGGGAATCGGTTGCGGGGGAAAGGGAGCCAGCGACATTCAGGCGTGTCTGGACGCGGGGGTGAACCTGATCGCGTTGTGCGACGCGGACCTGAACCGGGGGCGGGCCCAGTTTGATCGCCATCCGAACGTGCCGAAGTACCAAGACTACCGAAAGATGTTGGACAAGCACAAAGAGATCGACGCCGTCACGATCTCGACACCGGACCACATGCACGCGATGATCGCGATGCACGCGATCAAGATGGGTAAACACGTCTATGTGCAGAAGCCCTTGACGCGAACGATTGGCGAAGCCCGCGCACTGCAAAAAGCGGGCCGGGAATACAAGGTCGCCACGCAGATGGGCAACCAGGGTCATTGCGGGGACGGCGTGCGCGAAGTCTGCGAGTTGATCGCGGCGGGCGCGATCGGCGAAGTGCGCGAAGTCTATACGTGGACAAACCGTCCGATTTGGCCGCAGGCGATTCCGAACCCGCTGCCGGCGGAACCCGTGCCGGACTACCTGGACTGGGACCTGTGGCTGGGTGGCGCGCCGTTCCGCGACTACAACAAGGGCTATTGCCCGTTCAATTGGCGCGGCTGGTGGGACTTCGGCTGCGGCGCGTTGGGCGACATGGCGTGCCACATCATGGACCCCGCAAACTGGGCCCTTGAACTGGGCATCCCCTCGAGTGTCGAGGTGGTCATGCAGGAAGGCTGCAACTCCCAGACGGGTCCGGACAAATCAATCTTGAAGTATCAGTTCCCCCGACGCGGCAAGTTCCCGGAATGCACGCTCTATTGGTACGACGGTCGCGACGGCAACAATCCCCCGCCGCGTCCGAGTGCGATCCCTGCCGACTACGAGTTGGGAAGCGAAAAGGGGCAGTGCGGGACCTTGTTCATCGGCAGTAAGGGGTATCTGACCTGCGGCACCTACGGGCAACGGCCGCGGCTGCTGCCCGAGGCGGATTTCGCGGGGTATCAGAAACCGAGCCCGTCGATTCCGCGCATCGAGAAGGGCGATGAAGGATCGCACTTGGATTGGCTGAAGGCGTGCAAAGGCGGCGGGTACGTGTCGTGCTCGAATTTCGATTATGCCGCCCCGTTCACGGAAATAATCCTTCTCGGCAATCTCGCTCTCCGCACCGGCCATATGATTCAGTGGGATGCGCAGAACATGCGGGTGACGAACGTACCCGAAGCGAACAACCTCGTGACGGAGCCGTACCGGAGCGGCTGGAGTCTGTAGCACAGTCTGAAATCGAGGACATGCAACGGGCGTACAGGACGCGAGCCTGTGCGCCCGTTTTGCTGTATGGGATGGGTTGTATTGATTTTTTGTCTTGACAGACGGCGTCAAACGTGGTTGAATATATCTGAAAAAGAATTCAGATTGTTGGAGGGCATATGGCGAAGGGCTTGACAAAACGGCAGGAAGCCATATTGCAGTTCATCATTAAGTGCATCAAGGACAATGGGATGCCGCCGACCATCGCCGAGATCGGGGCGAAGTTCAATATTTCGTCCACGAACGGCGTGAACGACCACCTGTTGGCCCTTGAGCGAAAGGGCTACATCGAGCGCACGTCGAAAGCCCGATCCATTCACGTGACCGATCAGGCGGCCGCGGGTCTCTACCAGAGCGAAATCGGCATGATTCCGTTGCTGGGCCGGATTGCGGCGGGCCAGCCGATTCTGGCGGAGGAAAACGTCGAGCGGTACGTGCCGGTGAGTTCCTCGCAGGTGCGGCCGGGGTCGTTCTGCCTGAAAGTCCAAGGCGACAGCATGATCGACGACGGCATTCTGGACGGGGACGTGATCGTGGTGAACCCCGAGTTACGCCCCAAGACCGGGGACATCGTGGTGGCGCTGGTCGACGACGAGGCCACCGTGAAGCGCTTCTATCGACACGGGGATATGGTGGAGCTGCGCCCGGCCAACCAAAGCATGCAACCGATGCTGTACCCCGCACGGATGGTGCAGATCCAGGGCGTGGTCGTGGCGCTTCAGAGGACCCTGTAGGAACGACGGGGTTCCCAGGCGGCGCGGGCGGTAATCCATCGGGGTGCGACTTACACCCCGTACAAACTCCGGTATTTCGTCTCGAGGTAGCGCAGGAAGGCTTCGGACGACGGATCGGTTCCCGTAATGTCGCGGATGAGCTCGGTTGCGAGTTTGCGGCGGCCGTGGCGGTGAACATTTTGGCGCAGCCAATCGAGCAAAGGCTTGAAATTCCCTTTCCCCACGTCTCTCCACAGAGTCGGAAGTTGTTTCTCGATGACTTCGAACATTTGCGCCGCGTAGAGATTGCCGAGGGCGTAGGTGGGGAAGTAGCCGAAGGCGCCGTGCGACCAGTGGATGTCCTGGAGGCAGCCGTGTGCGTCGTCCGGCACGTCGAGTCCGAGGTATTGTTTGACCTTGGCGTTCCAGGCCTCGGGCACGTCGTCCACGCCGATTGAGCCCTCGATCAGCCCCACCTCGATCTCGAACCGAATGATAATGTGCAGGTTGTAGGTGCACTCATCCGCCTCGACGCGGATGAGCGAGGGGCGCACGCGATTGAGCGCGGCATAGATTTGTTCCGGCGTCACCCTGCTCATGCGGCGCTTGTGGTATCGCTTTATGATCGGCGTGTAGTGCTTCCAGAACGGCAGGCTGCGCCCGATGATGTTTTCCCACATCCGCGACTGCGACTCGTGCATGCCGAGCGAGGCGCCGTCCGCGAGTGGGGTGCGCGCGTCTTCTCGATCGTGCCCCTGCATGTAAAGGGCGTGCCCGCACTCGTGAATCGTGCCGGTCAGCGACGAGAACGGTTCGCTCGAATCGAAACGCGTCGTGATGCGGACGTCGTCAATCGCGAAGATCGTCGAGAAGGGATGGACCGATTTGTCCTGGCGGCCCGCTTCGAGGTCGTAGCCGAGATCGCGCAACACGCGCATGCCGAAGTCCCACTGCGCCTGCACGTCCCATTCGCCTTCCATCCACGAGGTGTCGGGCTGGATGGGCGATGCGAGGATGCGCTCGACGAGCGCGCTTTGTTTGGCCGCGAGTTCGCTGAAGATGACTTTGAGTCGCTCGGCGGTCATGCCGCGTTCGAATTCCTCGAGCAGCGCGTTGTACGGCGAGCCTTCATAGCCGAGGTAGTCGGCTTTGCGACGCGCCAGTTCGACCAGTTTCGCAAGGTGCGGCTTGAACTGCGCGAAATCCGAATCCTGGCGCGCTTTCACCCACCTTTCGAATGCCGCGCTGCACGCTTCGGCGAACTCGCGCACGAACGATTCCGGCAGTTTTGTCGCGCGCTCGTAATCGTAACGCGCCACGTCGACCAGTCGTGCGTCGGCATAGCTGAGCCCGTTGGTCGACGCTGCGCACGCGTCAATCAGGCCGCCCACCTCCGGGTCGGTAAACAAGCGGTGCGCCATGGCGGACAACGTAGCCAACTGTTTGCCGCGAGCCTCGGCGCCCTTCGGCGGCATGTAGACTTCCTGGTCCCATTGCAGCAGGGCAATGGCGGCATTGACATCGGCCACCGCGCCAAGACGCTCGCGAAGCGCGGCAATGGATTCGTTGTGCACGGCGTGATTTCCTCGCGTGTTTGAAACAATGAGAAAGCCACACATTACTGGGCGGAGAATTCGTCATCAAGTAGGACGCGCTACCAATGGCTACGCATCGCGCACGCGTGGTAGTATGGGGTTCGGGAGGAGGACACTGGACACTGCTTAGAAGCCATGAATCGTGTTGTTGTACAACCAAGGCTCTTGGAATGGGCATTGTCCCGATCCCGCAAAACTGTGGGACAACTCGAGCCGCGCTTCCCAAAACTCGCGGACTGGCTTTCGGGTGCGCGAAGCCCGACCATGGGCCAACTTCAAGACTTTGCCATCGCGACCTCCGCGCCGCTTGGCTATTTTTTTCTCCCGGAGCCTCCTGTCGAACCCTTGCCCATCCCGGACTATCGCACCGTCTCCGATTCGGTGGTGCGCCAGCCAAGTGGCGACCTTCTGGACACGATTCATTTAATGCAGCAGCGCCAAGAATGGCTGCGCGATACCTTGATTGAGCAAGAAGCGGAACCTCTCGGATTTGTGGGCTCCGGAACATTGAAGGACGTTCCAGAGGCCATCGGGCAAGAGATGCGGGCGATGCTTGGGCTTGACGGCGGTTGGGCGCGGGAAGTACGGACTTGGAAGCAGGCAGTCACAGAGTTGCGGCGTGCGATCGAGAGTATTGGTGTCATGGCCGTCATCAATGGAATCGTTGGAAACAACACGCATCGAAAACTGGATGTTGGCGAGTTTCGGGGATTCGCCTTGAGCGATCGCTATGCTCCACTAATTTTCGTCAATGGCGCGGATTGGGAATCGGCGAAGATGTTTACGTTGGCGCATGAGCTTGCCCATATTTGGCTGGGCCAGGGAGCGCTGTCCGGTTTCGAGAGGCTCATGCCCATTTACAACGAAATTGAGGTTTTCTGCAACACGGCCGCCGCTGAGTTTCTAGTGCCGCAGCGCGAGCTTCGCGAATTTTGGCCGACTGCTCGCCGAACGGAAAATCCGTTCGCCGCTGTGGCGCGTTGCTTCAAGGTTAGCCCGATTGTCGGAGCGCGCCGGGCTTTAGACCTACGGCTGATCACGCGGGACTCGTTCTTCGATTTCTACGAGGAACACCGGGCGCGACACCAAGGGTCAAGGAGAAAGGACGCGGGTGGCGGCGATTTCTATAAGAACCAAAACACCCGCATCGGAGCGCGATTTGCGACCGAAGTGATGCGCGCCACTAAGGAAGGGCGCCTGCTGTACCGGGACGCGTATCGGTTGACCGGACTTCACGGGGCGACGTTTGCTAGATATGCCAAGTATCTGGGCTTTGGCACGCTTTAGCGATGGCAACCACTTATTTGTTGGACGCCAACGTGTTCATTCAGGCAAAAAACAGTTACTACGCGTTCCCTATTTGTCCCGGCTTTTGGGCGAGCTTGCTCGGACATCATAAACCAGGGCACCTTTGCAGTATCGATTACGTCAGGCAAGAGTTGCTACGTCTGAACGACGAACTCGCCGATTGGGTAAAGGATGAAGTTCCGGCCGAGTACTTTTGCAGTACGCAAGTCGACGAAGTACGAGCAAAGTACCGCAAAATCATCATCTGGTCGCAGCGAAATCCCCAGTTCACCGATCCGGCCAAGGCTGATTTTGCAGCGTCCGCCGATGGCTGGCTTGTGGCATATGCGTGGACGAATAACATGGTTATCGTGACGCAAGAGCAACTTCGTCCGGACGTGAAGATCCGGATACCAATTCCAAACGTCTGCAAGGAATTTGGAGTACGGTATACGGACACATTCTTGATGCTGGAGGCGTTGCGGATTAAGTTCGATTGGAACGACTGAAGATGGAGTCTCGCTTGACGTCAATTAAGGATTCGAAGATCCATTACGAGTACGAATACAGGCACAATTACGATTGCTGTGAATCGGTGTATGGGCGGCTAAGGTTGCTGGGCGGACTTACTCGATTACCGTGATCACATCCCCCACGGCGAACTCGCCGGCGAAGATTACTTCGGCATGGACGCCGGCGCGCATGTCGGGTGTGAGCGCATCTTTCAACCCCTCGTGCAGCGCGTCCATCAGCGCGCAGGGCTTGGTTTCGCCATGTACCAACACCTCGGCGGTGCCCATGCGGACGGTGCGGCCGATCAGCGTAGACAGGTCAAGGCCCTCGACCAGGATGTTTGCCCGGCGCGTATGCCACGGCAGGTCCGCGTTCAGCTCCCGCATCGCCCGCTCCCACTGTTCCTTCGCAATGAGCGTGACGCCCCGGCGGGGCTTCACTTCGATGTCCCCCTCGACGCCGCCGCCGAGGACGACCGACGCGCGGCCAATTTCGCGCATAGGCCCCAGTTTCTCCGTGCGGACTGCGATCGCGCAAACTTTGCCTTCTGCGGACTCCGCCATTTTCGATCTCCTCGAGCTGCGCCAGGTCTCAGCGTGAGACGGACAGGGCGGTGCCGTTGCGCGTGCAGGACACCACCGAATCTACCGCACCGGATTCCAGGCGCACCTGTTGCCCGTCCACGAACCATTCCACGAACTCGGGCCGGTTTGCAAAAACAAGATCGAGATCCCCGACCGTCATCTGTTCGGGATGGCACAGCGCGGCGCGTTCGGGACCCTCGGGTCCGAGCGTCAGAAGCGCCGCGTCTCCTCGGTACCGTATCACCGGGGAATCAAGAATTAGCTCGGCTTCGCCGGCGGGATCGTTGAAGAGCGCGAGGTCCTTTTTCCCGTCCGCCTTGTCGACTTGGACTGCTACATACGAATCGGGCAACTCGGCGCCATCGGGTCCCTTCAGCGACAGGCGCGAGACCGACTCGATCTTCGAGGCGCGTTCAAACGGTTCGATGACGGCGACGAACGTGGACTCGAGCGGCGCGTTGTCCGAGAACCGTTGCACGATGAGCCGGGGAATCCATTGGGAGTCCTCGCCGTAGATTGCGGTGTCAACCCAGGCGTCACAAAGAATCGCGCGGGCGTTATGGGTCAGGTTTGTGAAGGCAAGGTGAATCTGTTTGTCGTCGGGAAGGTAGTCGTACCGATCGTCGAGCGTCCATGTGACGCCCCACGGCGATTGCGGCGCCTCGTCGCTGCGAAACGCGCGGAGTTGTTCCAGTTTGAGGTACGGCGCGGAATTGACCAAATTGAGACCCGATGTTTGGACGGTGCCGAAGAACGAACTGAATCCGTAGGCGTGATCGCTGCCGCCTTTCACTCGAAGGCAGTCGATAACGTAGAAGTCCGTTGCGTCCATATCAACCAGCGCGATGGTGCGCTCATACCGTTCGCCGCGGACCATTTCCGGACACGACGCGCGCATGGCGTGAAACCGTTTCCCGTCCGCCCAGAGGGTGGTTGTACCGCCTGCGGCGTGTTGGTTCGATTTGTCCACGGTGACGGTCGCGTGTGCGGCGGTGCGGCTGTACCATGTTGCCCATGACGCGCCCCAGCCGCCGTAGCCTACCGGGGGGTACCCGAAGTCGGGAACCAGATCGAGGCCCTTGGCGAACAGCCCGATATTCATGCCGTCCCAGTGGCCGTGACCGCCGCCCGAATCGTAGTCCATCCATAAGGCGCGGCGGTGTTCGCCTTCGCCTGATCGCAACACCGCGAGCCGCCACTCCGGTTTGTTGACGCTGTCCAGTTTCGGCAATGGGCCTTCCGCATCGATGACTTGTTGAACGGCGGCCTGCAACGAAGCGGGATCGTCTGCGAAGATGTCGTGCGGAAGCCCGTCTACGTTCGACCCGTTTTGCAGGTACATCACTTGCACCAGCGCGGGGTCTTTGGTGATTTCGTACAGCGACCACAAATACGAATACACTGACGGTTCGGCGCCCGTGCTCTCGACATAGTTCAGGCCGACGTACTCCCCAAACTTCCTTCCGAATGCCCCCGTGTCGCCGACGCGCGGATACCACTCCTCCATGCACCATGTGTCGATGGTGAAGCGGCATGCGTCGTGAATTCGAGGGCGCTGCGCATACACCCGCGCGAGAAAATCCGGCTCGAGCAGCATCATTTGCGAGAGGATTTCGGCAACCGCGCTCGGCGCGATGGAAGAATATCCGCCCAGCCCTTTCTCGCCGCTCAACCCGTCCACCGCGGTTGATCGTTCCAGGATCGCGTCGAGTTGCCGCATCACCTCCTCGCGATTGTCCGGCCAGCCGAGTACGGTGTGAATCAGCAGGAACAGCATGTCGGTGCGGGGATAATTCGACTCGACCCGGAACCGGTGCGCCAGGGTGTCGCGGAAGGCGCGATCCTCGATGTTGCGCTGGATGTCCGTCCACGTCTGCTTGGGATTGTCGAGTTTGAACTCGACGGCCTTCCGCGACAGAAACGCAACGAGATCGGAATCGCGCGATTTCGCGCCGTTGAATATCCGGTCGTAAGCGAGGATGAGTTGGATGTCTTCGGCGCACGCGTCGTGCCACGTCGAGACTTTACCGCGCGTACCGGTCGTAATCTCGTAAACCCACCCGCCCTGCGTGTGAAAGTCGAAGGTCGGATACAAGTCCGCGACGCGGTCCAGCAGGATCGCCGCTTTGTACGCGTACTCGGTGTCACCCGTTACCACGTAGGCGGCGCTCAGGTTGACGACGCCATCCACAATAAGGCGCTTCCAATGGCCGAAGATGACGTACCAGCCGATGAAGCGCCAGCGGTGCCCGTCCGCCACGTAGCCCTCGCCATCATCGACGCCGAACAGATGAAGGGGATCGTTTGGATCGGGGTGGTCCGTGTTGAACAACAAGGACCTGTCGGCGCGGTCCGGCTGAAACACCCCGTGCTCGTCGTAACCCGATCGATGAAATGCATCGAAGTCGTTCTTTGGAAACAATTCCCCGCAGTGTGGGCACCGCACCTTCCACGGATGGTTCCACACGTCAATTTCCCACGCGTACATGCGCACGGCCTCTGTGCACGCAGGGCAATAGCCGTCCGACCACACGTGCCACGTGCGCGGGATGTTGGGGCCGAACATCAGGTCCCAGAGTTCATCTTCGCTCATGGCCTTCCACGGCGCGGCACGCTCGACCGCGGCGTCGCGAATGGCGCGGGCCCAGTCGTGTTTCTCAGCGTTGTCGCGCGCCCGCTGAATCAGGCCGCTGGAATAGAACACGCTCTGTGTCTTGGCGGGCGACGCCTCTTCGGCGACCGAACCCTGCGCGTGCAGGGTCACGGCGCCGACGCATAGCAGCGGGAGGATATAAAGTCGGGCACGGCTCAGCAGGGTCCGCGGCGTACGGCTCGTGTTTCGTATCGAAGGATCCATGGTGTTCCCTTGTCCACGCGCAAACACAACAGCGAAAGGGGAGAGAATACCTTGGAGCGAAGCCAAAATCATCCGGAATGCGCAACGCATACCGTTGTTGAGGCGGTGAGAGTGGGTGGTGAAACGGTCCTGCAACAAGTGCGATGGCGCCTCCGCTCGCACGGAGGCGCCATCGGCAAGGACCCGGATTCGGTTGTGACGACTCAGTCGATTCGAATCTGAACGCCGGCGAAATCGATATCGCCGCGCCGGTTCAGTTCCCGCTGGCTCCGCGGGTAACGCGGCTGTCCTTCCCCCCGGCTTATCGTGGTAATCCGGCCTGCGTCGATTCCGCTTTCGACAAGAAAGCGTTTGACCGCGTCCGCGCGGCGTTGGCCGAGCGCCATGTTGTATTCCTCGGTCCCGATGTCGCAGCAGTTCCCGATGACGGAAACCCGGGCTTCCGGATGCTGTCGGAGAAACTCTACGGCATGGCGGCAGGTCTCCACGGCTTCGGGGCGAAGGGCCGACTTGTCGAAATCAAAGTAGACCGAAAGCTCCCTGGGTCCTTCAACAGGCGCGGCGGGAAACTCGGCTTTGGCGAATTTCAGGTAGTTGCCGAACGAGACGCCTTTGTGGGCCCAGTGCACGCTCGCAGGGTCGGCCCACTGCGTTGGCGCGTCATCGCAGTTTGCGCAGCGCGAACAGCACGCGGCGGCCTTGTTCCCTCCGATCCGGCAAGTCTTGCACGTTCCGGCAAAAGCGGACGCGGCCGGGACCGTCACGGCGAGCACGAGAACCGTCAAGAGATGAAGTGATCGCATACGACCTCCTTAATGTAGGGCGTGTCCCAAGAACGCCCGGCAGCCAACGAGAGACGGCCCCGCATCCGCCTTCATAAGTTATCACTATAATTTATGCTGTCAATAATTGTCCAGCGCTCATTCGACGTGGGGTCTCCGCTGTCCCCGGACGGGGCCGCGGCATGCTTGGGCGTCGTCCCGGGTGTCTGCTGCCCAACAATCGTTGACATAAGGACATACGTCGGTCGCGACATCTGCGCATCTTGACGTATGGGGTGTCGATCCCAGCAGATGGACCTTGTACACTTGACGACAGACCGGACAGGGGCTGCGGATCCAGGAAAGACCGAGAACGAGGTGCGCCTTGCTCAGACGGTCTCCGTATCCGCGTATTGGCAAGGATGCGGCAGTGTGATGTAGCATCTCGCGACGACTCAGCAGGGTGCGCCGCGAATACTGATGGGAAACGTCATGCGACAAGGTTTTGCTTTCTGCGTGATTCAAGTGATCGGCTGGATTTGCGTTGTGCCCGCATTGACACAGGAACCGACGCCCGAACCGCCACCGCCCCTTATCGCCGACAGGGAATTCGTCTATGTCTGCCGCGATGCGGGGGCGGGCGCCTACGAGGCGTTTCCGGACGTGTGCCGCCTGAAGGACGGGCGATTGATGTGCGTGTTCTACGCGGGATACGGCCACGTGGCGCTGCCGAACGAGTCGCTCCCCAAAGGCGGGCGGATCAGCGCATGTTATTCGTCTGACGAGGGGAGGACGTGGACCCCCGCGCAGGTCGTGTTTGACGGGCCCGATGACGATCGGGATCCGTCGATTGTTCAGTTGAGCGACGGGCGTATCCTGTGCAACTTTTTTGCACTGCGCGCGAAGAAGGACGGCGGTTATCGCGGGATCGGATCGTGGCTGGTGGAGTCGAGCGACGGCGGCAAGACGTGGTCTGCTCCTCGCTGCATCAGTCCGTACTACTGCAGCGCGCCGATCCGGGAACTCGCGGACGGGCGACTGATACTGGGTCTGTATCAGGAGAACGGGGGGGACGCATGGGGCGCCGTGACCATTTCGACGGACAAGGGCGCGACTTGGTCGCCGCCAATCGATATACCAAACGGCGGGATCAAGCTGGATGCCGAGACCGATGTGATCACGCTCAAGGACGGCACCCTGTATGCAGCGCAACGCCAAGCCTCGGAGAGCATGCGGTTTTCGAAGTCCGTGGACGGTGGATTGACGTGGTCCGTGTCGGAACCGATGGGATTTCCCGGACACTGCCCCTATCTTCACCGAGCACCCGAAGGAATCATTCTCTGCGCACACCGGATACCGCACACCAGCCTGCACTTTTCCACCGACGAATGCGCGACGTGGAGCCCCAACGTCGTCGTGGACACGGTCGGAGGCGCGTACCCCAGCATGGTGACCTTGAACGACGGTACCATTTTGATCGTGTACTACGAAGAGGGCGAAGGCTCGAGCATTCGCGCACGGAAGTTTCGCGCAACGGCGCAAGGCATTGAATGGCTGATTTGGTGAGGGGCCTCGTCGCGAATAATCCGAAACATGCGGCTTGAGAGTTCGAATACCGAAAAGCAACACCGCGTCCGCGTTATCAACGCGATGGCGCCGATCCGCGTGTGTGACCTTGGCGGGTGGACGGACACATGGTTCGCCGAACGCGGGGCGGTCTTCAACATCGGCGTGTACCCCTATGCCGAAGTGCAAATCTACGTGCGCGAGGGCGGTGATAAACGCATCACCGTCAACGTCGAGAACTACGGCGACCGGTACACCATCGATCCCGGGAAGATCGAGTACGACAAGCATCCGCTCATCGAGGCGTCCATCGACATTATGGGACTGCCGAGAGCGCTTACCTTCGAGATCAATCTCTATTCGGCGGCGCCGGCGGGCGCATCGACGGGCACCTCCGCGGCGGTGACGGTTGCCCTGCTGGGCGCGCTCGACATGCTGACGCCGGGCCGGCGCACGCCGCACGAGATCGCCGCGCTGGCGCATCGCGTCGAAACGGAGAAGCTGGGCCTCCAGTGCGGCATTCAGGACCAGTTGTGTTCCGCGTACGGCGGCGTTTGCTTCATCGAGATGTTCACCTATCCCCACGCATCGGTCTCGCAGATTCAAGTGCCGAATTCGATATGGTGGGAATTGGAGCGGCGGTTGGCCCTCGTATTCCTCGGACAGTCGCATTCCTCGAGTGATGTGCACAAGCAAGTGATCGCCCGCCTGGACAGCGAGGATGCGGACAAATCGGCGCTCGAACCCTTGCGTCAGGCCGCATACGCCGGCAAGGACGCGATGTCGATCGGCGATTTCGAGGCCTTGGGTCGCGCCATGATCGCGAACACCGAGGCACAGGCCGCTTTGCACCCCGCGCTCGTTTCCGACGGAGCGAAGGCGGTGATCGAACTGGCGAGAACGCATGGCGCAGTCGGGTGGAAGGTGAACGGCGCAGGGGGCGACGGCGGATCGCTGACTATTCTGTTCGGGCCGGAAGGCGAAAAGAAGCGCGCATTCATCACGGGTCTTTCTACGGTCAACACTCGGTTTCAGGTGATTCCGACGTATCTGTCGCGTACCGGGTTGCGCCGTTGGGAGGTCGGGGCGGAGGCCTGACGCCACGGGCCGCTTCTCGTCTTCGTCTGGAATTCACGGCGTTACGTACAATGTTGGTATGGGTACGCGCCCGGAACGACGGGCCGCGTCGTATGGCGCGACGGCGCGCAACCACCGGGAGTCTCACGATGCGAGTTAAACGGATACTGTCGCCGTTGCTAACAGTTGTGCTTGTCGCGGGCTGCAGTTCGCGCTTTGCGGGAGAGTACCGCTCCGACGTGCGGCTGGTGCCGGGCAAGACGGAATCCACGGAGCGCGGCTACACGCTGGCCGAGGTGCGTGAGCGCCTGGCGGACAAGCCCCGCACGCTTTCGCTGCGCCGGGACGGTCGTTACGTGTTGCGCCAGGGCGACAGTACGAACGAGGGCAATTGGCGGGTGGAAGGCAAGACGCTGGTCTTGCACGACGACACGTCGAACGGGAACCCAATCGTGCGCGAGCTGCAGATGCAAAGGCGGCTCGACCTAGGCGAAGGCGGCGAGATTATCGATCGCGACGCATACAGCTACTATAACCTGGAAGAATTCTACACGCGGCAATGACCGCAGAGGGCGCATTGCGCCGCCCGTGGAGCAAGCCATGGTCCAAAATGACGGCGATACGTTGTGGCAGACGATTCGAAAGGAAGTCGAGAAAGACGCGAAAGCGGAACCGCTTCTGACGAATTTCCTGTACAGCGTCGTGCTGAATCACAAATCCCTCGAGGACGTGATGACGTTTCATCTTGCGTCCAAGCTCGAAAGCACCACGATTCCCGCGATCGCCATGCGCGACGTGCTCGAGGAGGCGTTCCATGGCGATCCATCGATCGGAGAATCGGTCCGCGCCGATATCCTGGCGGTGAAGACGCGCGACCCCGCATGCCCGGGTTATTGCGTTCCACTGTTGTATTTCAAGGGCTTTCACGCGCTCCAGGCGTACCGGGCCGCGCACTACTTCTGGAACCACAACCGCAAGTCGCTTGCCCTTTTTCTGCAGAGCCGCATTTCGCAGGTATTCGGCGTGGACATCCATCCGGCCGCCCGAATCGGCCGCGGCATTCTGATCGACCATGCCACCGGCGTCGTCATCGGCGAGACCGCCGTGGTCGAGGACAACGTGTCGATGCTGCACGGCGTCACGCTGGGCGGAACGGGCAAGGAAACCGGCGACCGGCACCCGAAGGTCCGCAAAGGCGTATTGATCGGTGCGGCCACGACCATCCTCGGAAACATCGAGATCGGGGAAGGCGCCAAAATCGGCGCGGGCAGCCTCGTGCTCGACCCCATCCCGCCCCACTGCACGGCGGTCGGAGTTCCGGCGAAAGTCGTCAAGGGCGCGCGCGTCGAGCAACCCGCGCTTGATATGGACCATCGGATCGACACGTTCAGCGGAGACGGGATATAGGGCGCGCTTCTTCGTTACCTATTGACTGAGCATGCAGGGACAGAGTTGGAAACACGACGGCGCCACCGTGGGACGGCGGCGGCAACCGTTTTCTCGTTCGCAGCGGATACCCGGCTCAACACACGAGATACGGCGTGGTAGAACCAAAGGAAGCCTGCCCTATGCTTGCCAAGATCGTTTGCCGAGTGCGGCCTTTCACGGCGCTCCTCGTAACGTCGCTGATGGCCCTGCCCCTCCTTGCGCATCCCGGATCCGGGATTGTCGTCGATGGCCAGGGCCGGGTGTATTTCGTCCATGCGCAGGTCGGGACATGGATGGTCGGGGCCGATGGGGCCCTCGGCTATCGTGAAGGGCCTGCGTATCATTTCTTGATACTCGACCGCGACCGCAGCTTCGCAAAGTACAACTGGCCGCGGTTTCCCGACGGCGAAATTGAAGTCGTCGGATCCGATCCCGCCCTGCTTCATGCCAGCAGTTTCCCCGTGACGATCGCGCCGGACGGCGCCCTCTATTACCCAGAGGCCGTTGGGGACGGTCCTGTCCAAATCATGCGTACGACTCCATCCGGCCCACGCACGGTGTTTGCTACATTGCCGGTCGCAACGGAAATCGACTACGAGGGAAAGCCGGTACAGGCGAAGTGGATTCACGGTTTGGCCGCCGGACGCGACGGCGCGCTCTACTACACCGAGAAGCAGTCGGTAAGACGGATCGGGCCGGACGGTTCGGTGTCGCTCGTCGCGGGTGACATTGTCGTTCCCGATTGCGAGCGACCCTCGGCTATTACGGACGACCGCGGTGGGCCCGTGCTGCGCGGGATCGACGTGGCGGACGACGGCAGCGTCTACGTGGCGGCGGCGGGGTGCAGCGCGCTATTGAAGATTACGCCGGACGGAGCGGTTTCCGTGGCGTTGCGATCGACCGATTCGTGGGCCCCGACCGGCGTCGCCGTAGTCGGCGATTCCATCTACGTGCTCGAGTACAAGTACATCCCGGCTGAGCGAGCGCGGGATTGGCTCCCGCGTGTGCGTAAACTTTCGCCCAACGGGGTCGTCGGCGTCATTGCGGAGGTGACCGCGGACGAGCTCGAGCGCCGATTGCTGCGAAGCAAGGCCGATGGCGGCGACGCCGACGCACAGTACGAGCTGGGAACTTTGTATTACCGGGGCGAAGGCGTCGGGCAGGATTTCGCCGAAGCCGCCGCGTGGTATCGGAAGGCCGCCGAGCAGGGGCTCGCGGACGCGCAGTTTGCGCTGGGCGAAATGTACGCCGTCCCGCTGGGTGTTCCAAAAGACCCGGCCGCCGTCGTCGAATGGTTTCGACGCGCCGCCGAGCAGGGTCACGCGCAAGCGCAAATGAGTCTTGCGGGCATCCATGCGGAAGGCAGGGGCGTCGAGCAAGACCTGGCGGAAGCCGCGAAGTGGTACCGTAAGGCGGCGGAGCAGGGGGTGGCGGAAGGCCAATTCATGCTCGGGCACGCATACTACTCGGGCCGCGGAGTGCAACAGGATCTCGAAGAAGCGCGCAAATGGTATGGGTTGGCGGCCGAGCAGGGGTTGGCGGAGGGACAGGCCGGACTGGCGTGGATGTATTACAAGGGTCGAGGACTCGACCCGGATCCGGTCCGCGCATACATGTGGTGCATACTGTCCGCGGACGGCGGAATCGAAGGGGCGGCGGATATGATCGAATCGATGAACAAGGAGATGACTCCGGAGCAGATCGCGGAGGCACGCCGACTTGCGGAAGATTGGAAGGCGGGACACGGGGCCGATTAGCGGCCACTCGCACTCCGTGCGACACGCGGCAACGGATCAATCCGCCTCAATTCGTTTTCGGCTCGAGCACCGCGTATAAGGGCAGGCCGACGTACTCGTCGAATCGCGCCAGCACGTCTTTCGCAGGCGGCGCGTCGGGTGTTTCGGCCTGGTACTTCACTTTCACATAATTTTCGAGCCGCGCGAGGACCGCGGGATCTTTGAACGTTGTTTCGTTCATCACCAGGCAGTTCTTGCACCACGTCGCCCAGAAATCGATCAACACCGGCTTGTTTTCGCGTTCGGCGACGGCGAGCGCGTCGTCGAGCGAGGTGAGCCAGCCCTCCGCGCTCTGATGCTCGACGCTCGCGAGGACGGCGCTGCGATCCACAAGGTACCGCGCGCTGAACTGTTCGTAGCCTTGATATCCGTAGTAGAGGGCGAACCCCAGAATGAATACGCCGAAGGCCTGCTTGACGCGCACCATCCACACGCCGGGCTTGGGCAGCAACGCCATGCCGCCGCCGGCAAATGGCCACGGCAGCGCCATGCCCACTCCAAGCAGGAACGGCAATGCCAGCGCGGCGGTTGATCCGTTGACGTAGGCGTCCTGCGAGTACAGGATCACGGCAATCACCACCGGCGCGACGCAGGCCCCCGCCAGCAGCGCGTTGACGCACCCCATGATGAAGGGGAACAGTGCGTTACCAGTTCCTTTCTTGATGCCCAACTTGCTCTGATACTTCGAGAAGTCGATGAGAATCACGTCGAACATGGCCAAGGCCAGGATGACGAACACAACCGCTATGGAGGCGTTAAACCACCACTGCGAGTTGATCGCGCCGAAGCTGGCCGCGCCAAGCACCGTTACCACGCCGAGCAGCCCGTAGACGAAGGCCATGCCCGCCCCGTAGAGCCCGCCCCGGAGAAATCCGCGCGATCGCGACCCTGCCTTTGCGCCCGCCCCGATGATTGCCAGGTTGATGGGAATAAGGGGAAGCACACAGGGCGTGAGGTTCAAGGCGACGCCGCCGATCAGCGTCAATGCGATCACGACCGGGAGCCCCAGGCCTTTCAACGAGAACCCGCCGCTGAATACACTGCGCAGCAGCTCGAGCGGCCCTGTTGTTTGCGGCGAGGTCTCTCCGCGCTCGACGCGGTCAACCCACGAGATGAATTCATTTGAAGCCAGATATCCGCCGGCCTGCCCCGCAATGTCGAATCGGTCCAAGCGTTCCAGCGTGGTCGCCCGGTCTGTGGAAGGGGTGTCGACCGGGGTTGTGGTTTCTTCGGGCCCGGCCCCGCCGCCCGTGGGTCCGATCGCCACCACTTCCGTGTTCCGTGCGACCTGCTCGAAGATTTCGGGGTGTTGCGGCTCGGAGGTTTCGCCCGCGCCAAGAATTGGAATGGTTATTTCGATCGGCACCTGGGACGGCATGAGACAGGTGGAGTCGTCGCAGGATTGGACTTGAACGGAGCCCTTTAGCGGAATTGCGCCGGGCACCGCGCCCTCGTTTACGCGGATGACCGCGCCGATAATCGTTTTGCCCTCATACACCGACAGCGGCGACTTCGAGAACGAGAACGTCATGACCTCGCCCTTCGGATAACGGATTTCATCGATGGCAATGCCATCCGCGGGCTCGAACGCGACTTTTGTGGCAATCAGGTATTTCTCGAGCGGTTGGCTGCTGTTGACATGCCAGCCCTTCTCGATGTCCAGGATTATTGCGGCGCGAATCGCGCCGCCAGGCTGAACACCGGTCTGGTCAAGGGCCGTTGTGACGGCGACCACGTCCTTGCTCGCGCGGAATTGCGCCTGCGCGAGAGCCCCACCGCATGGGCCGAACAGCGCGACCGTCGTTACAACGCAAAGTAAAATCGCGTTGCCCTTCATTGTTGTGCGCCTCCTATGGCCACCCCCAGTGCTTTCACAAATTCCTCTACCGTCGTCGCGGGCTGTTGACACGCGTAGTCCCGGCACACGTATGCCGCGGGGAGATCGCGCACCAGCGTCTTTCCGGCCAACAGGGGGATCCGCCCGGCCAGTCGCGCTGCGCCGTTCGAGGAATCGGCCATGACTATCACTTTATTGGGTACGAACCGCTCGTGCAAGGAACTGACGAACGCGCGGATACCGTCGCTGCCCCGATTGCCGACGAGCGCGATTTCCTTGGGCGGATTCAGGACGAAGTCGGCCGCACAGAGCATTTTCAGATAGGCCCGGGGAGCGCTCGCAAGGTTGGATTGGTTGAGCCTTAATACCTGATGCGCCTTGTCGGCGTAGCCCTTGTTTCCGATGAGTACGCCGAGCCGCAGCAACGCAAGCGCCGCCATGGAATTCCCCGAGGGTTCCGCGCCGTCGTAGGTCGGCTTTGTGCGCACGAGTAGGTCCCGGTGATCCGCGCTCGTGAAGTAGAACCCGCCGCCCTCGCCGTCCCAAAAGCGCTCGATCATCGCGCTTGCCAGCGCGTCGGCCTGGTCAAGCCACTTTTCGTCGAACGTCGCCTCGTACAGGTCGATGAACGCAACGCACAGGAACGCGTAGTCATCCAGATACCCCGGCACTCGGCTCTGGCCACCGCGGTGGGTCCGCAGCAGAACGCCGTCCTTTTGCATTTCGTTCATGACAAACGAGGCGGCGCGCTCGGCCGAATGACGGTACTTGGCCTCGCCGAACACCTGGTGGGCCCGGGCCAGCGCGGAGATGATCAGTCCGTTCCAGGACGCAAGGATTTTGTCGTCCAATCCCGGGCGTACCCGCCTGTTCCGCACCTCGAGGAGCTTTGCGCGACATTCCGCCAGCTTCCGTTCGAACTCATCGGTTTCCATCCCAAATTCTTTTGCGACGATGTCCGGAGCGCGGGTGACGTGCAGAATGTTTTGCCCCTCGTGATACGGTTCGTGGGAATCGAAGTTGCCGTTCGGGCGCACGTTGTAGAACTGACAGAACAAGTAGCCGTCCTCGTCTCCCAGGACGGCATCGATCTCGGCCTGGGTCCAGACGTAAAACTTCCCTTCCTGTTCCTCGCTGTCCGCGTCCTCGGTCGAGTGAAAGGCGCCTTGGTCGTCCTGCATGTCCCGGAGTTCATAATCGAGAATCTCGCGGGCAACGCGTGCGAAGAGAGAATCGCCGGTCGCCTGGTAGGCATCGAGATACACCTGGCAGAGTTGGGCGTTGTCGTACAGCATCTTTTCGAAATGGGGCACCAGCCATTTCGCATCGACCGAGTACCGGTGGAATCCCCCGCCGAGGTGATCATACATGCCGCCTTGCCACATCCGCGTAAGTGTGAACGCCGCCATCTCGAGCGATTGGTTGTCGCCGGTGTTGAAGTGGTGGCGCAATAGCAGTTCAATGGCGGGGCCTGACGGAAACTTCGGCGCGCCGCCGAACCCTCCGTAATGAGAGTCGAACGTGGACTTCAGTTCGGCCACCGCGGCCTCGATGAGCCGGTAATCGAGATCGTTCGGTTCGCCCGCGCGCTGCGCCGCGCTTTGGACCACGTACTGCGTGAGTTGTTCCGCGCTTCGGTCGATCTCGTCCCGCCGTTCTTTCCACGCCTGCGCGATCGAGTTCAATACGGTCTTGAATCCCGGCCTGCCCATGCGGTCCACCGGGGGATAGTACGTCCCACCGTAGAACGGCTTGCGATCCGGCCGCAGGAACACCGTCATCGGCCAGCCGCCGCTGCCGGTCATAATTTGGACGGCGGTCATGTAGATCTCGTCGAGGTCCGGCCGTTCTTCGCGGTCGACCTTGATGCTGATGAAATGCTCGTTGAGAATCGCGGCGATTTCCTCGTTTTCGAAAGATTCGTGCTCCATGACGTGGCACCAGTGGCATGCGGAGTATCCAATCGAGAGGAATATCGGTTTGTCCTCTTCCCGCGCGCGCCGAAGGGCCTCTTCTCCCCAGGGATACCAATCGACTGGATTGCGCGCGTGCTGAAGGAGGTAGGGGCTGGTCTCGTGGATCAGCCGGTTCGTACGATTGGCCGCAGGCCCTTCGCTCGCCACGTTTGCATTCTCCTCGCCCGCGGAGTCAACCGCGTGATTCGGCTGCAATTCCGCTGCCTGCGCCCCGACAGCCATAACCGATGTCACCACTAATCGGAGCGCGTACCTCACCTTGATGGCCCACCTTGTCGAACGAAGCGACAGTGTACAGCAATCCATAGTTCGAACAGTCGCGGCGCGCGCTCCATTCCTGGCAATCGAGGGGCCCGCGCCGGGGGTGGCGGCGCGGGCCCAATGGCGGGGGGGGGGAGGGGGGATGTGGCATGTTGGCGCAAACCAGGTTGTTGGTGGCGTGGACAACTTGGCGCTGCACGGTAAGGGGTGTATTCAACTCGCTCTGATTGACCTTCGCCTTATCTATTCGCGGGATGGGCCGATTCATGTCAACAGCGGCTTATGGGCGCAGTTTACAGGATCGCCTTAGCCCGCATTTCTCACCAGTCGC
>BTUX01000009.1:0-40566 GCA_045863315.1 Candidatus Hydrogenedentota bacterium | reverse complement strand
CCCCACGCGCGGCTCGGTCGCCGCTTCCGCTATCCCCTTGATGTGGGACCATGCCACGACCAAGGTGATCGACTTCTCGCACACCCCAGGCGGGGGAAACGTGTTGTATCTCGACGGACATGTCGACTACTTGAGGTATCCGGCGGATCGTTTTCCGTTTACGGTTGACAGCGCGCGCACCTTGGGTCGCTACGGGCGACCGTTCGACGGATTCTGAGCCGCATCGGCCCGCAGAGTTGGCGCACACGTAAGTGATTGTTTATCAGTCATTTAACTTGTATTTAGTTCGCATCTAGCCCGCATTTCTCACCAGTCGCTCCCGATGACGGGAGCGACCGGTGAGATATGCTCAGGAGATAGCATGGAAGTCAATCGGGTGAGGATTTTTCACACCGACAGCCCGTTTTGCCTGTCGCTGCATAAAGGTATCTGCCGCACGAAGTTGTATCCTTCATTGCCCGCGGGTGTGAAAAATCCGGGCTAGCCCTTTGCATTCCGAGCACAGGCGAAACTATTGACAAAATTGCCAATTCTTGCTAAATTTCCCATGATACCCCAAATAGCCGATATACAAATCAAGAGAAACCCGGGAAACCACCACATATGGTATCCGCCCCCGGCACACAGGCCTCTCTACTCGGCGACGAGTTCGGCGGTTATGAAGTGCAATCGCTCATCGGACGCGGCGCAACCGGGACCGTGTATCTTGCCAGAGACATCGCCCTCGGCCGACAGGTAGCCCTCAAAGTCCTGCTGGGCAGTACGGCGCGCAACCGTGCGATGGTCCGCGGTTTTCATCGCGAAGCGCAGGCCGCCGCGCCGTTACGACACCCCAACATCGTGCGCGTCTTTTCGGCGGGCATCGCGTCAGGCACCCCGTACATTGCGATGGAGTACGTGCCGGGCGAGCCGCTTGACCGGTTCCTTCGGCGCAAAGGCTACATATCCTGGCAGTCGGCTTTGTACGTGGGCGGACAGATCGCCGACGCACTGCGCTGTGCGCACGAAGCGGGAATCATACATCGCGATGTGAAACCCGCCAATGTCCTGCTTGATCGGCAGGGCCGTGCGCGCCTAACCGACTTCGGCATAGCCCGGATGAAATCCGCCGAGCGTGCCGGCTCGGATTCGACCGGCGTCGTCGGCACGCCGCACTACATGTCGCCCGAGCAATTGGCGGGCGGTGAGGTTTCATATTCGAGCGATCTGTATTCCCTTGGCGTGGTGATGTATCAAATGATGGCGGGACAACTGCCCTTCCAGGCCGAATCGCCCCACGCGCTAGTCAAGCAAATCGTATCCGATCCCGCGCCGCGGCTGACTAAGGTGAGGCCGGGCACTCCTGATGACGTAGCTCGGCTGGTGGCGCACCTGTTGGAGAAGGAACCGCAGCGGCGTCCGACCAGCGCTCGACACGTGCGCCAGACCATAGACCGTCTGTTGTCCGAGGATGGCGGCCGCTCCGCAATTCCGGAGGCGCTCGCGTATTATGTCCGCGAGCAGGCGAGCGACCCCCCTTTGCGCGTTGTCACGCCCTCTCCCAAGGACAAGACCACTCCGCACGGCGCGATTCCCGGCGTGGGGTCCGCCCCGCGCCTGCGCGGGCAGGCGCGGCGTTGGGGCTTGGCCATAGCCGCGTGCGCCGTGTTGCTGGCGTCGGCATGCGTAATCGCTTCACAATCGCGCGACCGTGCCGAGCGTCCGGCGAATCCGCCCCCGGCGCTTCGCGAGTTCTCCGTGCAGAGCATGCCGAACGGCGTGATCGTCGGCGCCTTGCCGGCCCCGGGGTTTCAAGTCGAGCGGCTGGGCTGGATCGGCGATGGCCATACCCTGGTAGCGTATGCGCGCGGCAAGCGCGGAACCCTGGCACAGGGCTCCGCGGGTTTGTTCGGTTTCGACGTCGATGAACGCCGATGCTTCAGCATCTTTGCCCCCTCAGGCCACGACCTCCCGCCGGTCGGAGCGTCCGCTCAGATGCCAACCCCGGTAGCGCTGACCTCATCGCTGCGTCATGCGGGGCCGACGAGAACCGCCACACTGCTGCTCCACCATCCGAGCACTCAGATGGAGTCCGTACTTCTGGCCCAGCGCTGGAACGAAGCGTCGCCGAGCCGCGAACCGATGCTGAGCCTTCCGACTCGCAGCGATCCCACGTTCACCGCGCCGTGGTCGCCGCCGTTCCACGCCGTGATGCGTCCGGACGCGCGCGCGGTCTGCGTGCTGGTCGAGCGGGCGGGCGGCGCAAACTATCTGTCCGAGCATTCGATCTCGTCGGGAATAGCGGAAAGGGCGGGGACCGTCCTGACGGGTCCGGGCAAACGCATCGTCGGGGAAACCCTCCAGTATACGGCTGCCGGCGACCGTATCGCGTACATGCGCGAAGATTCGGGCGGCAAGCGCGAACTTTGGATCGTGGCGCCCGAATCGGATGCGCCCAACGGCGCGCTTCTCGCCGTCGGGTATTTGGACAATTCGTATGCCATCAGCGCGGACGGGCGGCGCATCGCCGTTGCGATGCAAACAAACGCAGAGTCGCCGCCCACCTTGTGCGTACTCGACACGCGGGACGGGGCGGTCGTGGCCCGATTGGGAACCGGAACGGTCGGGCATGACGCGTGGCTTTTGGACGGTAACGGGTTCGTGGCCGCGATGCCGTCCGGCAAAGGCGAAAATCAGTTGTTCTTGATCGACGCGACCGACACGAGCGCGCCCTTGCAGTGGACCGACCTTCCCGGCGGGGTTGGTCCGTATACCGCCGTTTCCGCCGACGGCGCATGGGCGGCGGTTGCTCGCGACGACGCCGGCGGACCGCAGATCGTCGTTGCGCCGATACAGGGTCATAAGGAACGTATCGCGGCAGTGCGTTCGGGCCTTCCCATCGGACCGCCGACTTCTTCAGCAAAGGCGAACAAAGCATTATGAAGAGCGCGTGCGATCACGCTGTCGGCCTGACTGTGAGGAGAACCTGAATGATGCGTAACATGGGAGGGACCGCGCCTGCGCGCCATATCCTGGGCAACTTTGAGTTGTTCGAGGAGATCGGCCGCGGGGGAATGGGCATTGTGTACCGCGCGCTGGATCTGTCCCTCGATCGCATCGTGGCGGTCAAGGTGCTGCGGGACGACCTGCGCTCGCACTCGTCGATCGTGTCGCGGTTCAGCCGGGAAGCGAAAGCGGCCGCTCGCCTCGATCATCCGCACATCGTGCAGATTTACAGCGTGGGGTCCGCCGGATCGTTGCCGTACATAGCGATGGAATACCTTGACGCAGCGCCGTTGAGCGCGGTGTTGCAGCGTGAAATGCTGATGGAGTGGCGGCAGGCGCTCGAGATCGCGCACCAGATCGCGTCCGCGCTGGCGTGCGCGCATAACGCCCACGTGATCCACCGCGATATAAAACCCGCCAACATTCTCATCGACGAACACATGCGCGCCTACGTCACGGATTTCGGAATCGCCAAAATCCTTACACTGGACGACGGCCTGACCGTCGACGGGTCCCGGTTGGGCACGCCGGATTACATGTCGCCGGAGCGCTGCCAGAACGGGGAAGTGAGCGCTTCGAGCGACCTGTACTCGCTCGGCGTACTCTTGTTTCAAATGTTGACCGGCTGCCTTCCATACGAAGCATCGTCCCCCGTCGAGATGATTAAGCGCATTCTTTCGACGGAAACGCCCCGGGTCCGCCAGTTTCGGCCCGATTTGCCTGAGGAGGTCGAACGTCTGGTTTCCTGGCTGATGGAACGTCAACCCCGACACCGCCCGCGCGATGGCGATGAAGTGTGCGAAGCCATCGAACGTATACTGTCGGGAAAACCGCTGGACCCCGCCGTGTCCTCGGCGGCTACGGCGATAGCCGAATTCCGGGGATTGGCCGCGCGCGAGCGTGGCGTGCGCCGGTCGAATGGGGATGCGCCGGACGGAAGCCGCCGGCTCAACTCAGACCGGAATCGGCCGCTCTACCTCGCCCTTGCGGCCGTGCTGGCGGCGTCAACACTTGCCGGCGTCGGCGTGGGATTGGCGAAGAGGCTCTCGGCACCCGTCGGCCCTGCCATCGTCACGCCGGACGTGTCGGCATGGTTTGCGCCGATACCTGTTGCGAACTTTTCCCAGGCGACGGACAGCGTCCTCGCGTCGAGTCTCAACGTGCCGGTCGAATCGTACGGGCGCATGGTGTGGACCCACGACGGCCGGCTCCTCGTGCCATTCACAGTAACAGGACAGCGCGGCAAGTCGGGGTGGCCTGCCATCGTCGCCTTGACTCCAGGCGAGCCTGCGGCCGAGATCTCGTTCGCGGCTTCAAGCGCCGCTGTCAGGACGCTCCGTCTGGTGTCGCTCGCCCCCGCCGTACCTTGGAACCTGGCATCGCAGGATGCTTTCGCTCTTCTGCTGGAGGACGCGTCCAACCGGGAGCGGAACGCGGTGTGGTTGCGCACGTCGCCGGAACGCCCTCTCGAACGCGCCACCCGCATGGGCTGCAATTGCGAAATGCTCGCGGCGCATCCCTCTGGCGCGGCGCTGCTGGCCAGCGTCCGGCAGGACAACGGCGGGCAGGCCTTGATCGAGTACAGGCAATCCGGCGAAGGCGCGATCGAGGAATTTCGCATCGTTGGCGCGGGACCCCCAATCGTTGCAATGCAATACTCGCCGAACGGCGGGAGAATTGCATACCTGCGGGAGACGAAGACTGGGGGTTTCGCGTTGCGCGTCGTACCGTCGACAGGAGTGCTTGCCGAGCCCGCCGCATTAACGGAGGGCCGGATTACACTTTCGGAGCGGGCGATGGACAGTTCCGGGGACGTAATCGTCTTAGCGTCGGCCGGTGAAGACAAAACAACGGAGTTGTTCGCACTGTCAACCGTGGATGGACACGTGACGGCCGACCTCGGCCACGGCTACTCGGCGAGTTGGTGCGGTGATCGCGAAACGGTCGTGCTCTGTGCCGATGACCTGCACGGCGTGACGCAATTGTGGCTCGTCGACCTGTCGAGGCCTCACGAGCGGATTCAATTGACGAGCGTGGACGCGGGCGTCGGAAAAACGTGTTCCGTATCGCCGGACGGACGCTGGGCCGCAGTGCTGGGGGCCGGCAACGCAGGCGTGGTGTTTGTTGACCTCACCCGGTCTGCCGGGTCCGCGTAATCCGCCTCCAGCCACGTGAATTTGTTCCGCGGTAGTTGGGCCTACGCGACTGAATGGGGCGCCCCCTTTTATACCCCTGCTGGGCGGCGCCGTTCCGTCAGGAGACAACGAGCGGCGTATCCAACCGCGTCAGAATATGCTGCGTGACCTCAAGCAGACTGTCGTAGACGGAGGCGGGCCCAAGCGCCTCAAGTTCCCGCCGGCCGGCATAGCCGGTGGTGACGCACAGACAAGCGACCCCCGCGGCGCGCGACGCGAGCACGTCGAAATCGAGATCGCCGACGTACACCAGTTCGTCCGGGGAAACCCCGAACAGCTCCAGTGACCGCAGCACGGCGTCGGGATTGGGCTTGGGGCGGGCGACGTCGTCCGGTCCCAGCCGCACGGCGAAATAGTCGAGCACGCCGAGGTGGGCCAATATCCGTTCCGCGTAGCCGCGGCGTTTGGATGTCGCGAATCCGAGCGCGAGACCGGCCTTTGACAGGCGCTCCAGCGATTCCCGCGCGCCCGGCATCAGCGTCGTCAAGTCGCAACAGATCTCGCCGTACTTTTCCCGATACACAACCGCGCACTCCTTTGGATCGCGGCGCGTCAACATCGAAAACTGGTCCTCGAGGACGTGCCCGATGCTGCCCAGTATCGCGCCTCGTTCCGGTCGCGGCTCGCCAAGCACGTCGAACGTGTGATTGAAGGATTGCACGATGGCTTCGGTGGAATCGATGAGGGTGCCGTCGAGATCGAAGGATACTGCTTTAATCATCTAAGGTGCTGCATTCCGTCGTTGTGACGGTTCCAGGCGGCGTGCGGTCCGGCTTCCGCGCCTCGGGGCCACTCACTGCCGGCGCTGTGCGGCGGCGGCCTTCAACGCGTCACGAAGTTGAATCTGCTCCTCTTGCGTCAAGACCGCGCCGGCTGCCGCAAGGAAATCGTTCCAATTGAATATCCGGATTTCGGATGGATACGTTGCCTGAACGGTCGCGGTCCGTTGCGCCGTGGCCTCAAGCTGCTGCATCTCGCCGAACAGGTCCGGCGCGGGACATCGCACCGGCTCCTCGTTGCCGCGAAGCACCTCGACCTCACCGCTAAGGAGTACACAGCCCGTATGTTCGTCTTCGTCCCCTTCGACGAACACGTTCTCGCCCACGTAAAGCGTTGCGGGGCTTGACACCTCGAGGAGGACCCGACCGACCCGTTCCCGAATGGACTGCGGGAGTCCTGCAAGAAGGGGGATCGCAAGAATCCGCTGCAGTTGTTCGTCCGTGCCCATGGCATGCACCCTCTTCGCCGTCCAGCGGCGACGACATGGTGTTGCATGGGCGGGGGGCGAGTCAACTCGAGCAAACTTTCAGTTGCGACGGAATTGCACGATTTGATAGACTGAAGCGGATCGTGGCTTGCCGCCCTTTTTCCCCTGGAAAACGCGCTCCGAGGGGGCGTATGCCGTGCGGGCGGCCCGTGGAGCGAGGCAGGTCAACAAGGGGAGCAGGCGTGAAGGAACGCACATTTGTAATGATCAAGCCCGATGGGGTGGGCCGGCGCTTGTGCGGCGAAGTGATTCGCCGGTACGAGCGCAAGGGCCTGAAACTGATCGGGTTGAAGATGCAGATCATCAGCCGGTCTCTGGCGGAGCGGCATTACGCCGAGCACAAAGGCAAGAGTTTTTACGACGGGCTGATGGCGTTCATCACGTCCGGCCCCACCATCCAGATGGTTTGGGAAGGCGAGAACGCGGTCGCGGTCGTGCGCAAGATGAATGGCGCGACCAACTCGCAGGAAGCCGACCTCGGCACGGTCCGCGGCGATTTCGGCTTGACCGTACAGAACAACGTCGTGCACGCGTCGGACTCGGTCGAAACCGCCGATCGCGAGATCGCGATATACTTTGCTCCGCACGAACTGTGGTCCTATGAGATGCCGGACGAGATTTGGATGAAGAGCTGATATCCGGCTGCGTTCGCGCAACGGGCGCTCCGCCCCCCGCGCGAACGGAGCCGACGTAATCCGCGGGCGACGAAAGACAAGGAGGCAAGGTCCTAATGGCTGGTGGCAGAAAGGTACGGCGCGCAAAAATCGCCAAGCACAAGCGGAAGAAGAGGCGTCGCGCCAACCGTCACAAGAACAAGAAATAGTCGCGTCGCGATGCATAAGGTTGGGCAGGCGCGTCGAGCCCTTGCCCGAAGGAGGTCCCGGCGATGGCCGACGAGCAGCCGAAAATAATAATCGACGAGGACTGGAAAGCCCAGGTCCAGCGCGAGAAGGAAGAGGCCGCGAAGAAGGCCCAGGAGGCGCAGGGGACGTCGGAAGGCAAAACTGCTTCCGCCCCGCATCCGCCCGAGGTGGCCAGCTTCGCCGCGCTCGTGCAGACCCTCGCCATGCAGTGCGCGTTCGCGCTCGGCCTGATCGCGCAACGCGAGGCCAAACAGGTCATGGTGGACATCGTCGAGGCGAAATACATGATCGACACGCTGATGATGCTCCGCGCCAAGACCAAGGGCAATTTGACGCCGGAGGAAGAGGGAATCCTTACGACGACGATTGCCGACCTGCAGCAGGCCTACGTGATGCGGTCGCAACAGGTGCAGGAAGCCGCCTTGAAACAGGCGGGGATCGACCTTGCCAACCCGAACAAGAAGTAATCGCGCCCCGAGCCAGACCTGCCCGCCCGGGCGCGGATGGGAGGTGCCGCAATGCCGGCCTACGTAATCGTTGGGATGCAATGGGGCGACGAGGGCAAGGGGAAGGTCGTCGATTACCTGACCGCCAATGCCGATATGGTGGTGCGGCACCAGGGAGGCAATAACGCCGGCCACACCGTGGTCGTCAACGGACGGCAAACCATTCTCCATCTCATCCCGAGCGGCATCCTTCACGAGGACACCGCGTGCATCATCGGGAACGGCACGGTGCTCGACCCCGAAGTATTGTGCAGGGAACTCGACAACTTGGAAGCGGCGGGGTGTTCCTTCAGAGGCCGGTTCTACATCTCGAACGGCGCCCACGTCATCATGCCGTATCACAAGATTATCGACAAGGCGCAGGAGAAGTTTCGCGGTTCCAACAAGATCGGCACGACCGGCCGGGGAATCGGCCCGGCATACGCCGACAAGGCCGACCGGTTCGGCATCCGTTTCGCCGATTTCGTCGACCCCGCGGAGTTTCAGCAAAAACTCAACGAGACGCTCGAGTACAAGAATCTCATTCTCCGCGAGACCTTCGGCGAAACGCCGCTCAAAGCGCAGGACGTATATACGCAGTATTCGACCTACGCCGACCGGTTGCGCCCGTACGTCGCCGACGCCGTCGCCATGATCCATGAGGCCTTGCTTGCCGGGAAACGCGTGATGTTCGAGGGCGCGCAGGGCTCCATGCTGGATATCGACCACGGCACCTTTCCCTACGTCACCAGTTCGACCACCCTGTCGGGCGGCGTCTGCGCGGGAGCGGGCGTCGGCCCGGGCGTGGTCACAGGCGTGATCGGCATCGTGAAGGCCTACACGACGCGTGTAGGCCAAGGGCCGTTCCCCACGGAACTGCTGAACGGCACAGGCGATCTCTTGCGCACCACGGGCCACGAATTCGGCGCGACCACGGGGCGCCCGCGCCGGTGCGGCTGGCTGGATGCCGTGCAGTTGCGGCGGGCGGTCATGCTAAACGGCGCGACAAACGTCGTGCTCACCAAACCGGACGTGCTGGGAGTCCTCGACCGTATCCAGTTGTGCACCGCCTACGAACTCGACGGCCGACGCATCGACGTTTTCCCCTCGCAGGTCACGGCCCTCGAACGCGTCCGGCCGATTTACGAAGAGCACCCGGGCTGGAAACAGAACATCAGCAATTGCCGGAACTGGGCGGATCTGCCCCCGAACGCCCGGCGCTACTTCCAGCGCATCGAGGAACTCATCGGCGTGCCCGTCAGCCTTATCAGCGTCGGACCCGGTCGCGACGAGACGATTCAATACCGCGACCCCTTCGCGCCCGCCTGACTTCGCCCGGTACCGACCGAAATGCGCTGAGGCCGACATTCCGCCTTCCCGCCAGGATCGCGCGTGCGACCGGCATGCCAATGCATCGGGTGTTGTCCGTCGCGGGCATGGGAGTTCGGTCCGTCAGTTGTTGAACAACACGCTGACGCTCTCGCGGTTGTGAATCCGCCGGATGGCCTCGCCCAAGAGAGGCGCCACGCTGACCACTTCGACTTTGTCCGACATCGGCCCCGGCTGCGTCTCGATGCTGTCCGTGATCAGCAGCGTCTTGATCGGGCTCGCGTCGATGCTTTCCTTTGCGTTGGCGGAAAGTACGCCGTGCGTCACCGCGGCGTACACCTCCTTCGCCCCCACCTCGATGAGTTTGTCCGCGATTTCGCACAAGGTCCCCGCGGATATCGTGAAATCGTCCACCACCAGCGCCGTCTTTCCCTGGACATCGCCGATGATTTGCAGCACTTCGACTTCTTCGTCGTGCGATGAGCGCGCTTTGTCCCCCACCGCCATGGGGCAGTTGAACGCGGTGGCAAACCGCCTCGCCGGTTTTACAAACCCCGTATCCGGCGAGACGATCACTAAATCCTTCAACTTTTTCGATTTCACCGCCTTGGCCAGCACCGGCAGCGCATACAGGTCGTCTACGGGGATCTTGAAGAACCCTTGAATCTGCGGGGCGTGCAGATCCAGCGTAATCACGCGGTCCGCGCCCGCCGCCTCGATCGCGTCCGCGCAGACCCGCGCCCGGATGGACACCCGAGGTTCATCTTTTTTGTCCCCTTTGGCGTAGCTGAAGTACGGCATAATGACCGTCACGCTCTCGGCGCTGGCACGGCGTAGCGCGTCCACCCAGAACAACAGTTCCATGAAGTTGTCGTTGGCAGGGTAGGCCGTCGACTGCACGAGGTACACCCGCCGCCCTCGCACATTCTCCAAGACCCGAACGAACAAGTTCCCCTCGGAGAACCGGTGCACCTCGTTGCGGCCCAATGGAATTCCCAGATAGTCGCATATTCGCGCCGCCAGTCTGGGACTGCCCGAACCTCCGAAAACCAGAATGCCATCTTCTGAAGCCACGCTGATAAGTCTCCTTTACCGCTTCCGCTTGACTCGCACCAGCCCGTATAGTACGCAAAAGTCGCCCCGGAATAAACGGCAATGACCGATCGAGCCAGACAGGTGGGCATAAACCGCGCTTGGTTAACCCGGATTTTTCACACCCGCGGGCAATGAAGGATACAACTTCGTGCGGCAGATACCTTTATGCAGCGACAGGGAAAACGGGCTGTTGGTGTGAAAAATCCTCACCCGATTGACTTATCTGCTATCTCCTGAGCATTTCTCACCAGTCGCCCCCCGTCAACGGGGGCGACTGGTGAGAAATGCGGGTTAACCAGTCCGAACACGCTAACGGTTAAAGCGATAAGACCGAATCGAGGCAATGGCGAAAGGATCGGAGGGCAATACGTTTGACACCTGATCCTGGTTTTTTGTACGATATTCGTTCAAGCGCTGACTGGGGAGTGGGTGAATTGTATCTAAACCGCCCGCCGCTTCCCGGCATAACGGCGGCCCGTCCGGGCCCGGGGTTCCCGGTACGTGTCAGAAAGGACGGTTGAATTGTCGATTCGAGAGGTATCGAAAAGAGGGCTTTACGAGCCTTTTTACGAGCACGACGCCTGCGGCGTGGGTTTTGTCGCGAATATCAAAGGCAACGCGACCCACGCCATTATCCGGCAGGGCATCCAGGTGCTCGAAAACCTCGAACATCGCGGCGCCTGCGGCTGCGACCCCGAGACCGGGGACGGCGCCGGCATGCTCCTCCAGATGCCCCACCGCCTGTTTCAGCGTGAAGCCGAGTCCCTGAAATTCAGTCTGCCGGACAAAGGCGAGTACGCCGCCGGCATGATCTTTCTGCCCCACGACGGCGGGGACCGCAAGCGCTGCATCTCGATCATTGAGAGAATCGTCAAGGATGAAGGTCAGGCCGTCCTGGGATGGCGGGAGGTACCCCGCAATTCGGCCGGCTTGGGCTATATCGCTCGCGAAGGCGAACCCGTCATCAGCCAGGTGTTCATCCGGCGCGCGGACGGGCTGGACGAGATGGCCTTCGAGCGAAAGCTCTACACCATACGGAAATTGATTGAAAAGGCGGTCTTCGGGTCGGACATGCAGCACCGCGGGCAGTTTTACGTGCCGAGCATGTCGTGCCGCACGATCGTCTATAAAGGGCTCATGTTGGCTCCGCAGATGGATCGGTACTACCTGGATCTCTCCGATCCCGATACGGAAAGCGCGATCGCGATGGTCCACCAGCGGTACAGCACGAATACGTTTCCGTCGTGGCCGCTGGCACACCCGTTCCGCTACCTCGCCCACAACGGAGAAATCAATACGCTGCGCGGCAACATCAACATGATGCGATCGCGCGAGGCGCACCTCGAGTCGCCCGCGTTCGGCCCGGACGTGAAAAAGCTTCCCCCGATACACACCGTCGGCGCGAGCGATTCCGCCATCTTCGACAACACCTTTGAGCTGCTGTATCTGGGCGGACGATCCGCGGCGCACTCCATGATGATGCTCATTCCGGAGCCGTGGAGCGGCCACGAAAGCATGCCGGATTACAAGAAGGCCTTCTACGAGTACCACGCCTGCCTGCAGGAACCCTGGGACGGGCCGGCTTCGATCACCTTTTGCGACGGCATCCGCATCGGGGCGGTACTGGACCGCAACGGGCTGCGTCCTTCGCGCTATTGGGTGACGAGCGACGACTTCGTCGTCATGGCGTCGGAAGTCGGCGTTCTCGATGTTCCGCAGGACCGAATTATCAAGAAAGGCCGCCTCGAGCCCGGCCGGATGTTCCTCATCGACACCGAGCAGCAGCGCATCGTCGGCGACGATGAGATTAAGGACTCGATCTGCAAGCGCCGTCCGTATCGGGAATGGCTGAAACAGCACCGCCACACGCTTCCGTATGTAGATGTGCCCACCAACGGCAAGTCCGCCCCCGAAGAGGCGCCGCTGATTGAGCGGCAGCAGGTGTTTGGATATACGCTCGAAGACCTCGAGATCCTGATGGTCCCGATGGCCAAGAGCGGCAAACAACCGGTCGGCTCGATGGGGAACGACGCGCCCCTGGCCGTGCTCTCGAACCGACCGCAGTTGTTGTTCAACTACTTCAAACAGTTGTTTGCGCAGGTCACGAACCCGCCCATCGACCCGATTCGCGAAGAAATCGTCATGTCGCTGGAAACGGACATCGGCCGCGAGCGCAATCTCCTCGGCGAAACGCCGGAGCATTGCGAGCAGCTCCATTTGATGTCGCCGATTCTCACCGACGAACAACTCGAGTACATCCGACACATCGATCGACCCGGTCTGAAGGCGATAACGATCTCGACGTTGTTCCCCGCCAAGGACGGCCCGGCGGCGCTCGATAAGGCCTTGGATCGAATCTGCGGCGAGGCCATGAAAGCCATCGCGGACGGGTACACCCTCATTATCTTGTCCGACCGTGGCGTGAACGAGCGGAATTGCCCGATCCCGAGCCTGCTCGCCGTCGGCGCCGTGCACCAGCATCTCGTGCGCGAACAGAAGCGCGCCGAGTGCGGGATTGTCGTCGAGTCCGGCGAACCGCGCGAGGTCATGCACTTCTGCCTGCTGACCGGATACGGCGCGGGGGCGGTCAATCCGTATCTCGCGTTCGAGACGCTTCGCGATCTCATCGAGCGGGAGGAAATCGTCGAGTCGCACCCCGGCGAGGCGATGCACAATTACATCCACGCGATCGAGAGCGCCATGCTCAAGACGATGTCGAAGATCGGTATCTCGACGCAGCACAGCTACCGCAACGCCCAGATTTTCGAGGCGGTCGGGTTGAGCACGAAACTTGTCGAACGCTGCTTCACGGGCACCGCCTCGCGCGTCGAAGGCATCGACGTGGACGACGTCGCCCGCGAATCGCTCATGCGCCACGCGGTGGCCTATCCGGTTACCCACGCGCGCCCGCGCGAACTTGACCCGGGCGGGTCTTATCGTTGGCGAAAGCGCGGCGAGTTTCACCAGTACAACCCGGATACAGTGGCCCGCGTTCAGCACGCGGTGCGCGCGAACAGCGTCGAGAAATACCGCGAGTTCGCCCAGTACGTCAATGATCGCAACCGCAATCTCTCGGCCCTGCGCGCGCTGATGAAGTTCAAGAAGGGAAATCCGATCCCGATAGAGCAGGTCGAACCGGCGCAGGAGATCGTCAAGCGGTTCTGCACGGGCGCCATGTCGTACGGCTCCATCAGCCGCGAAGCGCACGAAACGCTGGCCATCGCCATGAACCGCATCGGCGGGCGCAGCAATACGGGCGAAGGCGGCGAAGACCCGAAACGTTTCACGCGGGACGATAACGGCGACCTTCGGCGCAGCGCGATCAAACAGGTTGCGTCGGGGCGCTTCGGCGTCACAAACGAGTACCTAGTCAACGCCGACGAACTGCAGATCAAGATGGCGCAGGGCGCGAAGCCCGGCGAGGGCGGCGAACTTCCCGGGCACAAGGTGTTCAAGGAGATCGCGCGCATTCGCTATTCGACGCCCGGCGTCGAGCTGATTTCGCCCCCGCCGCACCATGACATCTATTCGATTGAAGACCTGGCGCAGCTCATCCACGACCTCAAGAACGGCAACCGCTACGCCAATGTGTCCGTCAAGCTGGTGTCCGAGGTCGGCGTCGGCACCGTCGCGGCGGGTGTCGCGAAGGGCAAATCCGACCTGGTATTGATCAGCGGGGACACGGGCGGCACCGGCGCGTCGCCCTTGAGTTCGATCAAACACGCGGGCCTGCCCTGGGAGTTGGGTCTGTCCGAAACTCATCAGGTGCTCGTCGACAACAATCTGCGCAGCCGCATTCGCGTGCAGACCGACGGACAGATCAAAACGGGCCGCGACGTCGCGATCGCGTTCTTGCTGGGCGCGGACGAAGTCGGCATGGCCACCTTGCCGCTCATCGCCCTGGGCTGCATCATGATGCGCAAGTGCCACCTCAACACGTGTCCCGTCGGCATCGCCACGCAGGACCCCGAGTTGCGCAAGAAATTCGCCGGCAAACCCGAGTACGTGGTCAATCTCTGTTTCTTTATTGCGGAGGAGGTCCGCGAGATCATGGCGCAACTCGGGTTCCGAACGGTCAACGAAATGATCGGCCGGGCCGACATGCTCGAGTTCGATCCGCTGCCCGAGCATTGGAAGGCGCGCAAACTTGACCTGTCGCGCGTCTTGCACGTCGCGAAACCGTGGGAAGGCGAGACCCTGTACTGCAGCAAACCGCAGGACCACGGCCTCGACAAAGCGCTGGACAATCGATTGATCGAGTTGGCCCGGAATTCCCTCCAGCCGAAAGCGCGGCGCGAGGACGTTGAGAAAACCTACATCGAAATCGAGATTCACAACACCAACCGCACCGTCGGCACCATGCTGGCCAGCGAACTCACGCGCGTCCACAAGGTCGGCCTCGAGACCGGCTACCTGCCGGAAGACACGGTATGGCTCGAGTGCCGGGGCGCCGCGGGACAGAGTTTCGGCGCATTCACCATCCAAGGCATGACGCTGCGCGTGTGGGGCGAAGCCAACGACTACTGCGGCAAGGGCCTGTCCGGCGCGAAGCTCATCGTGCGCCCGCCGGAGGACGCGGCGATCACCCCAGAAGAGAACATCGTGATCGGCAACGTGGCGCTTTATGGGGCAACGGGCGGCGAGGCCTACTTCCGTGGGATCGCGGGCGAGCGCTTTTGCGTGCGAAACAGCGGCGCGTGGGCCGTCGTCGAGGGTGTGGGCGACCACGGTTGCGAGTACATGACCGGCGGTCGCGCGGCCATCCTCGGCAAGACCGGCCGCAACTTTGCGGCAGGCATGAGCGGCGGAATCGCGTTCGTCTACGACGAGGACGGGACCTTCGCGTCGCGCTGCAATCCGGGTTCGGTCGATCTCAAGCCCATGAACCAGCGAAGCGCCGACGACCTGCGGCGTATGCTGGAACGGCACGTCGAATACACGGACAGCACGGTGGCGAAAACCATTCTGGAGAATTGGGACGAGGAGTTGCCGCGATTCGTGCGGGTGATGCCAAGGGATTACGCCCGCGTGCTGCGCGAAATGCAGCAAGCCGGCGAGCGCGACGATGAAGTACGGGAGTTGACGCATGCCCCCAGGTAAGTTCCCCCCGAAAGAAAAGGGGTTCCTGGTCTTCAACCGGGAAGTCCCGCCCTACGATCCCAAGGACGAGCGTCTTCGGCATTGGGACGAGTTTTTGAACGATTTTCCTGAGGAGAAGTTGCAGGAGCAGGGGTATCGCTGCATGAACTGCGGTATCCCCTTCTGCCAGTCGGGCTGCCCGCTCGGCAACATCATCCCCGATTTCAACGATCTGGTGAAGGACAAACATTGGCACGAAGCGCTGGAGCGCCTCGAATCCACAAACAACTTCCCGGAAGTGACCGGTCGGGTCTGCCCCGCGCCCTGCGAGGCCTCGTGCGTTCTAGGCATCAACGCGCCGCCCGTCACCATCAAACTCATCGAGCGGTCCATCGCCGATCGCGGGTTTCAGGAAGGGTGGATCGGGCCCAAACCCGCGAAACAGCAGACCGGCAAGTCGATCGCCATCATCGGTTCCGGTCCGGCGGGGCTCGCCGCGGCCCAACAGCTCGCGCGCACAGGGCACAGCGTCACCGTGTACGAACGCGCGGACGAACCCGGGGGTCTACTGCTTTACGGCATCCCCGATTTTAAGTTGGGCAAGGCAATCGTCCGCCGCCGCATCCGCCAGATGGAGCAGGAAGGCGTCGAGTTCAAGTGCAACATCGAGGTAGGAAAAGACCTCGACGCCAACGAACTCGCGGCTTCCAACGACGCCCTGCTCATCACCACCGGCGCCACGCAGCCGCGCGATCTGCCGATCCCCGGCCGCGAACTCGACGGCATCCATTTTGCCATGGACTTCCTTACGCAGCAGAACCGCCGCGTTTCGAAAAAGCCCGTCTCCGGCAAGGAAATACTCGCGACCGGCAAGAACGTCGTCATCCTTGGCGGCGGCGACACGGGTTCTGACTGCCACGGCACCAGCCTGCGCCAGGGCGCGAAGTCGGTCCTTTCCATTGAGCTTCTCCCGCAACCCCCGGAAGGCTTCAACGAGAAGACCCCGTGGCCGCTGTGGCCGCTCATCATGCGGACCTCCTCGAGTCACGAGGAAGGCGGAGCACGCGACTGGAGCGTGCTGACCAAGCAATTCATCGGCGAGAACGGCAAGGTGAAAAAGCTTCAATGCGTTCGCCTCGACTGGGACAGCGAATCCAACGGGCGAATGAAGATGGTCGAGGTCCCCGGCAGCGAATTCGAACTCGAATGCGAACTCGTGTTGCTCGCGCTCGGTTTTGTGCATCCCGAGCACGCCCTGCCCAACCAGCTCGGGCTTGAACTCGATGCCCGCGGAAACATCAAGGCCGAATACGGCGCCTACTCCACCAGCCGCAGAAATGTCTTCGCCGCCGGCGACGCCCGCCGCGGACAATCCCTCGTCGTGTGGGCCATCCACGAAGGCCGCGAGGCGGCCCGCGCCATCGACATCGCCCTTATGGGCCATACCGATCTGCCCGGCGCGTACACGCACGGGTATGACGCCGTGGCGATTGCGCGGTAGACTTAATTACACATTACACCGGTTCGCTCGCCGGCACAAACCTCGCGAGAACGGCGTACGTCTCGCGCCCTTCCACGTACCCACCCACGTCTTCCATGCGGGCGCGCCACGGCTGCAATCCAGTCAATTAGCAGTCTTTAACATGACTTTTTCGCTCATGTATTTTGAGCGGACAGCCATAGTTGAAATCTAGGTAATTATATAAAGACAATTATTTCAACTATTTATGAGTCTGGCATCAAGCAAATCCAGCCCTTCTGAAATCTCTCATGACCTATTGACAGAATACTCATTTATCGATATTCTAGAATATGCAAGGTGAGTATGTGAAGGCTAGGAAATCCTTGATTTCCTGGCCAAAGCTCACTTGGGGTGTGAAGTTTGAGCGAGAGGGTAGAGCGGTATGAACGGTGCAACGAGCATGAGAGGAAAGGTCAAATGGTTTAACGATCAGAAGGGGTACGGATTCATCACTCGGGACAACAGCCCGGACGTGTTTGTCCATCACTCCGCGATCAAAATGGAGGGGTTTCGCACGCTGCGCGAAGGGGAGGAAGTGAGCTTCGACCTGCTCGAGAGTCCCAAAGGGCTTCAGGCGGTCAACGTGACGCGCCCGACGGAGCACTGAAAACACACGCGTTCAACACTACGTGACATAGGGGAAAGCATCGGCCCCTGCGCTGGAGGGTGTGCAACGAATGTCAGCGCCGGCAGCATGATGCGGGGAACCCGAGGGGTGTGTGGCAATGACACAGCCGGTCCCAGAAAAGAAGGGATCGGCTGTGCGCTTATTTTGGCCCACCCATCATTCCGCAGATGCGGAAACCAAGGACCATCAGGTGCGCAAGAATTCGCGTCCATTTGCGGCACCTTTCTCTCTAACCCGCATTTCTCACCAGTCGCCCCCGTTGACGGGGGCGACTGGTGAGAAATGCTCTGGAGAAAGCATGTGAGTGATTTTGGTGAGGATTTTTCACACCCACCATCTGTTCAGCCTTGCCGTGCGGCGACGATGCATAACGGTGCGCACTGTACCATGTTGTATCCTCCAACGCGCGTGGGTGTGAAAAGTCCGGACTACACCGTGAATGGACGTCAATGGACGGGAATGGACATCGATTAAGACATGAGACCTGTCCGCTCTCATTCGGGCCTTCGGGCGGGCCGCCACTCCGGAACCCCTCACTCGAGGCTTAACGTGACTTCCACGATATCATCCCCCTGAATCCTCACCCTTTCGTACGCAAGCCGCAACGACCCGAATATGTGCCGCAACTGGAGTCCGGCGTCCCTGGAGAAGGCGGCAAAGAAGACCGTGTACGTCCCATCGGGAATGTTAATGAAGGAATACGACCCGTCCCGATCACAGCTTCGCGTCGCCACCGACCGCGACAACAACAGCTCCGCCATCCGCACCGAAAGCGTCCCGCCCTCGAACTGGCCGTCAACAACCAGCACCTGTCCCCGTTCGAGCCGACCCAAACCTGAAATCGTCGCGATAATCTCCCCGGACTCGAAACCAATGTCCTTCACCGTGGTCGAACCCGCCGTGGTGGTCACCTCGACTTCCCGATATTGCCGCGGCCGCGTCGCCGCCGTATTCAGCAACCGCCAACTCGGCTCCACCGACAGCACGTGCGCACCCGCCGGCAGACCGTCCAGGCGGAACCGTCCCTGCTTGTCCGTGTGCGCGCGCCACCGTTCCACCGCGCCGTCCCCCCGATCGACGCTGACGCTGACGAGCGCCCGCCACCGTTCCTCCCCATTCACCCGAACCGTTCCCTCGATGCTCGAATCGCCCCGCCCGAGTTCGAACCGCAACTCTCCAGCCGCCGGGAAATTCGCCCACCCCGATAACTCCCGCTCGAGCCACATTTCGCCCTGGTAACCGCTGTGCCATACGGCGAACTGTCCCGGTCCCGCCTGCGGCAGGTCCACGCGGAACGATCCGTCGGCCTGCGACCTCGTTTCGACACTCCGGCGTCCAAACAGAAACGCAACGTTTGCCCCCGCCAACGGCGACCCGCCGCGATACACTCCGCCCGCCTGGGACACCGGCCCCGCGTCCGCCAAACAAACGAATCGCCCCCATACCACTGCGAAGCCAACCAATCCGACCACCCGCACCGGTCCAACCATCGCGACCTCCCAACCGGCCAACGTTCGACAGTATACCGCCGCGCGACTTCCAGCGGATGATCGCTTTCCCGTCGCGCCCCCGGTCCGCCGTTCCTCCTCGTTGCCCAACACCCCGTGATCGCTATGCCGTCTCCCAGCGCTCCCCCCAGTCCGCCGTTCCTTCTCGTTGCCCAACACCCTATCCGTTTAGCGCACCCTCCTCGTTTCGAGACGACCTTGGAGTGCGGGAGCTTGCTCCCGCGGTCTGCAAAAGGGAACTTGCTCCCGCGGTCTGCAAAAGGGAGCTTGCGACCGCGGTCTGCAGGAGGAGGCCTTCTCCCGTCACCGATGCCGATCCGCACATCACGAGTTGTCAACCCCAAACCGCGAGCAAGCTCGCTCCGCGCTAGCGGCAGCAAGGCCCCGAGCTACCGCGGTCCACACCAAACGTCCCCACTCGATCGAAGTTACATCCTCCAGGCGAAGTCTGCGGCACACGCGGTGGACGGGGACTCTTCTCTGTTGCGGCCTGTTTAACCCGGATTTTTCACACCCGCAAGCAATGAAGGATACAACTTCGCGCGGCTGATACCTTTATGCAGCGACAGGGAAAACGGGCTGTCGGTGTGAAAAATCCTCACCCGATTGACTTCTATGCTATCTCCTGAGCATTTCTCACCAGTCGCTCCCGTCATCGGGAGCGACTGGTGAGAAATGCAGGTTAATCGCGCGCTTGTGCCGTACCAACGACTGACAGCGTCAACGCTACAGCAGACAGACACGGGCTTTTCAGTCTCGCGCTTGCCGGCATCGACAATGTTACGAAATTCGATGGCGCAGGATGGCGCCGCGGAGTTGGCGGGCGGCATTGCGGGGGTCGGGCGCTTCGGTAACCGCGGTGACGACGGCGATGTGGCGGGCGCCGCGTTCGAGCACCTCGTTGATATTGTGGAGTTTGATGCCGCCCATGGTGGACCAGGGGATGGAGAGGCGCGGCGCAATCGCGTCGATGGCGGAGGGGCCGATCGCACCGGTCGCGACGGACTTGGTTTGTGTCGCGAAGATGGGGCCGATGTTGACGTAGCTGGCGCCGGCGGACTGCGCGGCGAGCGCCTCGTTCAGGTTGTGCGAGGAGGCGCCGATGATGAGGTCAGGGGCAAGCCGCCGCGCGGCTTTGACCGGAAGATCGAATTCGCCGAGATGCACGCCGTCCGCCCCCGACGCCAGGGCGATGTCGACACGATCATCGACGATGAGGAGCGCGCCCGCATCGGCTGTGCGTGCTCGGAACTCGAGTGCGCGCGCGTGCAGGGCGCGGTCGTCGAGGTCCTTTTCGCGCAGTTGGACGAGGCGGACCCCTGCCTCCAGCACTCGAACGAGGACCTCGAGCGGGCTGCGCCCCGCGCAGAATGCCTCGGTGACGACGACGTAGAGATCGCTCTCCGCAAAGCGGGCCATCCGCTCCGCGTGGGTCATCAGCCGCCCCCGACGAACCGGACCAGTTCGAGCGTATCTCCTTCCGCAAGCATCGTATCGCGATACGCGGAACGCTCGAGTATGTTTTCGTTCCGTTCGACAACGGTCGCTTCGGGGACAAGGCCAAGCTGTTTTAGCAGCGTGTCAACCGTGATGCCGTCTGGGATAGTGCGTCGTTCGCCGTTTAACGTGACCTGCATGGGGAAGACCTCTACATCGATTATACACGCGCGGGCCGGGCGCGGAGGCGGTGCTACGCTCAGTTCGAAACCGCCCGTTTCGATCGCGCGCTCCGGTACGCCGCCACCGTGACCTCAACCGCCTTGAGTCCGTCGTATCCTGACGCGGCGGGGTCGCGTCGCTCGCGGATCGAAGCGACAAAATCGCCCACCAGCCCGAGATCGCAATTGTCGCCCCACGACACCCACTGCGCCTTCATCACCTCGTCATTATAGAGGTTCAACTTTTGATTGAACGCGTCGACGGCGACCACGCCTTTCTCGCCGATGATCTCCATCGTGACATCGCCCCAGGTCGGGAAGCTCTTGGCCCGGTTCCAGCTCGCGATGTGCGAGACCTTGATGCCGCCTTCCAACTCGAAGTGGAGACTGCCGACGTCGTCCGTTCCGATGCCGGGCCGGACGAGATTGCCGTTTTCGCAGTATACCCGCGTAATCTCCCGGCCGAACATCCACCGCAACAAGTCGACCACGTGGACGGTGTGGTCCATCGTGGCGCCGCCCCCCGAGAGCGCCTCGTCCGCAAACCATCCGCCGGGGAAACTGCCGTTGTTCGTGCACGCGGCAGCGAGAATCTCGCCGTACTTGCCTTTCGCGAGGTCTTCCTTCACCGATATCAGCGGCGGCACGAAGCGGCAGGGAAACGCCGTGCCCAACCCTAGGCCCTTGGCTTTGCACAATTCGACCATCGCCCTTGCGTCGTCGACGCTCGTGGCCAGCGGTTTTTCGCACAGAATCCATTTGTCCGCGTGTGCCGCCGCCTCGACCATCGCGCGGTGTTTGACGTTTTCCGAACACACGATGACACCGTCGATGTCCGAGTCGAGAAATGCGTTGAGATCGGAAATGAACCGCGTGCCGAACTGCGCGGCGTCGGTCTTGCCGCGGGCCGCGTCGTCGTCCCAGATGGCGGCAAGTTCCGCCCCTTCCACGTGTTTGATGCTCGCGGCATAACTGTACGCGTGCATGTGCGCGAAACTCATAATGCCGAGTTTAATCATATCGTATTGTTCCCATCCGCCCGCGCGGCGAAAATCACTTTGCCATCCTACAACGTCACCGGCTGCCCGGTTTCCGCGCTCTCGAGGGCGGCGAGCGCAATGCGGACGGCCTCGACGCCGTCTTCCGGTTTCACCTTGGGTTCGCGCCCGTCCTCGAGCCATGCCCGGAAATCATGCCACTCCAGTTGGTACGCGCTTTCCGCCACGGGGCTGCTGGGCACAACGACGCCGGCCGCTCCGCCCGCGGTTTCCCGCATCATCGACGTGACCGCCGCCTCGGCGCTGTCGAACTGTAGCATCCCGTTGTCGCCGCACACTTCGACCTTCACGCGAAACCCCGAGGGATGCGCCCAAGATCCCGTCGTCGTCGCGATGATGCCCGACTTCATGCGCAGGGTCACCATCGCGTAGTCGATTCCATCGGCGGTCCGCTCCCGGAGGTTTTGCGCGAACACACGCTGGACCTCTCCAAACGCAAACCGAAGCCAATCGAAATCGTGAATGATGCAGTCCAGCGTCACGCCGCCGCTCTGCGCCCAATCGCGAAACCAGTTGCCCTCGCCTTTCGGGCACAGCCCGCCGCGATAGGTCCGCACGAATCCGGCCCTGCCGACTTTGCCCGCGTCGATCTGCTGTTTGATGGCCACGAACTCGTGGAAGTAGCGCACGACATGGCCAATGAACAGTTTCACGCCCGCCTTGGTCACCGCCTCCATCGCTTCGTCGCACTGCTCGAGCGTCCGCGCGAATGGCTTCTCGCAGAATACGTGCTTGCCGTCGCGGGCCGCCGCCACCACGTACGGGGCGTGGGTCGGCGTCGGCGTCGCCACCAGCACCGCGTCGACGTCCTTCCTCGAACACAGCGAAAGACAATCGTCCGTGGCCTCGGCGCCATACTCCGCCCCCAATGCATCGGCCTTCGATCGCACCGGATCGCCGACCGCGGCAATTCGGAAGCCGGCCTTTTGAGCGCAGGGCGCATGGTACTGGCCCATCACGCCGCACCCGATAATGGCAAGATTCATCTAACAACCTTTCCCCATGCTACTCGAAGCACCGCTTCCCCGTGAGACCCCGCACGACGGCATTAGGACAGAGTCCGGCAGCGGGCCGTCGGCTGGAGGCTGTCGCCCTGATTGTACGACGAGAGCGTCTTGATTCCCAACGTGGCAAGTGCCAGGCCCATGACAGTCAAGCACGCGGATGACAGCTGATCGAGCGAGGTCGTGCCGTCCGTCGGGTCCGTTCGGTATATGAACTCGGCAATATTGATGTAGCCGTCCCCGTCGTAATCGTCCTCGGGCAAGACGTCCGCAAACGACGTAATTCCGTCTCCCGTGTTATGGTTGATGATGCGCATCTCGAAGTTGTCGCCCATGCCGTCCCCGTCGGTGTCCAGCCAGTCGTTTGGGTCCTGGGGAAACGCGTCGAGCGAGTCCGGCACGCCGTCGCCGTCGCTGTCGGGCTCGGGCACCAGCGCCGTGATCGAGTGTTTGGGAACCGTGAAGGGTTCGCCCGCAAAGACGACAGGGAGATTGGTCTGTATCTTGACGGTCTCGCTCGTCTCGTTGGTGTCCCAGATCGATGCCGTGGCGATCTGCTTGGCCGCGAATGCCCGCGCAAGGTCTCCCGGCAGCGTAAGCCGCACCTCGGCCGGGTCCGTCAGGTTGAAGTTAAAGAGCACCAGCGAATACTGATTGTCTTTGCGAAACGCGAATGCGCGGACTTGGTCCATGTCGACGGGTTGGCCGATCGCGTTGATGGCGGGCACGCCAATCTTGGGCGAGTTGGATGTCACCGCTACCATATCGCCCTGGATGGCCATGTTCGCCAACTCCATGCCAAGCCACGTGGGGCGTTTGCGGCCCGTGGCGAGCACGTCCCGCAGCAGCCCCCAGATGCGGACGTTGTCTCCATTCCCGTTGCCGATGCTGTACTGTGTCGTATGGAAAGCCGCCTGGACGCGCGCCTTGTCGGATTCGAGATAGGCCAGCATCATGTTGGGCAGGGCCAGCGCGCCCGCCGCCCCGGCGACGAAGTTGTTCCGCTGCGTCAGCGTGCCGCCGTGTGTCGTGTGGAAATTGATCTCGTAAACCGCCAGGTTGGTCGTGTCCCGGATGGCGCGTTCGGCTTTTCTCCACTTTCCGTATTGAACGTCATAGGTGGCTTTGCCAAAGAGCGGGTACAGCATATTCGGGTCTGAGTCCGCGACATCAAGCGTGCCGAAGTATGGCGCCAGGGCCAGCGTATCATGCGCCGTCGACATGGACTCGATGTTGTAGTTCTGTCCGTCCCAACCGTATTGCCCTCCGACGATCAGGTTATACTTCGCCGGCTGATAGTTCGGGTTCGACTTCATGCTCGTGAACGCATCGTGCGCCATTTCCCCGAGGTGGAACCCGCCTCCTACCGACGCGCCCCAGAAGGGGTCCGCCTGGCTGTCCGCGCTGCCCCACAGCTCGTTGCCATACTCGATGTGGATGAGCGGAAACTGCGGGGCCCACGAAGCGAGCACGTTCATGAAATTGCCGTAATCGGAGATTTTCCAGTGAGGCGGCACCACGATCCACGGTTCCGCGCCCACTTCTTTGCACAGGGTAAGGAACTGGTCCAACGAATAGCCGAGGGAGAGCGGTTCGCGGATCTGCGGCTTGTAATGATGGGGTCGCTTCGCGTATGCCGTCGAGATGAAGCTCTCGTAACTCTCGCCCAACTGAGAGCCGCTCCACCAGCGCATGACGCCGGGGCGCAATTCCTTGAGCCGGGAGACGATGACATCGTTGAATGCCGTGGGATTGGTCCAGTCGGCGCACGTGAGTTCCATGTCGTCTATGTATGCGATGTTGCTCGCGTGGAGGGTGAGGTAGACTGCGCCGGTAAACGACCCGACCTGGAGGTCGTCGTAGCCTTCCGGGACCGTCGCTTCAATCTGGTACTGCGTCCATGTGTTCGTCAGCGTGACTTCCTGTTCGAGAAATTTCTTGCCTGAGTAACCGGGCCCGCCGTAGCGACCGAACGAGGCCTTCAACGTGCCGTTTCCCTTAGCCCAGAACCTCCATACCCAACGGCCTTTCACGACGAACAGTTTTCCTGAACTGGGGTCGGTGCCGTAGGTGTCGTCTTTGTACTGGATCCAGCCCGGCACCCAGGACTCCGCTTGCGCCCGCACAATCGCCGAATGTTTGCCCGGGCTGCCGGGCCGAATATCCGAACTGTGGTTGGCGCTCGGCGCAAAGGTTTTTCGCAGGCTCACTACATCCCACCCCGCCGCCGTAATCGGCCTGTCCAGATCGAAGTACTGCGAGTTGTCCTGATGGAAATGCCTCACAATCCTGCCCGATACCCCCTTGCTGGACCCCGTTCTCACCTCGAACTCCGCGTTGTCCCAGAACCCTTCGGGCCAACCGATTCGGTATTGTTCGTGGTTCCACGCGGTGTCCCAAAATGCCATGCCAATGCGCGTGGAATTCGAGACCCCCGACTTCAGAAGGATAATGCTCCCGAAGTCTCCCACCTCGAAACCGGGATTGAAGACTATGTTCTTCAGCACGAAACTGGAGCCGCCCGTGTCGTGGTCCGAGAAACACACGCCCAACCGTTTGACCTGCGGCACCACGACCGTGTCAGAAACAGTGATGTCAACGAGGTTCTTGGGGGCCGCTCCCGAAGGTTCAACCGGTCGTATCTGCGCGCGCGAACCAGACGCGGCGACGAACAAAACGAACGCGACGACCGCGAATCGCGGAGCGCCCAGACGGAAACTGGAAAACATCATACGACCTCCTCAATGCGTGGTTGATGCGGTCTTACGTTTGAGCACAGCCAGTGGCGGCGTCGATTGCTTGGCAACGAGGTCAAAATGTTCGCGGATTTCCGGATACTGCATCCAGATGTCGATGTCCCAGTCCGCGAGGTACGCGATTTTGGACTCGACAACGTACGCGGGTATCGAATGGGTTGCGCGCGCCTTGAGGGCCTCCGGATTCACCTTTCCGTCCAGATTGATGGTGCGATCATGGAAAAAGCCAAGCGTACCCGTTTGAACGGCCCCTACCCACTCGTCGGCGCGCACGTGCTCCTGCACCCACTCGATGATCTGCCAATGGGCGTGACGAGCGCCGTTGCGGTAGATCCGTGCATTCTGCGCGGCCACGGCGCTCACAATGACAAGAAGGGCGAGACCGGCCCCTCCGCGCAGGCCCCGGGTGCGGCACGTTCGAAGCGCGATGACCACAAGCACCGCCCAGATGAGCGCCAAGCCCGGAGACAATGGAAACAGATACCTGGCCATGAAATGGCCGGCGCCGAAGTACAGCCCGTAAAAAAGGCTGAGCAGAGTCGCGTACAACACGAAAACGTTCAAGAGAAGCCGAAGTCTGGCATCGGCGGCGCGCGCCAACGCCGCGGTGGCCACTCCAAAGGCCGCGAGGAGCGTCAAACATAGTGCGATGACAATCGGGTGCCCGTACAGATGATTGGGAATCGTCACTACCGCCAGAACGTACTCCGCCATGGATGCCGGCCACAGCCCAAGGTTTTCGGCGAACTTTGCGTCTGCGGATTCCGCGTGCCCGCTGATCGGCACGATGCTCCCGAATCGCGCCTTGTTGAACACAAGCCAAGGCAGGCTCACCGCGATCGACGTAAGCCCCATGGCGATCGCCTGGGCAATCCGCGGCGCCACACCCGGCCAGCCCGCGTCCCGCCCGGCAAGTATATGAACAAGACAAAACGCCAGAATCAGAAAGCATGCGTCGTTTCGGGCCAGAAACGCCAAACCGAGGATGACGCCGAACCCGATGGATCGCGGCATCGTTGGCTGGCGAACGAGGTATCGGGCGTACAGTGCAAACGCCACGATCACCGCGAGCGCGTACGCCCAAGTCTCGAGACAGTTGCTGGTATTGGTAACCGTCATCGGTCCCGCGTACCAGACGCATGCCGCCAACGCCGGCGCGGCGGACAGCGACCGCCAGCCCGAGAGCAAAGCGGAACCAAGCCGATACAGAATCCACGCGGCCAGGGTCGTCCCCGCGAACTGCAACGCCAGGATCAGCGCGACTCCCAACTTCCGTTCGGCCCCCGCTAGGTAAAACAGTCCCGCGTATAGGACCGTGGTAAGCGGCTGCGTTCCGTTGGTTGGAATCGTTCCGGCCGCCGTGCTGAATCCGTTGCCCAACGCGATGTTTCGGGCGATCTGAAGCATCAGATACCCGTCTTCGGTAGGGAATTGTTTGAAGATGCGCCCGTCCCGATCGAACAGGGGCGCGATCCGCGCGGCCACTCCGATCGCGATCAGCAGCGCTAGAACGATCATGAAGACTCGTGTCGAGGAGGCGTCGACACGCACGTCCCCACCTGCAGAAGACATAAACCCTCGATCTGCAACGACGCTTGTCATCCGGCGAACATCGATGGCCGCCGCGAGGTCGGCATGAGAGTGTCTTCCCGCAGCCATCGTGCGATCTCGTTCCCCGCCGAGCCGGGGACCGTGGCTAATCAGCCCAGATTGTGCCCCGGCTGGGCAAACACTTTCCCGTACCTTGTCCTTGCGCGCGTTACAGTAACCCGCAACCGAAGAGGAAGCCCTTGCACGCACGACAGTGTGCCACAAAGAGTCCGCTTTAGGCAACCCGCGAGAGGCGCTGACCCGCGAAAGGCCGGCGGGAGAGGGGCTTATTATGCGTGGATCCACCAAGCCTGAGGGATTCGGACGGCCGCCCGCGCCGCACCGATCCTGTGTTGCTCATCGGAACGCGGGCGGCTGGCCCGGCACGTCTGGGCCCGCCAGGAAATCGTCATAAGGACCGGCGGAGTAACTCAGTATCTCGTTGAAGTTGGGCAGGGCGGGTTCGGTACGCTCCAGCCGCCAGGTGCCATCCTTCTTGGTGAAGGTAAGCCAGACCTCGCCGGATTCGTGGCGTGGAAACGACGCGCGGACACCCGCGACGCGGCCCGTCGGGTCGCTGATGGCGACTCCCGAAAACCGGCAGTACAGCAAAACGCGCACATGGCCGGTGTCCTCCACGTGCGAGAAGTCCCACGTGCGAATCTGCCGGGCCATGCGGCAGGACGAGTAGCGCTCGAAAAACCACTGGTAGGCCCGTTTCACGTACTGGAATCGCCACCATTCAGGGTCCTGGTATTCAGTCGAGTAGAGATCCATCACACCGTCGAGGTCTTCGCGCACAAACGCTTGGTCCCACTGTTCGATGCGGGCGGCGATGTCTCGAGCGTCCGCGCGATGCGTCTCGGGGGCCCCCTCCGTCAAGGGCCACCACTCCTGCGTCTTTGGGCGGATGTCCGTCTTTGTCACGGGCTGCGCCTGCGCGGACGCCACCAGCGGCGTGATCACCGCCTCTTCCTCGATGCGGCTTTGCACCATGCTGAAGGCGAGGTAATCGCCGTAGTTCACGGTCCCCTCGTACGGTTCGCGTTCGTTTGTAAGTGCGGTCACGGCGTACGCGACCGACACCGACGGTTCGACAGACAGGTCCGTCCACGTCCGCTGTTCCACTTTGTCCGCCGCCAGTTCAAACGCACCATCGGGATATGCCCGCTTGAACACTCGGAACGAGACATCGCCTTCGCGGAAATTCCACGAGACTGCAACGGTCTGGTCTTGACGCTTCGCCTCGATGCCCCGCACGGGAGCGGGCAGTGCGGGCAATCGAAAACTCTGCTCCTCGTACAGATTCTCTTTGGTGTGCATGACAAACGCCCCGCGGCCGATCGTGCAGATGAACGCCGTTCCGGTACCGTCGGGGACGAGGAATTGTTCAAGAAGTCGGGTCCACTCCTCCGGCGTATTCAGGGCATTGGGTTGGACCACGCGCGCAAACGATCCGACGGCGTTTGGCGGCGCAAACGCCGACAAGACCGGCACCCAGTAGTGCGACCCGGTATTCGCGACAAGTTCGGCAACCTGCCCCGGTCGATCCATGCCGTACGCGCCATGGATGAGCAGGCCGGATTCCAACTCGCCGTCGAGGTCTCGCAGGTTCGCACGAAATTCCCGAGGAGTACGCGAGATGCCGAGTTGGTAGGCGACCGGCGTCTTCTTCGCGACAAACTCCTTGCGCACGATGAGGCCCCACTCGACCGTCTCGCGCAGCGTGGGATGGATTGAAGCCTGCCACGATCCGGCCCGTTCGCCCGCCCAGAGATCGGGAGCGGATTCGATTGCGTAGATGGTTGCGCCGCACATGGCTCCGTTCAGGATCATGGCGCGGTAATAGTGCGCGGGCATCGACACGCCGGCGGGCGGGACCCCGTAGACGCCGGGTTGGATGAATCGGGCGTTCTCGAACCATTTTGGCGTGGCGGCCACGCCCCACTGCGCAACCGATCCTTCCAGCCACAATCCCATCGCCGCCGTCTGCTGGGTGATCGCGTCATGTCCGTCGAGTCCGGCGACAGCGAACACGTAGCCGTTACATGCGCGCATCGCGTCGAACAGCGCGCGGCTGGACGCATTGGCCATGGCGTGAGTCCAGCCTTCGCTGCCCAGCCGGATGGCAAGGAACCGGCCGTAGCGGGCTGCAATCTCCATCGCTCCGATGAGCCACCGAATGTGCGGAGGTATCCCGAGCGCGTCGCCCCCGCTGAATACCGTGTATTCCCTGAATGGGACGTCCGCGGCCCAGATTCCTCGAATACACGTGTAATCGCGCAACAGCTCTTCGGCGAGTTCGAGGAGATAGTAGTGGTTCGGATTTCCATCGGCGAGTTGGACGACCGCGGACACGTCGGCCGTTTGCAACGCGGCGAACAGGGCATCGTGCTTGGCGTGTCGGGCAAGCGAATCGGGCGACTCAACGTGGATCAGCAGGGCGCTAAAGGGTCTCAAAGACGCCGGTAATGTATTCCAGATTCCAATGATGCGCTGGGCGTACGCGTCGGGTTCCGACTCCGCCGGTGGCGGCGTAGCAAAGACCAGCAGGGGGTGGTCAGGGCTGATTTCCGTGGTCAGGCGGGGATAGCTCTGGGCTCCCGCCGCAACGACAATGAGGAAAAAAAATCCTGCGGCAAGCGCAGGCGTTCTGACGAAAAGTGTGAGGCATACCCTCATGTCCGGAATTGTACGCGAGGGCGGGAATTGAACACAACTATTTGAGTGCCACATAGTTACGAATACAAACCAAAACGGGAGGGATTCACTGCCAACTACGTTATATTCCCAATCCCCAATCTGGCACGCGGGATGCACTCCCGCGAGTGGCGCAACAAAGAATGATCGGGTCAGCCGCGTGGTAGAATATGAAAGCACTCCGCCTGCAATAGGTATCTGTGCGTTTCTATCAACCTGGCGTAATGGTGCCTTCCGGTGTACAGTGAAAAGAGAGAGCGTCGTTCCGCGTCCCGGGCGCAGGTCTCACGCCGCATCAAGTTCGAGGCGGTCGATGGGAGCACATTGCCCCAGGAGGGAATCGTCGTGAATCTCAGCGCCGACGGCCTGCGCGTGCATACGCGGTTTCCGGCGCCGTTGGGGTGCATTATCGAGATGGAGGTCGACCCGCGCGCGGACGCTCCGGACCAGAGCGCAATTCACGCCCGGGGCCGCGTCGTGTATGTCTCGCCCGTCGCTGCAAAGGGTGAATATGCGATGGGCGTGCGTTTGCGTTGGAGCGGAATGCTTGAAGCGCGAAGCGGCGCGGCAAAGAAACGCAAGGCCGCGAGAGTCAGCGCGAAACGCGCAACCGGACCCGCGCGGCCGCCGGTCGAGCAGGGCGAAGAATTCCCCGCCCGAAAGCGACGCAAGACCAGGATTTGGCCGATTCTGCTGCTGCTGCTGCCGGCCGTGTTTTTGTGGCGCGGCGCGAAGGAAATGCGCGAGGGTCTGCGCGCCACGGAAGCCGCTCGCTCGACCGCTACCGCGGATCTCCGGCGCGGCGAGGCCGTTTTTGCCGAAGTGGATCACGACGCCGCCGACCGCGGAGACGAAGGCGGGGAAATGCGCGCGCCGTATATGCCGGGGCCGGCCGCGAAGGCGACCGATGCTCCCCTCACCGTTTCGGGGGGCCGTGCGCCGAACCAGGAAGCGGCCCGGCCGTCGCGATTGCGCTACAGGCACGCGGGCGCAGATGAACGGAAAACGGCAATAGACACCGGCGGCGCCGAAGAGGGCATGCTCCAGCTTGCTCACCGTACCGCGGACGGCAATCCAGACGGTGCGGTCGTCGCCGCGCACACCATGCAGCGCCCGGGCGGCACTCGCCACGATGCACGAGACAGGGCACGGCACGGGGAGGATGGCATCGTCGCCGCCGTTCGCCGCAGCCTCAAACAAACCGAGGCGCCGGCAATCGATCTGTCGGAAGGCATCCATCTCGTGATCGACCGATCCGCAGGTACAATGACCGTCTACCGCGGCGGTGGCGCGTTGCACATGTTCAAGGTCGGAGTCGGAGAAGATGACCGCACGCCGTTGGGCGAGTTCGTGATTCACAACAAGCTGCGAAACCCCGACTGGTTTAACAAGGGCGAGGTGGTGCCGCATGGTCACCCGAGAAACCCGCTGGGGGCCAGTTGGATGGGCTTCGCGCGCGACGGCCGCCCGATCAGTTTCGGCATTCACCCTACGAACAATCCCTCGGAAGTCGGAGCGAAATCAGGAGAGGGTTGTGTGCGCATGACTCCCGAAGACGCGGAGACGTTGTTCCGTTTGTGCCCGATTGGAGCAAAAGTTACGATTGTAGACGGATTAGGCGTCTAGCCCGGATTTTTCACACCCGCGGGCAATGAAGTATACAACTTCGTGCGGCAAATACCTTTATGCAGCGACAGGGAATAACGGGCTTTTGGTGTGAAAAATCCTCACTCGATTGACTTCTCTGCTGTCTCCTGAGCATTTCTCACCAGTCGCTCCCGTCATCGGGAGCGACTGGTGAGAAATGCGGGCTAGTTCTTCAACCCTATGTCGTTCACGGAGTGCCTGCCCGCGCCGGCGGGTCATTGACTCGGCTTTGTCCCCTCCGCTTTTGCAAGGCCCACTCCAGCGTGTAGCATAGCGGAATGATGGAATACGTCCAGCATCTGTTTGATGCGCTCGAGCGGGGCCGCCGGTTTGTCACGCACGACGTGTGGTACATCGGCAAGCCGGGCGAGGAAGTCCCGCACGGCCTGATCATCAAGCAGGTGCGCGTGCTGATCCTGCTGGTGCAGAATCTGCTGCAGGGCGCCTTTCTGCTCCGGGCCGCCGCACTTACCTTTACCACCATGCTTTCGATTGTTCCCTGCATCGCCATCGTCTTCGTGATCATCCAGGAACTAAATCTCGGCGTCGATGTGATGCGGTTCGTGGACAGCTTCGTCGCGCAGCCCGCCACGAAAGGAGCGCTGGATGCCGCGCAGACGGCGCCTGCTTCCGCGGGCGTTGAAGACCCGAACCGTCAGGTCATGAAACGGTTCCTCCAGTGGGTCTTCGCCGACCTCGACACGCAGGGCCGGGCCGTTGACAACGGGGCGGTCGATCCCATCGAGCAGGTCCTGAATTTCGCCATGCAAATCTCGCTGTCGAACGCGCAGGCCAACTCGAGGGCGGTCGGCACCGTCGGTTTGCTTATTATCCTGGCGACCGTCTTCAGCCTGATGTGGAACATCGAGTCGGCCTTCAACGCCATCTGGGGGTTGCGTCGGACCCGATCCTGGTTCCGTATCCTGAGCGACTACATGATGATCGTGTTGTTCATCCCGTTCCTGGTGGCGGGCGTCCTTGGTGTGACCATCGTATTGCAAAATGACCCGGGTCGGCTCGGTGGATTCGCATTCGCGCTGCGCGGCGTGCAGTACGGCGCTGTCTGGGTGGCGTTCTCGGCGCTGTACGCCTTTGTCCCGAACACGAAGGTCAAATGGCGGTACGCGCTGCTCGGCGGAATCATCGCGGGCTCGCTGTGGTGCATCGCGTCGTGGGCGTATCTGAACCTTCAAATCGGCGTCAGCAAGAACAGTCTCATCTACTCGAGCTTCTTTCTGTTCCCGCTCCTGATGACTTGGATTTACGTAAGCTGGATCATCGTGTTGTTTGGCGCCGAACTTACCTTCGCCTACCAGAACGAAACCACGTTCGCCATGGAACGCCACGCCGCGGGCGCCAGCCATGCCTACCGCGAAGCCGTGGGGCTGCGCGCCATGGTCGAAATCTGCCGCCGGTTCGACGCGGGTATGCCCGGCCTCTCCGCCGCCGAGGCCGGAAAGAACTGGAACGTGCCTACGCGACTTTTGAATGAAACCCTGGACACCCTCGAAGAAGCGGGACTCGTCCGAAGGTGCGCCACGGAACCCGTCACCTTCGTCCCCGCCCGATCGCTCGACCGGATTACGGTCGGCGATGTCGTGTGGTCGCTGCGCGAGGCGGGCCGCGAGCCGTCGGCATTGCGTGAGGATGAAGCGCTGAGGAAGCTGATGGACGAGATTGGCGGGCGAGAGGCCCCGCTCATGAAGGCCGGACTCGAACAGGTCGTGCGACGATTTCACCCGCCGCTGCAGGCCCTGCCTGCGGGCCAGGTGGAAGACGAGGCGCTTGCCTTGGTCGAAGCGAAAACCAATACACCGAGTGCCAACAACGACGTCCGCGCCGAGGCGGACACACAGAATCCAACTTGATAGGGAGTATGCCATGATGGAACCAAATACGGTCAGTCGCCGGACCGCGATGGGCGCGGCCGCGGGAATGATGCTCGCCGCCGGGGTGGCTGCGCATGCGCAGGGTGGCCCGGCGGCGCCGTTGAAAGGAAACCTCAAACAGTCGGTATGCCGCTGGTGTTACAGCAAAATCCCGCTCGAGGATCTGTGCAAGGCGTCAGCAGAAATCGGCCTGAAATCGGTCGAGTTGCTCGACGAGAAAGAATGGCCGGTCGTGAAACAGTTCGGGTTGACCTGCGCCATGCCGATGGGCCCCACGAAGATCGGCGACGGGTGGAACGATCCGAGTCGGCACGATCATTTCGTAAAGGAATCGGAACGGCTGCTTCCGATCATCAAGGAGTACGGGTTCCCGAACATGATCGTGTTTTCCGGCAACCGCAAGGGCATGGACGACAAGGTGGGCCTCAAGAACTGCGCCGAGGGGCTGAAGCGAATAACCCCACTGGCGGAAAAACTCGGCGTAACAATCTGCATGGAACTCCTGAACAGCAAGCGCGACCACAAGGATTATATGTGCGATCATACGGCGTGGGGCGCGGGACTGTGCGAAGCGGTGGGTTCGGACCGGTTCAAACTCCTGTACGACATTTACCACATGCAGATCATGGAAGGCGACGTAATCGCCACGATTCGCGAGAACCATCAATACATTGGACATTATCACACGGGCGGGGTGCCGGGTCGCAACGAAATCGACGAGACCCAGGAGCTGAATTACCGGCGGATCTGCGAAGCCATCGTCGAGACGGGGTTCACGGGCTACCTCGCGCAGGAATTCATTCCCAAGCGCGACCCCCTCGCCTCGCTCGCGCAAGGCGCGCGCATCTGCGACGTGTGACGGGCGGGAAGCGCATCGTCCATCGCGATCTCAATCAAAGTACGATAGGAAGAAGTTCGACAGTGGGCCGTCAAACGCGGCCCGTTTCACGTTGGCCCATGTGCGCTGATCGGCGACGCAAAAGTACACGTAGGTCGTTCCGCCTATTTCGATCAGGTCCACGTCTGAAGTGTTTATGCCTTCGTCATCGCCTTCGGGGCGCAAGACGGGATTGCGGGGGCTCAATTCCCAGGTTCTCAGATCGGCCGATCGCGCAAGGTATGTCTCGAACCACCAGCGTGGCGTTTTGTGCTCGAGGTACATCATGTAATAGCGCCCGTCGGCGTAGCGAATGCACGGACATGCCGTGTAGCGGTCCGCGCCGAAGATCGCGTCCCGCTCTTTCGTCCAATTCAACAGGTCCGTCGAACGCGCGAACTTGGTCGTGAAGGCGGGATACTTCGAATCGTTGGATTCGTACGCCATCACAAACCCGTCGGGTCCCGCGCACACGCTGCTGTTGAACAGGTGCTCGTTCTCCTGTTCGATCGCAATCCTGGATTCCCAATTCGTCAAATCGCGCGACCAGAACACCGTCACGTCGTTCCAGTCGGAATTCTCGTAGCGCGACGCGAACGCGTAGAAGGTGTCGCCGTGCACGATCGCACAGGCGAGGCCGTACCCCTCGGCAAACCGTGCGAGTTGTTTCCCCGAATCCAGGTCTTTCAGGACCAGATAGAATTCCTCCGTGGAACCGCCGCTTGCGGGGCGCACCGCTTCCATCAAGCAGGCGCGCCCGTTCCAGACGACCGGGGTCACTTCGCACATGCCCTTCATCAAAAACGAATCGCGCCGCAGCACGGGGCGGTGTTCGGGCATGGGCGGCGTAAGTGACTGAAAGGTCTCGACGGGCCAGGCGCCGAGCGTAATCATCCCCTTGGGCACTTCCTGCTCGAACTGCACGTAGGCGCGCACGGAGCCCTCGGTCGTGTAGGTAACCTCGCCCTCGCCCGCACCGAAGATCTTGTAGCCCATCAGCGTGCAGTCCTGGATGTCGACGTGGAGAAACTTGCCGTCGATTGTCGCGTAAATGACGCCACCGCCGGGCGTGCCACGCGGCTGGGAGAAATTGAGCGACACGAGGCGACAGCCCTTCAGTTTCACGCGCGAATACGTCGAGAAACCGGGATTGCCGGCTTGAAGCGCGTTGTCGGGACCGACCAGTGTGCAGTCTTCAAACGTGATGTCGGGTTGTTGAGGCATGGCGTCATTCTCGGCACGAACGTATGCGCCGGCGGCATCGCCCCACCAATCGAGACACCACAGCGTACAGCGCTTGAACAGGACCGGCTCATCCGGCCTCGCGAGAAAATGCGCCGCGCCGCCGCCGAACGCGCGGCCAATGCCGACACTGTCCTCGACCACGACGGAGAACGGTTCAATCTTCGGCGGAAAATCCCAGAACAGGCCCGCATCGCCGCCGGTCGCGTAGATGCGCTTGAGGTGCCACCGGTCCCACGCGATTCCGGAAAACTCGGGGTTCGCCTTGAACGCGCTCCACCAGTCCACGCTCTGAAGGCCGCGATTCGGATCGCTCGAATCGATCACCGCGTATCCCGTCGAGCCGGACCCGAACGAGCCGTCGTAATCGGATTCGATGACGTTGTACCTGCCTTGCGCGCCGCGGTGCGAGGGGTTCAGGTTCGCTTCCATGTAGGTGTCCGGACGGATGACAATGCGGTGACCGCCGGCGTCGTCCGGGATCGCATCCAGCGCGGATTGAATCGTGCGGAACGCTTTCGCCCAGGAGGAGCCGTCGCTGTCGTCGCCGAGTTTGGAGACGTAGTACGTCCCACCGAACGCATGGTGCGCGAAGAGGGCAGCGAATGCGACCGCCGTGAGCAGCCGCGTTGTCGATAGTGCCGAGTCGTTGATCATTCTTCCCCTTCCTCTGGACGCGTTCGGCCGCGTCCCCGTGGCGCGAGGCAAAGTCCCAAGAGCTTTGCTCGCCCGATACTAACGCCCGGCCTTGAGGTCCCTGTCGTCCATGTTTTCCGCCACGTCAAAATCGAAATCCCATTCCCCGGTTCCGCTAATGGTGAGTCCGTTGGAAGCTTGCTGGTTCTGCGCGCCGTCTATGCTTGGTACCTCCACCGTAAAGCGAAACGACCCCACGCCCACGTTCGGGATAGAATAGAATCCGTCAGTGTTGGTCACCGCACGATAGGTCTCTCCGCCTTCGCCAAAGATGGACACGCTTGCACACGGGATCGGAGTCCCCTTGCTATGCACGATACCTTGCAAGGTCGCCCCGGCCTGCAATGTAATGTCAAATCGCATATTCGCACTTGGTCCCGCAGTCAGTGTAATCGAGCCGACGCCTGCGGCGGGATGGAAAGCGGAAATCGTGATGTCGCCCTCTGACAGACCTGAGATTTCGTATACTCCACCATTGTCGGACCAAGTGACAGCCCGGGAAGCAAACTGAGCCGCAAATTGCGGCAATTGGCCAATAAAAATCGCGGCGCGGCTGACGCCGTTTCCGAACGCATCCACGACGCGACCCGCGGCGCGCACGTCCCCCGGCGTCAGTTCGACAATCAAGCCGCTTCGATCCAGCTCCGGAGATGTCGACGCGGCAGCCCTGGCCAGTTGGTAACCGGGAGCGCGTACAAACAAGTCATAATAATACTCCTCGAGCGCTAACGAGAATCTACCTTCGGGATTGGAAACAACTTGAAACTGTTTCGCGTTCGGAATGCCGCCCGCCGGCAATGTGCCGCCCCGTACAGCGGCTATTTCGAAAGCCGTTATAGGCTGCTTCGTGTTCGCATTGACGACTTGACCCGCCAACTTACCGGATTCCACAAGCGATATGACTACATCGCGGTCGCCTGCGTAGGCACGAACAGTCTGAGGCGCATAACCCTTTGCAATGGCCCGAATCTGATAGATTCCCTCTTCAACCCCGGCAATTTGAAAGGAGCCATCATGTCGAGACTGTGCGAAGCCAGAAGCAAGCACATGGTTTTCGCGGACCTCGGCGACATCGAGCGATGCCGATACGGGATCGCCGAATGAATTTAGAACGGTCCCCACAATTTCAAACGTATCCATCGGAAAAACCAGTCGCTGATACGGCGCCGGTTCGTCCACGACAGCCCGAACGCTGCCCAGTTCGACAAACGTGCCGGCGCCTCGTTTAGCATGGACCGTATAGTTGCCGGGCTCTAGCCCCGTCACTAGAAACTCCCCGTCTGCTGTTGTAGTGACTGGCTTGAGCGGGTGGTTCGTGCGCCCTTCCCCCGCAACGAACAATTCTGCTTTGACCGGTCTCCCTTGCCGGTCAACCACGATTCCAGAAATCGATGCCCCTGTGGGTACGCTCAGGATGAGTTTGATCCCGGTTGCTCCAGACTCCGGCGGCTGCACCACCTCCAACTCTTCGCTGCACGCAAAGGGTGTATGTGCGCTCAACACTAAAGCGGATTCGGGTTCGAGTCCCCCAATTACGAATGCGCCTTTGGTGTCGGTAAACGCTTGAATGAGGGCTCCGCCGCGTTCTGCAAACACGCGAACTTCCGCTCCGGGCGCCGGAGTATCCGAGTCATCCACCACGACTCCGGCTACAACAACGCCCGACAACAAGACCATCTCAACATTGTCCACCACTTCGCCCGGTGCGATTGATACTTCTATGGCGTGTTCGCGTCCCCGGCTGTAGCCGCGGGCGCCAACCGCCGAAATGGTGTACTCTCCCGCTGCGAGCCCGGTGAATTCGAACGCTCCATCGTCCTCAGACGGCGAAGCCTCGACATACTTCGCCAATTTGTCTTTCGGCCTCGCTCGCAATCGCACTCCTGCAATCCCTTCTTTCGTCAACCCGTCGATAACTCGTCCGAGCAAAACCCCGCCGTCTTCAACTTGCAGCTTCAGAGTTGGGGCAGGCTCGCGCGAACGAATTGCCAATGCAACGGGCCCGCCCTTGACAACGAGTGTTTCCGATTGCACGTCCACGACGTAGTGCCCCTCGTCCAGGGGTCCAAGCTCGAATCGCCCCTTCGCGTCCGTTCTCGCTGTCACTGGACGGACCGGCAAGAGCGCAGGTGCGGCAGTCACTGCAAGCCCACCGATAGGAGAATTGTCGGAGACGCGGACGACGCTTCCCGAAACAACGTGCCCTTCTCGCAGAACGATTCGATTGTCTGTGCTACCCGCTTTCATGGACGGGGTTAAAACGGGCGCATAGCCCGGCGCACTGACATACAGTTCCCACATGTGCGGGTCTAATGCTGCCAACAAGAACGACCCGTCCTCTTGCGAGTGGACCGTCAACGCTTCGCCCACGTCCGCTCCGGTATTCTTCCTATCATGCGTGGCTGGCGTTAACCGCGCACCGCCCACCGGCTCTTCGAATTCGTTCACTACGGTTCCCGCAACCGGACGTCCCGGAAACAAAACAAGTGTAACTCGGGCAAAATCCTCGTTCGGCCGCAAGACCACGCGTTCGACCGCGTAAGCATCCTCAAATCGCGCGGTCACCGTGTAGGTCCCGTGCGGGAGTTCAGTCACTCGAAACCAGCCGTACGCATCACATGTCGTGTGACGGACATCTTCTTTCCGCGTCAAACTGACCTTCGACACGGACGAGGCGTTTTGGAGAACGATTTCCGCCGGAGTGGGGATACCCTTGATCGTGAACACAACACCTTCGATCGTGCCGGGGCCGGCGATTTGGGAAGACGTGATTCGCTGCTCAGATGCTCGTGTCTGGGTCCCGGGTTGATTTGATGGCGGCAAGAGGTTCGCCCTCGGCCTCGTTGATACTACATCGACAGAGGAACTATCGTCGCTCGGAGCCCACACATACATGCGCCAAACAAGAATACACCTCAGAACAGCCAAGAATGCCGCTGCGACAGCCAATATCGCGCCTCGGTAAGCTCGGCCGAATTCAGGATTCATGATTGGCGGCCCTTTCTATGATTCTAGAGAGGCCCGAAGTCCGTATACTTCTACCTTCACGGTTTGTGGCACACCGTCCAAGTCCGTAGAGATGCCAATGGTCGACTTGATGATCTTCTTTCCCGACTCTTCAATAGACACTTGTAATGAGACTGTCTTGCCCCAGTTGGAAATGGAGAGGCCAGTGTCTAGGCTAATCCTAACCGACTGGAGGCAAGGAGATGAAGAGAGCACGCAGGAATTTCACGGGGCAGGAGAAGGTGGGCATCCTTCGCAGGCATTTGTTGGACAAGGTTCCGGTGTCGGACTTGTGCGAGGAACTGGGGCTTCAGCCCACCCAGTTCTACCAGTGGCAAAAGCAGTTTTTCGAGAACGGGGCATCGGCGTTCGAGCGGAACGGGGGCACGAAGCAGGACGCAGCGCAAGAACGCATCGCGGCACTGGAAGCCAAGCTCAGGCGTAAGGACGAGGTCCTGGGCGAGCCCGCCGCGGCGGGGAGGAGCACGTAGCCCTAAAAAAGGAACTCGGGGAACTCTGAGTGGCGCCTGGGCTCCCCCGGATACGCGAGACGCCGTCATGGATTTCCCCTTTCCCCTTCCCCTTTCCCTCCCCCTTGTTTCCCCTTCCCCTTTCCCCTTGTTCCCAAGTTGTACTTGGGAACACAACTGGGAGCGAAGCTGCGCTTCGCGTGCTGGATACGAAGCGCAGCTTCGGGAGCACTTACGTTCCCAAGCTCAGCTTGGGAACGAGGTTTAACGAGGTTTGACGAGGTTCAATGAGATTCCACGAGGTTCAAGCTTCCGATGTTTGGTTCGGAGCAAATGAGAGTTTCGGGTTGTTGGTGAGGGCGGGGTGGACCTGCACTGTGGGTTCGTGGGGGGAGTTGAGTGGAGCGATCGATACAAATCTATCTATCGAAAGATAGCATCATTAATCGATTACCGTGTTTGCTCGGATGGCGACGAAACAGGGGGGGCAGAACGCGTCCATCATGGCTCCAGCAGGTCGATTTCCAATACGGAATGATCGTTGAGTATGTAATTGCGGGCAGACGAATAGCGCCAGTGTTCGGGGGCATCCACGTAACCTCTGCGCACCGGATTCTCGTGAATGTAATGGACTTTCTGGGCGAGCATTTCCCGGCTTTGAATCTGTTTCGGATGAAAGCCTTCCTGCCAAACTTGATGCTCGCTTTGCCGCTTGTGGCGCGCCTTATAATGGGAGAACTGATTGAGCAGCCAGGAACGGCGCGTTTGTTCGGCAAGCTGCAGAATTTTTCGCGCGGTATGCCTCTTGAACGATTGCAGGACTTGGCCCAGATCAGTGGATTCGACCAGCAGATGCAGATGGTTGTCGAGAACGGCGTATGCGTAGAGCCGGAGGCCTTTCTCCTTTCGGCAGAACGCGAGCGAAGCGGTGACGACGTCGCAATACGCCTTTTCCGTGAATACCGGAATCCACTCGACTATGGTGCTGGTCACAAAATGGGCCGAGCCGGAATCGTG
>BTUX01000008.1:0-42623 GCA_045863315.1 Candidatus Hydrogenedentota bacterium | reverse complement strand
CGACAATTGATAGCGTTGGGTGTGTGTTGCTATTGTCGTGCCGCGGAGTTTATATCCCCCTTGGGAAAAGGGACTTTGTGTGCGCAAACCGGTTGGGAGGAATTTTTAGAGGTGCTTCCCGTTGTGTTGATTCTGTGCGGTGTCGTTTCCGCCGTCGAGGGAGTGGCTGCTCCAATCCCGGTGATTTTGGACACCGACCTGGGCGATGACATCGACGACACGTGGGCCTTGGCGATGTTGCTGGGGTCGCCGCAGGTGGATGTGCAGTTGATTGTAACCGCATACGGCGATACGCCGACGAAGACGCGATTGGCGGCGAAAATCCTCGAGCGCATGGGGCGCACCGACATCCCGCTGGGCACCGGCGTGAAGACGAACGACAAGCCTATCAATCAACTCGAATGGCTCGGCGATTATTCGTTGAGCGAGTACAAGGGCACGGTGATCGAAGACGGCGTCGGCGCGATGATCGACCACATTACGAGAGCGCCGCAGCCTATCACGTTGTGCGTGATCGGCCCGCAATCCAACATCAAGGCGGCGCTCGAACGCGACCCGTCGATCGCGAAAAACGCGCGCGTGGTGACGATGGCGGGCAGCGTGCACATCGGGTACGAGGGCAAGCAGGGCCGGCAGCCGGAGTGGAACGTGAAGGCGGACGTGCCCGCCGCGCAGGCCGTGTTTGCCGCGCCGTGGGAGATCACGATGGCGCCGCTGGACATCTGCGGCACCTTGCGGCTGCGAGGGGAACGCTATCGCGCGGTCACTGCGTCGAAAAACCCCTTGGCGGTAGTCACCATCGAGAACTACGACAAGTGGACGAATCGGAAGCACCATCCCGAAGACTCGAGCAGTGTGCTGTTCGATACCGCCGCGACGTATTTCGTTTTTGACGAGTCGCTTGCCCACATCGAGACGATCAAATTGTCAATCGACAAGGACGGCAACACCGTGCCCGATGAGAACGGCCGTCCCGTTCGCTGCGGGATGAGTTGGACCGATCGCGATGCGTTCGAGGACCTGCTGGTCGATACGCTGAAATAATCGTTCCTTGGGGTTGGTACTTCGTTTAGGCGGAGATGGGAGTCGGTTGCGCCTTGTACTCCGGCGCTTCGGGGGGCAGGGGGCCGGTGTGGCTTTCGATGAGGCCCTTGAGGGCGACGACGTCCGGGTTTCCCGGCGCGACGCGGTTGGCCTTGTAGTACTGTTTGATACATTCCGCCAGCAGTGTCCTCAACAGTTCCTGGTTCTGCCGGAACCGGAGGGACTCCGGCTTCGACTCGATGTCCGCGATCAGCGACAAATAGATCTTCGCGATGTTGATGTGGCAGATCATCTCGAAGTACACCGAACTGTCGAAACGGGGGATGGGGCAAACCTTGCCCTGCCGCTCGAACAACGCCAGCGCGGTCTCGAGTTCGCCGCGCGCGATCCCGAGCCACCGGTTGTCCGTGGAAAACAAGTAGCAGGTGCCGAGATAAAAATGTGCGCCCGCGTCTTCCGGGTTCTGCAAGAGGCGTTGCTTCAGGAGGGGGATGGCCTCGTCGTACTTGCCGACCAGGTACAACTGCTCGGCCTCGTGTAGCAGATCCGTCGCCGGCGGTGCAGGCCCGCATCCCGCAACGAGAGCGACGCCAATCAGGGCGCAGCGCGCCGGCAGCCAGGGGCGGGTCAACGACCCGCCCCATCTCGACACCACGTATTGCATGGCCCCAGACCCGTCCGTCGTCAGGGCGCGCCGTTTGACCAACGCGGCTGAATACGATAGAAGAGGGTGCGCGGTCCGACGCGCGCGAACACCGTGACCTCGGCCGGCTTGGCGGCCGCGACTTTTTCGATCGCCGTCTTGAAGTCATCGAGCGAGGTCACGGGGTGTCCGCCGAAGTTCATGATGATGATGCCCGGAACCATCTCGGCCAGCTGCGCCCAACTGCCGGAGCGCACCCGCCGCACGATCACTCCCTGGACGTCGGGCGCCAGGTTCAACACGATGCGCAGGTCCGTGGTGATTTCGCGCGCCGTGATGCCGAACACGGTGTCCTCGAACTCGCCCGCGTCGCGCGAGGTCTTCGGCCGTTCGGCAAGCGTGACCTTCAAGTCGAGGGGTTCTCCGTTTCGCAGCACCCGCATCGGCACCTCGCCGCCCACGCCGGCGTCGCGGACCAGTTTGGTGAAGCCCATGACTTCGCGGTCCTGCTTGACCCGAACGGGCGTATCGTTGAAGTTCACGATTACGTCGCCCATCCGAATACCGGCCTTCGCGGCGGGCGAGTCCGGCATCACGGTGCCGACGACGACACCGCCGTTCGCCGGCAGGTCCCAGTATTCCGCGAGATCGTCCGTCAGCGGCTGCGTGAACACGCCGAGGAAGGCCTCTTCTTTTGCCGCCGTCAATTCGTCTTCGCCGGGGGGGGTTTGGATGTACCGGGCGAACAGTTCGCTTTGGTAGATCAGCGGATGACCGCTGCGGACGTACAGATCGCCCCCTTCCGCCGTAGCCAGGTCGAAGCCGATCACCCCGACGACGCGCCCACGCCCGTCGATCACCGGCGAACCGACGTAGCCGAACAGGATTCGCTCATCCAGGCAATAGGTCGTTCGCGGCTTTTCGATGATCGAACCCACTCGCCGGACGATGACGGCGCGGTTGTAATCCAAGGTGTCGCCAAGCAGCCCGATCAGCGCGACCTGCTCGCCCAACCCCAGCGGGCGGGCATCGAAATCCACGTGCGGGAACCGAATGCCTTTGTCGTTCTGTATCTGCACAAAGCAGACATTCACGTCCTCGGGCTTGCGCAGCAGCTTGGCATCGTATTCCTGTTCCGCGTCACCCTGCCCGACCGACACCCGAATCCCGAACGGCTCGGAGTTCTCGAGTTGCATGTGCCCGTGCGCCATTACCAAGCCGTCCGGGCTGACCAGCACGCCGAGAGCGCGTGTGCTGCGCTTCGAAATCTCGCCGGTGCCCGGATTGGTCACGTTCGACGAATAGTTCACGATGCACACCGCCGGCGCGACTTTCCCGAAATAGTCCTCGATCTGGGCCTGTGCGAACTCTTGCGCCCATGCCGGCCAACACACGATCGCCGCCAGCCCAATCCATGCCTTACTACCCATTGCCGCCTTCTCCATTTCCGGTTTGTGCCTGTGGCGCTTCGACGGCCGGCGCTTCGCCGTTGCCCTGCTTGACCAATACGAAGCGGAACAAGGCCCCGCGCTTTACATGCATCAGGACCAGTTTCGTGTTGGCCGCGATCCGTTCGCGCACCATGTTGCTGAATGCCTCCAGATTGGCGACCTCTTCGTTATCCACGGCCAGGATCACGTCCCCCTGCTGCAGCCCCGCGCCGGCCGCAATGCCGCCGACCTGCGCACCCGACACCAACACCCCCTTGTTGGACGGCAACTGCGCGCGCCGCACGATGGCGGGCGTCAACTCGGACACGGTGAATCCCCACGCCTCGAATTCAATTTCCTTGCCTTTGATATCGCTCAGCGCCTGCGTCATCACCGGAATGTCTTTCGCTTCCCCGCCCCGGTCCACACGGACCGCCACGGTCGTGTCCACCGGCAGGTCTGCAATGAGTTTGCGCACCGCGGGCAGGTCCTCGACGTAGCGGGCGTCGGTCGGTTTGCCGTCGATGGACAGCATGACATCCCCCGGCTGAAGCCCCGCCTCCGCCCCCGTCGACAACGGATCGACGTCGGCGATCACGACGCCCCTCTGGTTGGGGTCGTCGGTCTTGCTGGTGATTTCCTGCAGGTTGACGCCGATCGTGCTTCGATTGACCCGACCATTCTTGATGATCTCGTCAATCACCTCCTTGGCCGTGTCGATCGGAATGGCAAAGCCGACATTGTCCGCCCCGCCCAGCCGGCGCGCATTCACGCCCACCACCTCCCCCCGCAGATTGACCAACGGACCGCCGCTGTTTCCGGGGTTGATGGCCGCATCCGTCTGAATCCAGTTGTTGTACGGCGCCAGGGAATCGTCGCGCCCACCCAGGTAGCGGTCCGTAACGCTGACAATCCCCTGGGAAACGGACCGCGCCAGCCCGTGCGGACTGCCCAAGGCAAGCACCGTCTGCCCCGCCTCGAGATCCGCCGAACTCGCAAACTTCACCGTCGGCAGGTTCTTTTCCTTGGATTGGAGCTTCAAAACCGCGAGATCGGTGTAGCGGTCCGTCCCGACCACCTGCGCGTCCACCTCTTCCTTGTTGTATAAGACGCAGCGCACCAGCGTGCTCTCGCCGGCGACGTGTTCGTTCGTAACGACGTACCCGTCCTTCGAAATGATGAACCCGCTGCCGATGACCGCCACCTGTTCCCGCCTGCCTTCGGAGAACACCTCCTTGACAGGCCGGATGTGAACGAGGGCGGGAGCCACCTTGTTCTTCGCACGGATAATCACGCTGTCGCGGCCCATACCCGCCGTGGCGCAGCCCGTCGCCGTCACCACGCACACTGCTACCATAAATCCTAACCGACTCAAGTCGAATCTCCTTGCATTGTGCCCGCCGAGGGCGCCAGGACCTGCATTATAGCCGCCCCGCCGTTGACGCCCCAAACCGGCCCCGGGGAAGGCGGTCAGTCCCCGCGTTTAACCCGCATTTCTCACCGGTCGCTCCAGGTGACGGGAGCGACCGGTGAGAAATGCTCAGGAGACAGCATAAAAGTCAATCGGGTGAGGATTTTTCACACCAACAGCCCGTTTTCCCTGTCGCTGCATAAAAGTGTGTGCCGCACGAAGTTGTATCCTTCATGGCCCGCGGGTGTGAAAAATCCGGGTTAACACCGATTTCGCTATTCTGATTCGCCGGCCCGATTGAAGGCTGAGCGATTCCGGCACAGGATTGCCCCTTCGGCGAAAATCGAGCACGGCAAGCATGAACTGGATTGACTTCCTCGAGATTGGGAACACGGGCGACGAGTTCCACCGCGCGCAGGTCAGACGGATCGTGAGAGAAAATGGCGGGGAATTTCCGGAAGCGGCGCCCACCGGCAGCCCCACATGACCGGTCTTCGCGTGAACTCGTTCTGTCCAAGCCGCGCGACGGCCGCCTCTTCCCCTCAAAAATCGTACCGGTCAATATTGTCCTTGGTGAAAACGATCGGGTCGCCCAAAATGACTTCGTCTCCGTTGAGAATCGTGCGTTCGCCGAGGCGTCCCGCGCTGAACGTCGTCGCGCCCGGGCTTAGTTCTCCTTTCGTGGACGCCACCGCCACCTGTACGGCGAGGTAGCCGAGGTCGGTCGCGTTCCACAGCACGAACTTTTTCACCGTACCGTCCTTGACGTACTGCTTCATGTCGTTCGGCGTCGTGAGGCCCGTGAGGAAGACGCGGTCCGCGGCCGCGGCCTTGCGCAGGGCCTCGGCCGCGCCCGGCAGCGCCACCGACGTGATCGCGAAGATCCCCTGCAAATCCGGGTAGGCCTTCAGCGAATCCGCCGTGACCTGTGTCGCGAGTTCGGCGCTCTCCTCCGATACCTTCGGCGTTTCCGACAAGTTCTTCATGTCCGGGTACTTTTCCTGGCGGTACTTTTCCATTTCCGCCATCCAGATGTTCTGGTTGGCCGCGGTCAGCGACCCGGTGACGATGATGTATTTCGCGGCCGCGCCCGCCCCTTCGGCCATGACGTCCATCAGCGCCCGCGCCACGCTCGCCGACGTACACTGGTTCACGAAGAAATCGCGCGCGGCTTTCTTCGCGTCCGCGTCCCACGCGATGACCTTGATGCCGCGCCGGCGGGCCTTCTCGAGCACGGGCGCGATCGCATCGGGATCGTTCGGGGCCACGGCGATGGCGTCGTAGTTCTTCGCGATCCACGTCTCGATCATCTGCGCCTGCAGTTGGACGTCGTTGGTTTGAGGCCCGTCGAACACGACATGGACGCCCAGCTCCGCCCCCGCTTCCTTCGCCCCTTTCTCCGTGGCATTGAAAAACGGAATGCCGATGAGTTTCGGCATTACGCCGATGGTAAGCTGCTTGCCCGCTGGAGCTGGTGCGGCGGGCGCGACCTCCGACGATCCTTGCTCGCCCGAGTTCGGCGTGGTCGGACCGCAGCCTGCCAAGGTCAGGGCGACCGAAATAACGAGGGCGAACGTGCCGACGACGTGCGACGCACCGAACATTCTCGGTGGGATACAGGAGGCACACCGACGCGCGATCCTTCGCTCAGACGGCGCGCGGCAAGCGGCAATGGTATCCAAAAACCAAAAACCAGAACTCAAGCTCATCTCCCCTCTCCCCGTCCGCCGACCCACTCATTGAACACCGCCGTCGCGATCAATAGCGCCCCGACCACGATGATCACGTATTGCGAGGGCACGCCCGCCATTTCGAGGCCATAGCGTAGGATACCGATGATCAGGAGTCCGAGCAAGGCGCCGACGACGGACGCGTCGCCGCCGCTGATGCGTGTGCCGCCGACGACGACGCACGCGATCGCTTCGAGTTCCAAGCCCATGGCGGTGTCGGCTTTGGCGGTCGCATACAGGGCCGTGTGAAACAACGATGCCACGCCGCAGACGGCCCCGCAGGCGGCATAAATCCCGAACTTCAACCAGCGAACGTCGATCGCCGCGAAACGCGCCGCGGTCTCGTTTTCCCCTATGCTCTCCGCGTACCGACCGATCCAACTCTTCTTGAGCAGCAACGCCCCGATCAAAACGGTGACAAGCAGACCCATCACCGGCACGGGCACGTGTACGCCGTTAGTGAACGGCACTCGGACCAAATCCCCTTGGCTGATCCATTGGAAGCCGGCGGGAAAATCGCGGATGGGGGCGCCTTTGCTCAGGCCCATCGCCGCGCCGCGAAACAACGCCATGGTCGCCAGCGTGACCACCAGCGGCGGCACGCCCACGAGGCTGCTCACTCCACCGTTGATGCACCCCGCCAGCAACCCGGTCAGCACGGCAATCAGGGCAGCCAACGGCGCCGGCGCCCCCGCGCTGTGCGACATGCCGAATGCGATGCCGGAAAGCGCAACCATCGACGCGACGGACAGGTCAATGCCGGCCGTCGCGATGATAAACGTCATCGGCACCGCGATCATGCCCGGCACCACCCAGTATCGCGAGCGTTCGAAGAGATTGAACCAGTCGAAGAAACCGTCGACGAAGAGCGAGAACACCGTGAACAGGAGGATGAGCGCGCCGAGCAGGGCCGTCTCGCGCCGGAGGAGCGCCGCGCGCATCACGCCGCGCCCCGAAGACGCTGCAATGCGACATCCAACACGACCGCGCCCAGAATCAGCCCGCCGACGAAGAAGTTCTGCCAGTACGAACTGATCTCGAGCAGCACCAGCGCGTTGTACAACAGCGCGACCAGGAACGCGCCCATCAGGGTCCCGATGGCGGAGCCGCGCCCACCCAGGATGTTCGTCCCGCCGATCACCGCGGCAGCGATGGCGCGCAACTCCATGCCTTCGCCGGTGTTCGCCTGGACCTTGCCGTAATACGCGGCATGCAGCACGGCGGTCAGCCCGACCAGGATGCCGGAACACGCGAAAACAAAGAGAGTGAGCCGCGTCTTGGACAGACCGATCAACCGCGCGGCGCTTTGCGAATTGCCGATCGCCAGCACGCGCCGACCGGTCAACGTGTATCGAAGCAGCACGTGGACCACGGCGGTGACCGCGACAACGTAATAGCAGATCTTCGGAACGCCGAGCAGCGTGCCGTCCGCAAGGGCGCGATAGGCCTCGGGCAGGTTGACAACTTCGCGCCCGCCGGTCGCCAGGCGCATGACGCCGCGGTAGATGCTGATACCGGCGAGTGTCACGATAATGGGATGGATACGCGCGCTGAGCGCGATGCCCGCGTTAATCATGCTGAGCGCGCCGCCCATCCCGCAGGCCAGTGCAAGACACACGAGCGGCGAAGTGCCGTTGACCGCGGCCATGGCCGCGACCGCGCCCACCAGCCCCAGCATGGATCCGACCGAGATGTCGATCCCCCCCGCGCAGATGATCAGCATGGCGCCCTGCGCCACCATCGCGGGGAGCGCCGCATTTGCCAGGACATCCAGAAAATTGCCGACGTTGAAGAATTCCCCCGGCTTCAATGCGCCCATCACGGCGCACAGCGCCACAATAATTCCCAGCAAGCCCGCCTCTCGCAGATTGCCTAATCTGGCAAGGAAGCCCCGTCCTTTGGCGGTCCTGTGTTCCGCGCCCGCCGACGTGGGCACAGCGGCCGCCGCGATGGTCTTCTCGCCGTCGCTCCGCGGGTCGAATACGCCCGTCACGCGCCCTTCGGACAGCGTGACGACCCGATCGCTCATCGCCATGATCTCCGGCAATTCCGAACTGATCATGAGGAGCGCGCAGCCTCGTCCGGCCATGCGGCGGATGAGGTTGTGAATTTCGGCCTTTGCGCCCACGTCCACCCCGCGGGTGGGCTCGTCCAGGATGAACAACTTGGGTTCCGTGGCGCGCCACCGGCCGAACACCACTTTCTGCTGATTGCCGCCGCTCAGCGTGCCGACGGCTTGCTCGAGGGACCGCGCCTTCACCTGCATCTCGCGCACGACAGCTTCGGCAAGCCCGCGCTCGCGCCTCGAACGAATCCACGTGAACGACGACAGGCGCGGCAACACGGTTATGCTCGCGTTCGCCCGCAACGCATGCCCTCGAAACACCCCCTGCACCAGTCGGTCCTCGGGCAGGTAGGCGATCCCGTGCCGTACCGCGTCGCGCGGCGAGTTGGCCAGCACGGCGACGCCGTCAAGCAGAACCGTCCCGGACGACATCCTGCGCATGCCGAATAGGGCCTGCCCCAGTTCGCTGCGTCCCGCGCCGACGAACCCGTACAACCCGACAATCTCGCCCGCTCGTACGTCAAACGTGACATCACGAAACACGCCCGCCGCGTCCGTCGCACCGTTCACCGACAATCGGGTCGCGCCTTTCAAATCGCCGCGGCGCGCCTTCGCCGTGATCGCCGGCCGCGAAGATTCCCTTCCCACCATGGCGGACACGATCGCGTCCACCGTCAACTCGGACGTCGACCGGGTCTCGACCGTCACTCCGTCGCGCATGATGGTGACCCGGTCGCACAGCTCCAGGACTTCCTCCAATCGATGACTGACGTATACGACCGCGACTCCGGCCTCGCGAAGCCGGCGAATCTTGGAAAAGAGGTTTTCGATTTCCTTGAGCGTAAGCGACGAGGTCGGCTCGTCAAGAAACAGCACGCGGGCCTCGCGCGACATCGCCGCCGCGATTTCCGCCATCATGCGGCGGGCCACGGACAACCCGCCCGCCGGCGCGCGGACGTCGAACGATTCGCCCATACGCCGCACCATTTGGTCTGCCGTGCGATACGTGTCCATCCATCGAATCAGACCCGTTCGCCCGCGCACCAGACCGTCGCCGAGCAGCATGTTTTCCGCAATGCTGAGCTGTGGAAACAGGTCGGCCTCTTGATGAACGACCGCGATGCCGAGTGACGCGGCGTGGCGCGGATTGGCGATCGACGCGGCCGTGCCGTTGATCTCGACGGCGCCCGAGTCCGCGCGCAGGACGCCGGTCGCGATGTTGATGAGCGTGCTCTTGCCGGCGCCGTTCTCGCCGACCAGCCCCAAGACTTCTCCCCCAAACACCTCGAGCCAGGCGCCCCGCAGTGCGGCAGCGCCCCCAAATGCCTTGTGAATATCGGCCATCCGCAGCACACTCGCGCCCATGCCGCACGATGGTAGTGCGGAGGGCCGGGATGGTCAAGCGATGGAGTATCGAATCTCTCCGGCCATCAGTTGCACGGAGGCGGCGCCGCAAGCGGGCGAAGCACCCGACGCGTCTTCGCGAAGCGGCGGAAACTCAAATGCTTCCGCGCGCCGCGTCGTCAGTGGACGCCGATGGCCACCGCCGACCCCGTTCGGGCGGACTCGGCCAGCGCATCGATCGCGGCCATGTTCGCGATGGCGTCGTCAACGGTCCATCGCGGCGGCCGCTTCTCCCGCACCGCAAGCGCGAAGTCCTCCGTCTCGAGGTGGTAGCCGTTCGCGCCCTTCGTGGAAATCCGCTCGCTGTTTGCTCCGCGGCGCAGCATGATTTCGCCCGCATTCTCCCCTGGAAACCACGGCTTCTCGAGCACGATTGCCCCCTGCGTCCCCACGATTTCCGCCCGGGCCCGCTCGAAGGCGCCGAGGCTCGACTGCACGTGGGCGAGCAATCCATCGGAAAATTCGAGGACGCCGACAAAGGTGTCATCGACGTTCGAGCGCTTTTCCATGGCGATTGCGGCCGTGGGCTCGTCGCCGGCGATAAGTCGCGCGAGGTTTACGCAGTAGCAGCCAACGTCCATCAGCGCCCCGCCGGCCAGTTCGGCGGACGCGGCAACGCCGCCACGGTCATCGAGAAAAAACGTGAAGCAGCTTTCGATGAGTTGCAGCTCGCCGATTGCGCCTTGCAAGACCAGCGCCATCACCGCGTCGTATAGCGGATGGAACCGGTACATGAACGCCTCGGCGACGGGAACGCCCGTGCGCCGCGATACGTCGGCCACCGCCCTCGCCTCAGCCGCATCGGCCGTAAACGGCTTTTCGCACAACACGGGCAGTCCCGCCTCTAAGGCCCTGACGGTCCACTCCGCGTGCAGGCTGTTCGGCAACGGGTTATAGATGATGTCCACTTCCCCGGACTGAAGCAGCTCGTCGTAGGACCCGAACGCCCGCGGAATCTCGTGCTGCGCCGCGAATGACTTTGCCCGCCCAAGGTCGCGGCTCGCGATAGCGCGCACCTCACCCGTCTCGCCCATCCGTATCCCCTCGACGACCGCCGGGGCGATGCTTGCCGCGCCGAGAATTCCCCACCGCGCCTTGGCGAACATCAATTACAGTCCTGCCCTCAATGGTGCGAGAAGCACCGCTCCTGTGTAAACAACATCGACACGTTGGCTTCGTTGCAGGCGGCGATGACATCGTAATCGTTCACGCTGCCGCCGGGTTGTACAAACGCGGTGATGCCCGCCTGGATCGCGGCCTCGACGGCGTCGCGGAACGGGAAGAACCCGTCCGAAGCCAGCACGGCGCCCTCTAGCGACTCCGCGCCCTTGTACTTCGCCCGCGCTTTGGCGATCGCCTGCTCGACTGCCCCGACCCGGTCCTGTTCGCCGGTCCCCACCGCCAGGGTCTGCCCGTTGCGCGCGATGACGCACCCGTTCGAACGCACGTGAATGTTCACGTACCACGCGAACAACAGGTCCTCCAACTCCCGATTCGAGGCCGCGCGCTCGATTGTAATCGGACCGTAAACCCTGTGCTCGGCGCTTGCCGGCAGCAGGTCCTGCGTCGTTCGCACGCGCGACAAATACGGCGCCGCCAGCACCAGGCTGCCGTCGTCGAACACTTTCACTTCGACCACGTCGGTCGCATCGCCCACGTACTTCGGCAGTCCGGCAAACGCCGGCAACTGGATAATGCGAATCTCCTTGTTCCGCTTGAACCGATCAAAGTCATGAAATGCCTTCAGTGCGCCGTCGTCAAACTCCGGCGCCGCGACGCCCTCGACGACCGTCATCATGATTTCCGTCGCCGTGGCCTCGTCTACCACCGAGTTGAACACCACCATGCTGCCAAACGCGGCCTGCGCGTCCGCGTCGCGCGCGCGCTGATACACCTCCACCTTTGGCATCGCCCCGGTCTGAATCGCGACCCCCGATGGATTGCAGTGTTTCATGACGGCGCAGGCCGGTTTCTCCATATACTTCAAAATGCCCACGGCATGGTGCATGTCCTCGATGTTCGTTTGGGACAGGCCGCTCTTGCCGGTCTTGAGAATCCGATACGCGCCGAGCACCAGCCTATTCGCATTCGAACGGCGGTAAAAGGCCGCGGGCTGGTGCGGATTGGTTCCGTACCGAAGGTCCTCCACCTTCTCGTACGAAACCCCCAACCACTCGAACGACTCGGGAAAATCCCCTTCGTTGCGCGTCCGATACATTTCCTTCGGCATAACATACGACCCTTTCGTCATGGGGGAGACTCTTCTGCGTGGGGGAGGCGGTCCGCCGATAGCCTGCCAGATGCCTGGACTCGATTCAATGGCGAGCGTCTGAAATCAGGAATTCCACAAGGCCAAGTACGGTTGCAACGGCCGCGCGACGAATGACGCGCGTTCGTTGCCGCTGTATTCGCGATACGTCACCTACCCCTGCGAATTTCAGTCCCGTTCTCGTTGCGCGGTGCTCGCCAAGTCGACGTCGGCGGACAAACGGCGCTTCTCGGGCGCCTTCGGAACGCGACGCGCCACGCGTCTTGAAGAGACTTTCTGTTCATCCGTCCGATATTCCGCTTTCCCCGTTGACTTGGAGTCATTCTCAAGGTAGGATAAGGTCCGTTGACAGGGTGGACGCAGAGGAGCGCGAAGCCGAAGTCTGCGTGTCATCCGGTGGCAGTGCATTCAGAGCGTCATACTGACCGGCCTTCCGCGCGGCTCGGTACTCTGCGCGGCGGCCTCGGAAGGGGAATGGACAGGGTGGCTCGATCGGGTCGAGTGCGCAGCACGTCGGAGTCACGGCGCAATGCCGGTTTCACCATCATCGAAACCATCGTCGCGCTGGGTATTATCGGCGTAGCGACCTACATCAGTATAGCTCTATATACCGGCTCTCTCGAACTCGGCCAAAGCGCGCGCCTGTATACCATCGCCGCCGGCGCCGCCGATGAATACCTCGCCGAACTCGTCCGCGATCCCTCGGCCTTTACCTGGCCCGACGCGGGTCAGGTGGAGGCCGGCCAGGTCCTGCCCGTCACCGCGAAAAACGAAACGTACATCGTGCAACCGCCCGCCACGCTGCCGACGGAACGCGCGATGGGCGACCGGGAAACACGCTTTTACAGGAAACTGACCCGACACGCGTTCGTGCATCTTCCTAAGGCCGACTCCCCGTACGTCGAACTGATTGCCACGGTCCGCTGGGTGGACAGCGGCCGGAACCACGATTTCACGCTGACCACGCTGGCTCCGCGCGACATTTTGGAGACGTCGCCATGAGCCCCCATCGCGAACGTTCCGGCTTCACCCTGATCGAGTTGTTGATCGTCATGGCGATTCTCGCCGTCGCGACCTCGCTGGGCACCACCGCCTTCGTTCAAATGTCGGGGCACTGGAACGCGTTGAAAACCCGCACGGAACTCGACCATATCGCGGACGATGTTTTCTCCAAATTCCTGCGGCCTGATTTCGCCTCCGCCCTTACGCCGGCGCTGTCGGGGGTCTCCCTCACCGGGCGCAGCGGGTCCGCAACCGACGAGCGATTTTACGGGATCACACTGGCGGCGGACACGTTCACCCTGCCTATCGAGGCGACGCGCATCGAGGGCGGGAAGGGGCCGATTCTTGTGCGTTACGCCGTTGTGCGCGAGGATGACGGCGGTTATGCGTTACAGCGCAGCGTTCAAGACCTGCACGCAAAGACACCGCCGTCATCGACCAGGATTGCACGAGGCATTGTTCAGATGCGCGTCGAGTACGCGGACGGCGCCGGCTGGAAGAACGAATGGACGGCGCCGGAGCTGCCCCGCGCCGTGCGCGTCAGCCTGACCGTGGCCAAGAATGACAATATTCAGCGCGAACAGATCGCGCGACAGGCCGTATTCAGGATTCACGTTCAATGAACTCGACCCACTTGTATCGAGAACAGCGCGGGGCGGCCATCCTCGTCGCCTTGGGCGTACTGATCGTCCTGTCGCTGCTGGGCACAAGCTGGGTCGTGTACATGTCGCTCGAGTCGACGGACACGCGGCAAGACCTGTACGTGGCGCGCGCCGCGGCCGCCGCGCAGGGCGGGGCGCGCGCCGCCATCGCCCAGATGCAACAGGCCCTCCGGGACCGCCGGGCAGCCGAATTGACGGCGTCCCCGCTGGTTATCGACATACCGGTGTACCGCGCCGACGCCAAAACCGCGATCGACGCCGCGCCGGTGCTCGATGACCGCTACCACGCCGGCGTCAGCGCCGTCATCACGGACGAGTGCGCCAAGGTCAACGTCAACTTCGCGCCGCCGAACGTCTTGATCTCGCTGCTCGGAATCGACGGCGACAAGGCCCGTTCGATCCGAGCAAACCTGCCGCGCCTGGACGGGTCGGGCGCCCCGGGCGGCGGCGACCCGAAGAATTGGCTGACCAGCGTTGACGAACTCATTGCCCGGAACTTGCTCACGGCCGACGTGCTCACGACGGAGCGCGCCGCGCAGTTGACGGTCTATACCGTGCCGGATCCTTCGAACCCCGAAGGCTTCATCAACATCAACTCGGCGTCGGAAGACGTGCTGCGGGCGGTCTTGGATGTAACGCCCGATGCCGCGGCCCGAGTTGCCGCGGCCCGTCCGCTGTCGAGCGCGGCCGAACTGGCCGCCGTCGCGGGCAAGGTCGCCTCGACATTCAACTATCCGCCTCCGCCTGACGACCCCGGGGCGCTGCCGCGCGAGTTCAGTTTTTCGTCGCGGTGCTATCGAATTGTGTGCAGCGCGGGGTTGGATCGGATCGACTTGGACAACCCCCAACGCAGGGCCTCGGCCGGCGTGGAGACGGTGGTGTACTTCCCCGAGGACGGCAAGCCTCGGATTCTGTATTGGAATGAATGGGCGCGATTAGGCGGGTAATCACCCGGTGCGCAGGCGGCGGACGCCGTGTCCCGCATCTGACCGAATGGAGGATGACAGATTATGGCCATCAAGGGCGAAAAGGCGGGCGAAGGCCTGAAGCGGGTAAGCCGCGCCAAGAAGTCCACGACGACGCGCCGGGTGACGGCGAAGTCCACCTTTGACCTCGACGAGGCCGCAGCCGCAGCCGAGACGACCGCGACACCGAGCCTGTACGCCCGGCTGTCGAGCGTGCGCATCGGGGGCGTCAAACAACAGGACATCACCGACTTTCTTCGCCAATTGATCATGCTGCTCGACGCGGGCACGCCGCTGCTGCGCTCCTTGTCGATCCTCAGCCACCGCGGCGAACGGGCGGGCATCCGGCTGCTGGTCACGGACATCGCCGAGTACGTCGAAAGCGGGAACGCGCTGTGGCAGGCGTTCGAGAAACACTCGCGCTATTTCGACCCCGTCTTCATCAACCTGATCAAGGCGAGCGAAGCCAGCGGTACGCTTACCACCGTGTTGAAGCGGCTCGTGGTATACCGCGAGCGCCAGCGCATGCTGTACCGCCGCGTCATGAGCGCCATGTGGTACCCCATCATCCTCGTCCTCGTGTGCCTGCTTGTCCTGCTGCTCATTGCCAAGATTGTGCTGCCCCAGTTCCGGCAACTGTTCGAGCGGCTCGATGTCACGATCCCGTGGTACACGGACATGATCATGCGGTGGTCGGCTTGGCTGACTTCCCCGCCCGTCATGCTCGGCGCCATAATCGTTGTTATCGCCCTGATCGTGCTGTACCAGGTCTGGGTGAACCTGTCGCCGTTGAACCGCTTGTACGCGGACCGAATCAAACTCGCCTTACCCGTGATCGGCAAGAATATCGTCCGCAAATCCGCCATCGTGGATTTCACGCGCAGCTTGTCTCTCTTGTTGCGCAGCGGCTTGTCCATGATGGTAACCTTGGACCTCGTCCGCTCCAATATCCGCAACAAGGCCGTGGCGAACGTCATGCAACACGTCCGCGACTCGGTCGAGCGCGGCGAAGGCATCGAGGAGCCGATGCGGCGCGCGGACCGCATCATTCCGCCGATCGTCACGGACATGTTGGTGACCGGCGAGGATTCCGGTCAACTCGACGCGATTGCCGAGCACATCGCCGATACGTACGAGGAGGAAGTCAACATCACCCTTTCCACCATCGGCGAACTGATCCAGCCTGTCATCACCATCTTCATCGGCGTTGTGGTCGGCGGCCTGTTCCTCGCGCTGTTCGTGCCGATGATTCAAATGATCCAGCAGCTCACGGCCCAGACCGGCGGTTAACACGTCGCGCAGGTTCAACGTTCGCCTGCCCGCGGCCCTGCGCGGCGGCCCGTTGCTTTATAACCCTGCGTTTTCCAGCATGAGCACACTCCCTGGAGCGGCGTACTCGTCGCCCAACGGCGGGTGCGATGCGTGTGGAGAGGCCTGCCTTACGCGCGGTGCAAGCTGTGCCCGATTCCCATCGCGTGGCGCACCGCCTCGACCGTCTCAAGCGCCACCGGGGTGACCCTCCTCGCGTTTTCCGCGAGAAATTCGCGCACGTACTCTTCCGTGTTGTCGGGGGCATTGAACCGTTCGATGATCGGCGCATTGAATGCGGTCACGTGCTCCGCCAGCGTCGTCTTCAAGGTGCCGTAAAACTTCTCGCCACGGCGATATTTGCCGACGAAATCGAGATACACCTCCCGCGGCGCGAGCAGGTAAAGCAGCCGGTACAAGGTCCCCAGACTCGGCGGCAGCTTGGGAATCACGTCCTCCGGCTCGTCCGTGGCCGCATCGAGCGGCGCGGGGTCGGTCGTCGTCTGCACGCCCTTCACCTTCTTCAGCACGGTCTGGGGGTCATCCAACAAATCGAGCGTGTTGTTCTCGCTCTTGCCCATCTTGGCGGAACCGTCCAGCCCTGGGAGCCGCAAGGCATCCCGCGCGACGGTCTTCGGAATGACGAGTGTTTCACCAAAGCGCGAATTGAACTTTTGCGCAATGTCCATCGCCATTTCCACGTGCTGGCGTTGATCGTCTCCCACCGGGACCGTGTTTGCCCGCACAATCAGAATGTCCGCCGCCATCAGCACCGGATAGCCGAGCAGTCCGAACGACAGCGGATTCGATGCCGCGGCCTCCTCGGGTCTCAGCTTGCTCAGTTTGTCCTTGTAGGTCGTGCCCCGTTCGAGAAAACCGATGTTCGTGATCATGCCCAGCAACAGCGCGAGTTCCGCCGTGCAGGGCAGATCGCTTTGCCGGTAGATGACCGACTTCTGCGGATCCAGCCCGCATGCCACGTAGGTCCGGAGCATGTCAATGGTCTGACGGTAAATATCCACGCGCTCCGTGATCGTGGTCAGGGCATGGTAATCCGCGATGAAGTAATAGCAGCGGTGGCCCTGCGCCTGGAGGTCGAGAAAACTCCGGATTGCCCCAAAATAGTTGCCGTAATGCAGCCGGCCCGTGGGCCGGATACCCGAAAGAATGATCTCCTGTTTCTGCGACATGATTCGCCTTCTGTTGCATAGCCGCGCGGAACGCGCCGGATCGGCCGGACTCGACCAATGCAGGCCCCCAGGCACGCGTTCTCATAGGATACCCAATGCCGCGCCCGCGATGCGAATGCGGAGTGTGTTGTACGTAGGGCCTTGGGGCCGATGGCCAAACCCGAGGCCGAATCATATTGGTTCTCGTCCCATGCAATGGTAAGATATGGCCGGGCGCTACGCCTTCGATCCCCAGCTACTTTCTGCTCATGCGCAGCGGTGCGGGCTGGCAGGCAAAGCAGCAGACAGGGTTCCTGTCCGCGCAAGCGGTCGTCCTTCCGGTTCCTTGGCGGTATGGGTTCAAGGGCGCCTGCGGGCGCGACTTCCATCGGCGGGTATTGGGCTGCTGGACAGGACTGTCGCGTGTCGGCGGCCGCACGCGCGGCATTTCATTACGCAAACAGGTAGAACAAAAGCGGGAACACGATGCAACGACGGGCCGGTCACAAGCGCATCACCAAACTGATGGCGGCAAACCGCAGCGAGATCGCGATTCGCGTCTTCCGGTCCGCGCACGAACTGGGCATCCGCACGGTTTCGATTTACTCGCACGAGGACCGCTATGCCCTGCACCGGCTCAAGGCGGACGAATCCTACCTCGTGGGTAAACCCGGCGAGCCGCTCCGCGCCTACCTGGACATCGACGAGATCATCTCCGTGGCCAAGCGCAGCGGGGTCGACGCGATCCATCCCGGCTACGGTTTTTTGTCCGAGAACCCGGATTTCGCCCGGGCCTGCAAGGCCGCAGGCATCATCTTCGTCGGTCCGCCCGTCGCGATTCTCGAACGGCTCGGCGACAAGATCGAGGCGCGCGAACTGGCGAGGTCCGCAGGCGTTCCCGTTCTGTCCGGCGGAGACAAACCGATTCGCGACCTCGCCGATGCCCGCCGGATCGCCAAGAAACTCGGGTACCCCGTCATGGTAAAGGCGGCCAAGGGAGGGGGCGGCCGAGGCATGCGGATCGTCGGATCCGAGAAGGAATTGCCCGAGGCCCTCGTGCAGGCGCAGCGGGAAGCCCGCACCGCCTTTGGAAGCCCCGACGTGTTCCTCGAGAAGTTCGTCGCGCGGGCACGGCACATCGAGGTGCAGTTACTCGGTGACTCGCACGGCGGACTGGTGCACCTCTACGAGCGCGACTGCTCGCTGCAGCGGCGCCATCAGAAGGTCGTCGAGATCGCGCCGGCGATCAATCTGCCCGCCGGCATGCGCGAGCAGTTATGCGAGGCCGCGCTCGCGATCGGGCGCAAGGTCGGCTACGTGAGCGCCGGAACCGTCGAGTTCCTGCTCGACGTGGACACGAACCAGCCGTACTTCATCGAAGTCAACCCCCGTATCCAGGTCGAGCACACGGTCACGGAAGTCGTCACCGGCGTCGACATCGTCAAGTCCCAAATCCTCATCGCGCAGGGCGCCGCCCTCAGCGATCCGGGCATCGGTCTGCCGAGCCAAGATGACGTAACCATGCGCGGGGTCGCGTTCCAGTGCCGCGTGACCACCGAAGACCCCCTGAACAACTTCGTGCCGGACTACGGCCGCGTCACGCATTACCGTTCCGCAGCAGGGCTCGGCATCCGCCTCGACGCCGGCACCGCGTTCTCCGGCGCGACCGTCACGCCGTTTTATGATTCGCTCCTCGTGAAAGTTACCGCCTGGGCCCGCCGCTTCGAGGACGCCACCCGCCGGATGGAGCGCTGCCTCCAGGAGTTCCGGGTCCGCGGCGTCAAAACCAACCTCCCGTTTCTAATAAACCTTATCGACCATCCTGCGTTTGTCCGCGGCGAATGCACGACCCGTTTCATCGACAGCACACCGGAGCTGTTTCAGATCGCCCCCCGCCAGGACCGCGCCACAAGGTTGCTCGCGTATTTGGGCACGACCATCGTAAACGGCAATCCCCAGGTGAAAAACAGGCCTGCCCCTCTTCACCGGGACACGCCCCGGCCTCCGGTTGTCGACCACCTCGCCCCGCCCCCGCCCGGCACCCGCCAGCGCTTGCAACAGTTGGGCCCGGAACGCTTCTGCGAGTGGATACTCAAACAAAAGCGGCTGCTGCTCACGGATACGACGTTCCGCGACGCGCACCAGTCGCTCTTGGCGACCCGCATGCGCACCTACGACATGCTGGCCGTTGCCGACGAGTACGCGAGGCTTGCGCCTCAGATGTTCTCGATCGAAATGTGGGGCGGCGCGACGTTTGACACCTCCATGCGGTTTCTCAACGAATGCCCCTGGCAACGCCTCGTGGAATTGCGCCAACGCATTCCCAACATTTTGTTTCAGATGCTCCTCCGCGCGTCCAACGCGGTCGGTTACACCAGCTACCCCGACAACGTGGTGCGCGCATTCGTCGAAGAATCGGCAGAGGCCGGCATCGATCTGTTTCGCATCTTCGACGCACTCAACTGGGAGCCAAACTTACTCGTGGCGATCGAGGCGGTCCGTGAGGCCGGCAAACTATGCGAAGTCGCCATGTGCTACACCGGCGACATCACGAATCCGTCCCGCCCCAAGTACAACCTCGCGTATTACGTGAACCTGGCCAAACGCCTCGAGAAGGCCGGCGCACATATTCTGGCCATCAAAGACATGGCGGGACTGTGCAAACCCTTCGCCGCGGACCTGCTCGTGCGCGCTCTCAAGCAGGAAGTCGGCATCCCCATTCATTTCCACACCCACGACACCAGCGGCGTGCAGTCCGCGGCGCTGCTCAAGGCGTCCGAAGCCGGGGTCGACATCGTGGACGCGGCCAGCGCTCCCATGTCCGGCATGAGTTCGCAGGCCAATCTCGACTCACTGGTCGAGGCCTTGCGCTTTACTCCGCGTGATTCCGGATTGAATCCCGATCATCTCCGGTCCCTGGCCGGCTACTGGGAACAGGTCCGCGACCAATACGCCGCCTTCGAGACCGGCCAGAAAGCTTCGACTTCGGACGTCTATCTCCACGAGATGCCGGGCGGACAATACACCAACCTCTACGCGCAGGCGCAGGCCCTCGGCGTGGCGGACCGCTGGGCGGAGGTGTGCCAAAAATACGCGGAAGTGAACCGACTCTTCGGGGACATCATCAAGGTGACGCCGACGTCCAAGGTGGTGGGGGACATGGCACTGTTTATGGTGGCCAACAATCTGGACTCGAAGGACGTGCTCGACCCCAAACGCGAACTGGCGTTCCCCGAATCGGTGACCGATCTGATGATGGGCCGACTCGGCCAACCTCCCGGCGGCTTTCCCCCGAAACTGAAAAAACGAATCCTGCGCGGGCAGCGCGCCATTCGCGGCCGCCCCGGGGCGAGTATGCCGCCGGCCGACCTTGACGCCACGGCAGCGAAACTAAAAAAACTGCTCAAACGCGATCCGTCGCGGCGCGAAGTCCTGTCCTACTTGCTCTATCCGCGGGTGTTCGAAGATTTCGCGCGCCATCAGCAGGCCTACTCGGACACCAGCGTGCTGCCGACCCACATGTTCTTTTACGGATTGCAGCCGGGCGAAGAAAAAGCGTTTGAAATCGAGCCCGGCAAGACCCTCATCGTCAAATTGGTCACCATCGGGGAGCCGCATCCGGACGGACGCAGGACAGTGTTCTTCGAATTGAACGGTCAGCCGCGGGATACGACGGTGCTGGATTCCTCCCTGGAATCACAGGTGACTAAACATCCGAAAGCCGATCCAAACGACCCGGACCACATCGCCGCTCCCATGCCCGGTCTCATAGTCAACGTCGCCGTGCAGACGGGCGACCAGGTCTCGGAAGGCCAGAAGTTGCTGACCCTCGAAGCGATGAAGATGGAAATGACCATGTACTCGCCGCGAAACGCGCGTGTGGTGGAACTCCTGGCAGGTCCAAAGACCCAGGTGGAAGCAGGCGACCTGCTGGTCAAACTCGGATAAGCGGCGTGAAAACTGCCCGTCTGTACAAGCGGCCCACGTTTGACATCGACCGAATTTCGGCGCGGACCTTCGTTCGCGATATCGACTACCACCGCACTATTCCTTCCACAAACACCCGCGCGCTTGAGCTCGCCGCCATCCCTGCTAATCGCCTGCCCGTCCTCGTGATCGCCGAGAACCAAACCGCCGGTCGAGGCAGAGGCGCCAACTCCTGGTGGTCCGCGAAGGGCGCGCTGACCTTCTCGCTCCTGCTCGATTTGGGCCGGCACCCCGCCCCACCGGATTCCTGGCCCCGAATGGCGCTCGCCGCGGCCGTGTCCGTATGTGAAGCGATGGAGACCCTCGCGCCGGCGGTTGCATTCGGTATTCGGTGGCCCAATGACGTGTACGCCCGACATCAAAAAATCTGCGGGATCCTTCCCGAATTGTGTCCAGGCGCCGCGCCCCGACTCGTCCTCGGCATCGGCATCAACGTAAATAACTCGACCGTAGGCGCTCCTGAACCGCTGCCGGTGAATGCGACTTCCCTGGTCGATATAGCCGGGCGAACTTTTAATCTGACTTCCACCCTCGTAGAGGTCCTCCGGCGCCTCGAACTCCGGCTCGCCGACCTGGAGTCATCCAGCAGCGAACTCGCGGAGGAGTGGTCCCGGCGCTGCCTGCTGCGCGGCCACTCGGTGCGCCTTCAAGTCAATGAAGATATCGTCGAGGGCCACTGCATGGGCATCGATTCCACCGGCGCAATCGGAATTCGAACCCCGCGGGGGATCGAAAAGTTTTACGGCGGCGCGGTCGTAGGAGTCGGCGCCGCGAACGGGTCCACCTTCGGCCAGCACAATCCGTAGTATCAGCCGGTGGAGGAACCGGGGCAGCCTTGGAAGGCTCGAAACACTCCCTACATCGCCGCTCCTCGATGGGGCCTAGCCCGCATTTCTCACCAGTCGCTCCCGGCGACGGGAGCGACTGGTGAGAAATGCTCAGGAGATAGCATAGAAGTCAATCGGGTGAGGAGTTTTCACACCAACAGCCCGTTTTCCCTGTCGCTGCATAAAGGTACGTGCCGCACGAAGTGGTATCCTTCATTGCCCGCGGGTGTGAAAAATCCGGGGTAGGCGGCATCGCCCAAACTTGAATCGTTCTTGCTCTCCACTCGAGTCTTACCCGTTATTGTGTCGAGCTGTACTCAACCGCGCAGGCGGTCGCGCATGAGTTCGGCGAGGTGTTTGGGATTGGTCGCGGCGGCGACCCGCTGCAATTCGTCGATCCCGCGCGGCTGTTGCTTGACGAGCAACTCCTGCTCCTCGCGCTGCTTGTCTTTCTCGGTTTCGCGCTGAAGGTGCTGGATGCCGCGCAGCATGTCCTGACGGGTGATCCGGCCGACGGGTTTGCCGCGTTCGAGCACGGGCAGGATCGCGAAGTTGGTTTCGAGGAACTGTCGCGCCACGGCGAACAGGTCCATGTCGGTGGTGACGACGGTCTTCGGTTCGGACATGTAGTCCGCGACGGTGCCGGTGGCAAGGCCTTCGTAGGCGGCATTCGAGATGACGCGAAGGCAGTCCTTTTCGGTGAGGATGCCCAGGAGGTTGCCCTCGGCATCGAGCACGGGCGCGCCCGCGGCGCGTTTACTCTCGAGGATGTCGATGGCTTCGTAGATCTCCATGTCAGGCCGCAGCTTGACATACCACGTTGACATGCAGTCCCGAGCGGTAGGAATCTTGCGCATGATCGGCCCTCCTGGACGCGCGCCACGTCTTGGTTTGTGAGTTCGCCCTCGACGCTCACTTGTGGAGCGCGCGGCGCACACTCCGCCGACTCACTCTTCCCGACAAGCACCACACCCCCCGGTGTCGTGCTGATGGGCCCTATAAAAAGTATAGCACCATTGACGCCAGGTGAGAATGTTTATTTTTGGGAGCGGTCCGCGTCAATCGTGACATTTTCCACGATCGGCCATCTATCTCATGGACTGCATGAGGCTTGGACACCGCGATTTTCAGCTCAGGGTCCGCGGGGACCGGGCCGCGCATCGCCGGCCTTTCCCTGCGTCAGGCGCGCTCGCAGTCGCAGCGCCGTTTCGTTGCCCGGCTCGAATCTCAGGACTTCTTCGATTTGTTCCAGCGCCGAATCGGTTTCGCCAACGCGCAAGTGCGCCCTCGCGCGATTGAGGCGCGGGAGCGGCCATCGAGGATCGAGCGCCGCGGACAGAGTCAGGTAGTGGATGGCTTCGGCCTGAAGGCCGTATCGCGCCGCGGTGGCGCCGAGGTTGTTTAGGCCGTCCTTGTTTTCGCATGCGAGCCGCGCGGCGCGCTCGAAAGCCGCCACGCCTTGATCGTATTCGCCGTTGTCGAGGTGCATTCGGCCAAGCGCGAAGTAGTACTCGAACAGAATAATTTCGGCGGACCAATCGTGCTCCGCGATGCGTTCATCCAGCGTATGCCAGGAATAGTTTGGCCACGGGTCTTCGCGGCGGGCGGGCTGTCCGCGGGGCACGTAGCGGTACAGGAGCCCCGCGTTCACGGAGTGTATGTCGGGGCCCGTGCGCTGGACCGAACTGTACACCGGCCGCCCGCTGTGATGAACCAGCCAAGAAAATATCTTCTTCTCGTCTTCGACAGTCGGTCGCACGGCGAACGTGGCCTTCACGTCGTCCGGCATGGCGCGGTACGCGGCTTCGATCGGATACCCGTAGGGGTTCGCAATCAAGACGTCGGGGCGCGCGCCTTCCACGATCTGGCAGTACATCACCGGGAACAAGGCCATGTCGCTGTCGCCGAAATAGATTGCCCCGGGAGCGAGCGTGGCGAGGATGTTTCGGGCGTAGTCCTCGACGATCCGATAGTCGCTCTTGTCGTTGCGCGTGTAGTGCGCGAGCAGGGGGCACGCGGCGGCCGCCACGGTGAGCAGCAGGGCGACCAGCGCGCGCACGGAAGCGTGGGGCACGGCCCGGCAGACGGCGGCAATCGCCGAACCGATACAGATTGCGGCGATGAGATAGGCCGGAATCCAGTACGTCGTGTTAATCCAGACGGACATGCGGTCGAGTTCGAAGTTCGGGATCACGATGGCGCCAATCACCGTGAGCAGGAAGGCGATGCCCAGCATTGCACTCGCGGCGCGGCGCCGTTGTATCCACAACACGGCCGCGCCGAACGGCGCAAGCCAGCCGAAGCCGGGTGTGAACTGCTCGGCATAGATGCGCAGGAACGTCCAGCATTGCCCAAGGAATCGCGACCACGTGCGTTCGTGCTCCCAAAACAGGAACGAGTATTGCCCGCGGGTGACGACGTCATAGAACCCGGAGAGCGACTGGGGGTTGCCCCAGTCCATCGGGGGATTGAACGTGGACCGAATCGGCAGGTAGAGGTAGACGCTGAGGCCCAGCAGGGTGTACAAGCCGGTGACGAGGTGCATCTTCCACGCGCCCCAGCGCAGCCCGCCGATTCCGACGGCGTACAAGACGAACGCAGGGAGGGCCAGCGCTAGCACGTGGTGGTTGCACAGTCCCAATCCGAAGACGAGGCCGGCGGCGTAGAGCCACGTGTTGTGCCGCGTCTCTCCCCACACGAGCAGCAGGAGAATGCACAAAGCGGTCACAAACGCGTTGAGCGTGTAGACCTCGGCGATGACACTCTGTTCCCAGAACTCAAGTGAACACGCCAACGCCAAGGACCCTGCGAGAGCACCGACCCGGCTGCGCGTGAGCAGTCCGATTGTCAGCGCGGTCACCGCGACCGCCCCTGCGCCGAACGCGGCGGACATCAGGTTTGCGCGCCAAGCAACTTCGCCCACCGGAACCAGTTCGATGAACACCTTGGCGAGAATGCACCACAGCGGATACCCGGCCGGATGCGGAATGCCGAGCGTGTACGCCGCCGCGATCAGTTCCCCGCTGTCTTCGCCGTAGACGGTGGGCGCGAGGGTCAGCCAGTACAGGCCAAATGCGAAGGCCCCCGCCACCAGCGCCACGGCGAAGTCCGCCGGACCCAAAAGCCGGACACGTGGCAACGGTGCTACGTCATCGGGCCTGTCGTCGTCGGTATCCATACGGAATGGCCGATTCTAGCCCGACACGCGGCGGTTTTTCCTGTTTTGTCAGGAAAGAAGCGGCGGCAATCCAAACAACGCCTAAAATCCAGCGATTGAACCCAAGTCCGCCGTACCCGTAAAGTTATCCGAGCATTGCAACGAAAACGTGCGAAGGAGCAATACGCAACATCAGCCGCTTGCCGACCGATGGACGGTGTATGATAATTCAGGAGAAGCACCTCGACTTTTGGAGAAATTTCCATGACGCCAAAAACAAGGAAGAAAGAAGAAGACTTTTCCATGCTGGTCGGCAGGGCCTTGCGCCGTGCCGCGCGCGTCGCTCGAAAGACTGCCCGCATCCACGGCACGCCGATATATGTTATGAAAGACGGCAAGATCGTGGCCTTGAAACCGTGACTATTCACCGCAGAGACACGGAGCAAGCCTTACAATCGGGGTGAGGGTATTGAGCGATAGCGTTTTTTGACAGGATTCACGGGATTGACAGGATATGAACCGGATTTAGCCCGGATTTTTCACACCCGCGGGCAAAGAAGGATACCACTTCGTGCGGCACATACCTTTATGCAGCGACAGGGAAAACGGGCTGTTGGTGTGAAAAATCCTCACCCGATTGACTTTTATGCTATCTGCTGAGCATTTCTCACCAGTCGCTCCCGTCATCGGGAGCGACTGGTGAGAAATGCGGGCTGGAGAACGGGCGACAGACGATTGCCATCGGGGACGCGATCCAAGCTACACCCTTCCTGTCCTGTTCATCCTGTAAATCCTGTCCAATAAAAGTTTTCGGTTTCGTGTCAATACGGTCCGCGCTTAAGAACTCCGTGCAGATTACCGCATTGGCGGAGTGGATCGAGGGTTTGGTGCGGATTAGGCTTCACTGCGGGGATTCAATGTGACGTCGCGCGGGATTGCGCCCGGCGGCCGCCCGAATTGTCTGGCTCTGTCCCGTGTATCTTGTGTCGCTGGGTGCTGTGGAATTGAATGTGCTGACCGCGGATTGCATGTGGCGCGGCACTTCCGATGGTTACGCGGTGCGGGTTGCCTGGAAACGCGGGCGCCGCGATGGTTCCATCGCGGCGCTTGTACTGAAAAGCGAATCCAGCCAGGATGCTTCGCTTGTTATTCCTCTTTGTGTTCGCCGAGGCCGACGAGTTCGATGCGGGCGAGGGGGGCGGCGTCGCCGAGGCGGTGGCCGAGCCGCAGGATGCGGGTGTAGCCGCCGTTGCGGTCGGCGTAGGCCGGGGCGATTTCGGTGAACAGTTTGGCCACGACGGCCTTGTCGCGCAGTTCGGCAAAGGCCTGGCGGCGGTTGGCGACGGTGTCCTGTCGCGCGAGCGTGATGAGCGGCTCGGCGAACTTTCGCAGCTCTTTGGACTTGGGTACCGTCGTTGTGATCGCGTTGTGTTTGAACAGGGCGAGCGCCAGGCTTTTCAGCGTCGCTTTGCGGTGCGACATGGATCGGCCCAAACGCCTGCCTTCTTTACGGTGCCTCATGGTGTGCGTACCTCTCTTCGCGTCGCCGCGTCATTCGTCGGCGTCGTAGTCTTCGGATTCTTCTGCTTCGTCGATGGCCTCCTCGCCGACGGAGGCGGGCACGGTGGCGGCGACGCCGACGTTCATGCCGAGCGATAGGCCCATGGTTTCGAGGATAGCCTTGATTTCGTCGAGGCTCTTCTTGCCGAAGTTGTGGAACTGGAGCATTTCGGCTTCGGTGCGCACGACGAGGTCGCCGATGGTGCGGATGTTGGCCGCCTTCAGGCAGTTCGCGGCGCGCACGCTGAGTTCGAGTTCGTCGACGGAGCGGTTCATGGTGCGGGCGAGTTCAGGGTCTTCAATGCCCGGGATGCCGCCGCCTTCGGATTCTTCTCGGCGCTGGTGGACAAAGATCTTGAGGTGATCGATGAGTAGATTCGAGGCTTCTTCGACGGCCTTTTCCGGCGAGATCGATCCGTTGGTCCACACCTCGAGGACGAGCCGGTCGTAGTCGGTGCGTTGCCCGACACGGGCGTCTTCCACCTGGAAGTTGACGCGGACGACAGGCGAGAAGCTGGCATCGAGATAGATGGTGCCGATGGCGGCGTGTTCGAGTTCGAATTGCTCGGCGGTTTGGTGTCCGCGGCCGCGGGCCACTTTGATGGTGATCTCCATGGTGTGCGAGGCGGAGGTCGCGGTGTAGATTAGATGGTCAGGGTTGTAGACCTCGACGTCCTGCCCCTTGAAGACCATGCCCGCGGTGACGGGGCCCTGCCCTTTGTGCTTAAAGGTAAAGATGAGCGGCTCTTCACGGTTCAGACGCAACTGGCAGTGCTTGAAGTTGAGCACGACGTCGGTGACGTCTTCCTTGACGCCCGGGATGGCGGAGAACTCGTGCTGTACGCCTTCGATCTTGATGGCGATCACGGCGGACCCTTCGAGCGACGCGAGCAGGATACGGCGCAACGCGTTGCCGATGGTCGTGCCGTAGCCGCGTTCAAACGGTTCGACAACGAAGCGCGCGTACTGTTCGGTGGCGCCTTCGTCAATCTTGACCCACTTCGGTGTCACTAATTCCTTGGCTATCATTTCGTATTGGTCTCCCAGCAGTGCGGCCTGACTACCGATGCCTGTGAACCCGTCCGAGGGGGCAACTCGGGAACTTCGCCCTGGGGAACGTTACACACGGCGCCGCTTTGGAGGGCGGCAACCGTTATGCGGAATGCTGGTCACGTCGCGGATCAGCGTGACGTCCAGACCCGCGGCCTGAATGGCGCGGATCGCCGATTCGCGCCCCGCGCCGGGCCCGTTCACGTGGATGCGGACCTCGCGCAGGCCGGCTTCCTTGGCCTTGGTGGCGGCGGCTTCCGCGGCAACCTGCGCGGCGAACGCCGTGCTCTTGCGGGAGCCGACGAACCCGACCTGCCCGGCGCTGGACCACGAGATCACGTTGCCTTGCGAGTCCGTGATGGACACGATCGTGTTGTTGAACGTCGCTTGGATGTGGGCGACGCCGGTAGTCACGTTGATAGTACGGCGCTTCTTCGCCTTGGCTTTGCGCTTTTCCTTGGCCACGAACGTGCCTCCTATTTCTTTTTGATGGTTGCGCCGCGCGGGCCCTTACGGGTGCGCGCGTTGGTGTGTGTGCGCTGGCCGCGGACCGGCAGGCCGCGCTTGTGCCGCAGGCCGCGGTAGCTGTTGATGTCCATGAGACGCTTGATGTTCGATTGCACTTCTCGCCGCAGGTCGCCCTCGACCGTGTACTTGGCCGTGATGTGAGACGACAGGCGGCCGGCCTCTTCGTCGGTGAGGTCGCGCACCCGTTTGTCGGGGTTGATCGACGTCTCGGCGAGGATCAGTTTGGCCCGGTGCGGCCCGATGCCGTAGATGTATTGCAGCCCGACCTCGACCCGTTTGTCACGGGGCAGGTCAATGCCAACGATGCGTGCCATGAGACGGTTTCTCCTCAGCTACTCTAGCCACGTGTTTGCTACCGGCGCATTTCTCGCCATCCTCCTGAATCCATGCAGGAGGTTGAATAGTAATGCATGCTAGCCTTGCTTTTGTTTGTGTCGCGGATTCTCGCAGATTACGCGGACGCGCCCGTGCCGTCGGATAATCTTGCACTTTTCACAGATCTTCTTGACAGAACTACGAATCTTCATGACTCACTCCACAGCCGTTACGCGGTGCGCTCAGGCGTTCCCGGCTCCTTACTTGTACCGATACGTGATTCGGCCCCGCGTCAGGTCATAGGGGGACATCTCGACTTTCACGCGATCGCCCGGCAGAATACGGATGAAGTTCATGCGCATTTTGCCGGAGATATGCGCCAACACCTTGTGTCCGTTTTTCAGTTCGACCCGGAACATGGCGTTGGGCAACGGCTCGACGACCGTCCCTTCGACCTCTATAGCATCTTCTTTTTGCATAGATCGCCAAACACTAAAGTATACCAGATTCCCTCGGGCGATTTCCTACTTTTTCCGCGGGCGCCCGTTTCCCCTACTCCGGCCGCCGGCCCCAGACTAATTTGGGTGTGGCGGACAATATTTCGCCGCCGTGCTCGCGCACCACAATGCTGTGCTCGAAATGCGCGCTCGGCTTGCCGTCGGCCGCCACGGCGGTCCATCCGTCTCGCAGTACTTTTACTTCCTCCGTACCGGTGTTGACCATCGGTTCGATAGCCAGCACCATACCGCTGCGAAGCACCGGCCCTTTGTCTTTCGTCACGAAGTTCGGAATCTGCGGGTCTTCGTGCATCGAGGTGCCGATGCCGTGCCCGACAAAACTCTTCACGACGTAAAAGCCCGCCTCCTCGCACGTGGTCTGCACCGCACGCGAGACCTCGACGAGGCGGCTGCCGGCGCGGGCAGCCCGAATGGCGCGAGACAGGGCGAGGTCCGTCACGTCCAGAAGTTTTTGTCGACGCGCATCAATCTTTCCGCACGGTACCGTCACGGCGGCGTCGCCGTAATACCCGCGATGGAACACGCCGACATCGATGCCCACGATCTGGCCTTCCTTGAGCTTTCGCTTTCCGGGGATGCCGTGGATGATCTCCTCCTCGACCGAGATGCAGGTATTCTTCGGGTATCCGAGATACCCGAGAAACGAGGGCTTCGCGCCGTGGGCCTTAATCAGGGCCGCGGCGGCGTCGTCCATCTCGGCGGTGGTGATGCCCGGCGCGACCATGTTCGCGAGGTGAACCAGCACTTCAGCGACGAGTTGGTTCGCTTCGCGAAGGACGGCGATTTCCTTCTCGGACCGGATCGCGATCACGGATCTCAGGCCGCGCTCACTGCGCATAGAATCTCTTCAACTTTCACAAAGACGGCTTCCGGCGCCAACGCATCGCAATTCACCGAGCGCAGGAGCCCGCATTCGCGGTAGTACTCGAGTATCGGTTGCGTCGTCTCGTGGTACACCCGGATCCGCTGGCGCACGGTTTCCTCGCGGTCGTCCGGTCGGGTCACCAGTTCCCCGGTGCATTCCGGCCGGTCGCACTTCGAGTTGTCGGTCGAGGGCGGATCGAACTTCAAATTAAAAATCTTGCCGCAGACCGGACAGGTCCGGCGCGCGCTCAATCGGTCCACGATTTCGTCGTCGGGCACGTCCAATTCGATGACCACGTCGAGTCGGTCGCCCCGGCGATCCAACAGTTCATCCAAGGTACGGGCCTGCGGCAACGTCCGCGGAAACCCGTCCAGTATGTATCCGTTCCGGCAGTCGGCCTGCTGCAGGCGCTGTTCGACTACCCGGCAAGTCAAGTCGTCCGGCACGAGTTGCCCCGTGTCCATATAAGGCCGAATGGCCCGGCCCAGTTCTGTGTTCTGCTCCATGTGACCGCGAAAGATCGCGCCCGTCGAGATATGCGGAATCTCGCGGGCTTCGGCAATTCGCATGGCCTGCGTACCCTTGCCGGCGCCGGGGCCACCGAGTATGACGATTCGCAGTCCCATGCTACCTCGCTACCCTTCGAAAGCCTGCTCGGGCAGGCTTACGGTACTCTGTCGCTCCCCGCTAGCGCTGGCCCGAGTTCTTCCCACCCGCGCGGGTTGGAGGATACGACGTCGTACTGCGCATACCGCTAAGCATCGTCACGGCGCGGCACGGCAAAACTGATTGTGGTGTGAAACACCCTCGCCACAATCACTCACGTGCTTTCTCCAGAGCATTTCTCACCGATCTCCCCGGTCGACGGGGGCGACGGGTGAGAAATGCGGGCTAGAAGCGTCTGGACCGCACGCGCCGCCGTCCCGGCCCCATGAACCCGTCGTAGTTTCTCATGGTCAAATGGGTTTCGATCTGCCGGACCGTATCCAGCGCGACACCCACCAGAATCAGCAAGCTGGTTCCGCCGAAGAAACTGGCGATGCGCCAGTCGTACACGCCCATGAATGTATGAATGACCGTCGGCAGCAGGGCCACGATGGCAAGGAACAAGGCGCCGACGACCGTCACGCGGGTCATGACGCGGTTCAGGTATTCGGCGGTGGCCTTACCCGGGCGTACACCCATGATTACGCCGCCGTATTTCTTCATATTCTCCGCAATTTCGATGGGATTGAAGGTAATTGCCGTATAGAAAAAGCAGAAGAAGATAATCAGCCCGGCGTATAGGCCGTTGTAGAGGAGACCGCGATAATGGAACAGGTCCTGAATGACCTGTCTCACGGCGGTGCTGGGCACGGCATTCGAGATCATTTCAGGAAGCATCAGCAGCGAACTGGCGAAGATGATCGGGATTACGCCGGCCTGGTTCACCCGAAGCGGCAGATAGGTGCGGGCGCCGGCGGTCATGCGGCGGCCTTTGACCTGCCGCGGGTACTGGACCGGTATGCGGCGCTGGCCGGTGGTCACGAGGATTACGCCTGCGATCACCACCACCATCACCGCGATCAGCACCATGGCTTTGACGGGGCTGATCTGTTCGGCGCCAATGAGGCTGAACAGCCGGATGATCGCGTTCGGCATCTGCGCGACGATTCCGGCAAAAATGATGAGTGACATGCCGTTACCGACGCCATGTTCGCTAATCTGTTCGCCCAGCCACATGATGAAGGCGGTGCCGGTCGTAAAGGTAATGATACACATCAGGTAAAACCCGATGCCCGGGTTGGCGACGATAGGCGAACCCGGGGGCGATTCGCTGTTGAGCGCTTGCAACCACGCGGCGACACCGATGGACTGGATGATGCAGAGTCCAATGGTACCGTACCGGGTGTATTCGGTGATTTTTTTCTGGCCTTCCGCGCCTTCTTTTTGGAGCTTTTCCAGAGCGGGGATCACGACCACCAGAAGTTGAATAATGATCGACGCGCTGATGTACGGCATGATGCCGAGGGCGAAGATGGTGGCCTGCTCGAACGCGCCGCCCGTGAACATATCGTAGAAACCCAAGATACCGCCGCCCATGTCTTGCATGAGTTGGGACAACGCGCGTCCATTGACGCCCGGGGTTGGCACGTGCGCGCCGAGCCGGTACACCGCAATCATAATCAGGGTGAAGAATATCCGCGATTTGAGCTCGGGGATTTTGAGCGCGTTGCGGAAGGCTTCTACGGGTTGAGACACCTGTTAAGCCCCCCTCTGACGTTTCACGGGTTTGTGGGGACGGCCGTATGCCTTGGTTTGGATCAGTTCGACAAGGCCACCGGCGGCCTCGATCTTCGCGCGAGCGCCCTGGCTGACGGCGTTCACACGGACCTTAAGTTTTTTGCTGATTTCGCCTCGGCCCAAAACTTTGACGCCCCCCTTGGTCGGTCGGGCAAGCCCGGCCTTGACAAGAGATTCCGGGGTGACGTCCGCGCCGGACTCGAAGCTCCGTTCGATGTCGTCGAGATTCACGACCGCCATCGGAAAACGATCGGGATGGCGGAACCCGATCTTGGGCAGGCGCCGGGCCAGCGGTGTCTGGCCGCCTTCATGGCCGGCCTTGCGCGAATAGCCGGACCGCGCGCGCGCGCCTTTGTGGCCGCGGGCGGCGGTTTTCCCGCTACCCGAGCCGGGCCCGCGGCCGACACGGTGCCGGTTCTTGCGTTTGCCGGCCGGCAACGTCAAATTACTCAAGTCCATATGATGAATCCTCTATGCGCTGCGGCTCGAGTACCGCCGCGACACGACCCCTACAGGACCGCCGCCTCTTCGAGCCCTCGGTCGTTGGCAATTTCTTTGGCCGTTTTCAATTGGCGCAGTCCATCCATCGTCGCCCAGACGACATTGGTGGCGTTGCTGGAGCCGAGCGACGTCGTCAAGATGTTTTGGATGCCGCAACCTTCGACGACGGCGCGGACCGGGAGTCCCGCGACGACGCCGGTACCGAGCGAAGCCGGTTTCAACAACACCCGCGCCGAGCCGGAGCGGCCGACGACCTCGTGAGGGACGGTGGTCGAGACAATCGGCACGCTGATCATGTTGCGCTTGGCGCGGTCGATGGCCTTGCGAATCGCGTCCGGCACTTCCCGGGCTTTACCCATGGCCGCGCCGACTTTGCCTTTTCCGTCGCCGACCACGACGATGGCGCTGAACCGGAAGTTCCGGCCGCCCTTGACGACCTTCGAAACGCGGTAGATTTTCACCACCGACTCGATGAAATTGGATTCCGGCTGTTCGGCGCGGGGGCGCTTCTCGCCGCGGCCTTCGCGTTTGCCTTGTCCAGTGCTCAACCCTAATCTCCTACCGGGCCCGCCTGTCGCCCTTTTTATTCCGGCCTAAAAGTCCAATCCGGCTTCGCGCGCGGCTTCGGCGAGCGCTTTGACCCGCCCGTGATACAGGCGGCCGTTACGGTCAAACGCCACTCGCAGTACGGACGCCGCCTGCGCTCTTTCCGCGAGGGCCTTGCCCACGCTCTTCGCCGCGTCCACGTTGCCGCCGGTGATCTTCAATTGCACCGAGGACGCCGACACCAGGGTCTTGCCGCTCGTATCGTCCACGATCTGCGCGTAAATGTGTTTCAACGTCGGTCGCACGGTGAGCCGCGGACGTTCCGCGGTCCCGCTCACCTTCCGGCGTATGCCCCGCTTGCGGCGGACCAGCCGGTCTATTTTCTCTGCATGGCTTGGCATATTGCCTCATTCTCCGCGTATTACTTGCCGCCCGCCTTGCCAACCTTGCGGCGGATTGTCTCGGTATCGTACTTGATGCCCTTGCCTTTGTACGGTTCGGGCTCGCGCCACCGCCGGATGTTCGCCGCCGTCTGCCCGACCAGTTCCTTGTCGATGCCTTCGACCTTGATGGTCTGCGTGCCGTCGACACCGAACGTGATGCCGGCGGGCGGCTCCACCACGATCGGGTGGCTGTACCCCAGGGACAACGAAAGGTTCGCGCCCTGCATCGCGGCGCGGTAGCCCACCCCGCTGATCTGCAAAACCTTGACATATCCCGTCGTGACCCCGTCGATCATATTCTGGATCAACGCGCGGGTCAGACCGTGCAGGGCCCGTTCCGCGGGTTCATCCGAGGAGCGGGTGGCCACAATTTCATTGCCTTCGACCTTGACCGCAATCGCGGGATGGAGCGTACGCTCCAATGAGCCTTTCGGGCCCGTGACTTTCAAATGCGACCCCTTGAGGTCGACCTTGACCCCCGAGGGGACCGTCACCGGAAGTTTGCCTACTCGTGACACCTTGCCAATCCTTTCCGAGCGGTCGCCGCCGCTACCAGACCTCGCACAGCACTTCGCCCCCGACGCGGCTGGCGCGCGCCTTCTTGCCGGTCATTACGCCCTGCGAGGTGCTGAGAATCGAAATGCCGAGCCCGCTTCGGACCGGCCGAATTTCGCTGTAGCCGACGTAAACCCGCAGGCTGGGCCGGCTCACCCGGCGCATCCCGGACACGACGGGGCTGCGGTCGGGAAGGTACTTGAGCGAGATTTGCAGCACATTCTGTTTGCCGTCCTCGACGACTTTGTACGATTCGATGAAGCCTTCCTGCTTGAGGACGGAACACACCTGTTCCTTGAGGCGCGACGCGGGCACGTCGACCCGTTCGTGACGGGCGGAAAGCGCGTTGCGCAGACGGGCCAACAAGTCCGCAATGGGATCGCTCATCGACATGGGTTGCTTTTCCTCTTGTCCTTATGATTTGCGTGTATCGCGATTCGGGTTACCAACTCGATTTCGTGACGCCCGGCAACAGCCCCTCGAGAGCGAGCTTCCGGAAACAGATGCGGCACATGCCGAACTTGCGCATGTAGCTGCGGGGGCGACCGCACAGCTTGCACCGGTGGTAGGCGCGGACCTTGAACTTGGGCTCGCGCTGCGACCTCAGAATCTGCGACTTTTTCGCCACGGGTATCTCCTCAATCGGTTACTTTGTCCGCCGGCGGGCTATGCGGCCCGGAACGGCATTCCCAACTTGCGCAGCAGTTCGCGGCTTTCTTCCGCGCTGCGCGAATTCCTGATCACGAACGTGATGTTCATGCCGCGCACGCGCGCGACGGCGTCCACGTTCACCTCCGGAAAAATCGTCTGTTCGCGAAGCCCGAGCGTGTAATTGCCGAATTGATCGAAGCCTTTGGGTGACAGACCGCGAAAGTCGCGGATGCGCGGGATCGCGATGTTGAACAGCCGATCGACGAATTCGTACATGCGCTGGCCGCGCAGGGTGGTCATGCAGCCGATATTCGCGCCTTCGCGGACCTTGAAGTTTGCGATGGACTTGCGGGCCTTGCGAACCGCCGCCTTTTGTCCGGTAATCGCGGTCAGCTCGTTGATCGCGTTCTCGAGCATGCGCGGATCCGACTGGCCGTCGCCCACGCCCATGTTGATGACGACCTTGTCGAGCCGGGGCACCTGCATCACGTTTTTGTAGCCGAACTGCTGGCGCATTTCGCCGACGATGGTCTTTTCGTATCGCTCTTTCAGTCTCGCCGTCACGGTTGTCATGTCCTTTCGTCGAGGCGTCCCGCTTCATCTCGCCGCCTTTTCGGCCTACGGGATCGCACCGAATATGACAGTATATCGAATTCAGTCGTTCAACGTCTCGCCGTTCACCTTGAAGACCCGCACGCGGGTGCCGTCTTCGAGGCGTTTCATCAAAATCTTCGAGGGCTTGCCCGCGGAGTCGCACCACGGCATGACGTTGGAAAGGTGAATGGGCGCCTCGCGCTCGACGATGCCGCCCTGCTGATTGCGCGAGGACGGCTTCGTGTGGCGTTTCATGAAGTTCACGCCCTCGACCACGAGCCGCTCCTTCTTCGGCATCACCCGCAGCACGCGGCCGCGGCGGCCCTTGTACTTGCCGGTGATCACCACCACGGTATCGCCTTTGCGAATGTTCATTGTCGTCGTCCTTTACACCACTTCCGGGGCCAGCGAAATGATCCGCATGAAACCGCGCTCGCGCAGCTCGCGGGGCACCGGCCCGAAGATGCGCGTGCCGCGGGGTTCCATGTTCGGATTGATCAACACGGCGGCGTTCGAATCGAATCGGATGACGGTGCCGTCGGGGCGCTGGGTGTCCTGCCGCAGCCGCACGATGACGGCCTTGACCACGTCGCCTTTTTTCACGCCGGTGTTCGGCAGCGCGTCCTTGACGGACGCGGTCACGATATCGCCCAGGCGGGCGTAGCGGCGTTTCGTGCCGCCCATGACCTGGATGACGCGAATCCGGCGCGCGCCGGTGTTGTCGGCCACCTCGAGGTTGCTGTAAATCTGGATCACGGTGTCCTCTCCCGCCCGTTCACTCGGCGCGCTTGATGATTTCGACCAGCCGCCAGCGCTTCGTCTTGCTCAAGGGTCGCGTCTCGCTGATGCGCACCCAGTCTCCGACGTTGCACTCGTTCTTCTCGTCGTGCGCCTTGAACTTCTTCGTTTGTTTGACGCCCTTCTTGTAAAGACGGTGATGAACGATTCGTTCGACGGCCACGGTGATCGTCTTGTTCATCGAGTTGCTGGTGACCAAGCCCACCCGCTCTTTTCTCGCGCCCTGTTCTTGCATTGCCGTTACGCCTTTTTCTTCTTCGCGGCGAGTTCGATCTCGCGCTGGATTGTCTTGATTCGGGCCACGTCGCGGCGGGCGTTGCGCGCCGCGCGGACGTTGTCCACCGAACCCGTCGCCATCTGGAGACGGAAGTTGCGCAAGGCCTCGCTGCGCTCCTTGAGCTTTTCCGCGAGCCCCTGTGCGTCCAATTCCCGCAAATCTTTCGCCTTCACGATCGGTGTTCTCCGGCGCTACACGCGCTTGACAAACTTGGTGCCTATGGGAAGCTTGTGCCCGGCCAGGCGAATCGCCTCGCGGGCCAGCGTTTCCGTCACGCCTTCAATTTCAAACATCACGCGACCGGGCTTGACCACGGCGACCCATTCTTCCGGGGCGCCCTTGCCCTTGCCCATGCGTGTTTCCGCCGGCTTCTTGGTGATCGGCTTGTCCGGAAACACGCGAATCCAGATTTTGCCGCCGCGCTTGATGTGGCGCGTCAGCGCAATACGGGCCGCCTCGATCTGCCGGGCCGTCACCCAGCCGTCCTCGAGCGCCTTCAATCCGTACTCGCCGAAGTCCACGTTCGTGCCGCCCTTGCTCATTCCGGTGCGGCGGCCGCGCTGGACCTTGCGGTGCTTGACTCGCTTCGGCATCAACATCGCTGTGCGTCTCCTGTCTTACGAGCGGGCGGGGACGCGTTCGCGATCGCGCCGCGCCTGTATGCCGCGGGCTTCCGCCGGGCCTGCCGCCATTTTGCCGGGCTCGACATCGCCATGGTAAATCCAGCATTTCACGCCGATCGTACCGTAGGTCGTGTATGCGGTGGCGAAGCCGTAGTCCACGTCCGCGCGAAGCGTATGCAAGGGCACGCTGCCTTCGCGGGCCTGTTCCTGCCGTGCGATTTCGGCGCCGTTCAAGCGGCCTGCCACGCGCAGCCGGATACCCCGCGCGCCGAGCCGCATCGTGTTCTGCATCGACTTTTTCATGGCGCGCCGAAACGAGACGCGCCGTTCAAGCTGGGAGGCGATTCCCTCGGCGACCAACTGCGCATTCATTTCCGGGCTCATCACTTCATGAATGTTGATCAGGAGTTCCCGGCCGGACAGCTTCTCGAGTTCGGCGCGCAGCTTGTCGACCTCCGATCCGCGCTGGCCAATCACGAGGCCGGGCCGGGCCGTGTAAATGTGCACCTTCGCCTTGCGGCCCGCGCGTTCGATATCCACGCGCGCCACGCCGGTGTGGTACAGGCGCTTCTTGATGTAGTCCCTCAGCCGAAGGTCTTCGTGCAGCAGGTTCATGTAGTCGCGCCCGGCGTACCAGATCGAACTCCACGTGCGAATCACGCCCAACCGGAACCCGAGGGGATGGACTTTTTGTCCCACCATTCTTCTCCTTGATTCTCGCCGCTCTTACTCGCTGGAAATCACCAGCTCGATGTGATGGGTCCGTTTGCGGATCCGAACTCCGCGGCCACGGGTCGCGGCGCGATACCGCGGAATCGTGGCCCCCACGTCCACCAGCAGCTTTCTTATGACCATGTCGTCCGTATTCAGGCGCGTGCGGGTCTCGGCGGCCTTGCTCTCCGCGTTGGCAACCGCGGATTCGAGGACCTTGGACAACTCGGGCGCGCAGCCCTTGACGGTAAAGCGCAGGATGTCCCGCGCCTCGGATACCTTCTTGCCGCGGATCAAATCGGCGACGAGCCGCGTCTTGCGGGCGGACCCGCGGGAGTGCCGCACGCGCGCCACTGCCACCGGCATCACCCACCTCCTTTACCCGCCGCGGCGGCGGACTTGTCGGACTTTGTGCCGGAATGGACACGGAAGGTCCGCGTCGGCGCGAACTCGCCGAGCTTGTGCCCGACCATGTTCTCGGTCACAAAGACGGGCAGGAACTTGTTGCCGTTATGCACGGCGATCGTCAGTCCCACCATGTCGGGTGTTATCGTCGAGCGGCGCGACCACGTGCGGATGACGCGCTTGTCGCCCGTGGCGCTTTGCTTGTCCACCTTTTTCATCAGGTGGTCGTCCACGAACGGCCCTTTTTTCACTGAGCGTGGCACGGTTACGTCTCCTTAGCTACTTGGTGCGCCGGCGTATGATGAACACATTCGAGCGCTTCTTTTTCTTGCGGGTCTTATGCCCCTTGGTGGACACCGCCCAGGGGGTCACCGGATGGCGCCCGCCCGACGTGCGCCCTTCGCCGCCGCCGTGCGGGTGGTCGACGGGGTTCATCGCAACGCCGCGCACCTTGGGGCGGCGCCCCTTCCACCGGGTTCGCCCGGCTTTACCCAGACTGATGTTGCCGTGCTCCTCGTTGCCGACTTGTCCGATGGTGGCGCGGCATTCGAGAAACACGCGGCGCATTTCTCCGGACGGCAAACGCAGCGCCGCGAAACCGCCCTCTTTCGCGAGAAGTTGGCATGAATTGCCGGCGGACCGGGCCAGTTGGCCCCCCTTGCCGGGCTGGAGTTCGACGTTGTGAACGAACGCGCCCAGCGGAATGTTCGCGAGCGGCAGGCAGTTGCCGACTTGGTAATCCGCCGAGGGGCCGCTCATCAGCGACATGCCGACTTCAAGGCCCACCGGGGCGACGATGTAGCGCTTCTCGCCGTCGACGTAGGTCAGCAACGCGATGCGCGCCGACCGGTTCGGATCGTACTCGATGGCTGTGACCGAACACGGAATGCCGTCCTTGTTGCGCTTGAAATCGACCAAGCGGTACCGGCGCTTGTGGCCGCCGCCGCGACGGCGCATCGTGATGCGGCCGGCGTTGTTCCGGCCCGAGATGCGCCGCTTGGAAGACGTCAGCCGTTTCTCCGGCTCGCTCTTGGTGATTTCGACGAAATCGGAAACGCTCATGCCGCGGCGCGACGGCGTTACCGGTTTGAATTTTCTGACACCCATCTCCGTTCGACTCCCGCTCCGCGGCCCTTAGCCCATCAGGTCGATCGTTTCGCCAGCGCGCAGCGTCACGATCGCCTTCTTCCAGTTGGACCGTTTGCCGACCATGCGGCCGCGCCGCACGTGTTTGCCGCTGTAGTTCATGGTGTTGACCGACTTCACCTTGACCTTGAACGTCTCTTCGACGGCATCGCGGATTTGGCTCTTGTTTGCGCGCGGATCCACCCGAAACACATATTGATTCTTCGCGTGCATCAAGATCGTCGACTCTTCGGTTAGAATCGGCTTCTTGATGATGTAAAACGGCTGGTATTTCATGCCAGGCGCTCCTCTAGTTTCGCGAGGGCGTCACGCACGACCACCACCCGCTGCGCGCTCAGCACGTCGAGGGCGTTCAAATCGCTCGCGGTCCTCAATTCCACGCGCGGCAGATTGCGCGCGGAAAGCAGCACGTTTCTGTTTGTATCGGCGGTGACAAGCAGGGTCTTCCGGCCTTCAGGGGAAAGCTTGCCCACCATCTGCGCGAACGGCTTGGTCTTGGGCGAGGCGCATTCGAGGCCGTCCAGCACGCACAACGCTTCGCCTTTCACACGATCGGTCAACGCGCAGCACAGGGCCTTGCGCCGAAACGACAGCGGGACGTCCTGCCGATAACTGCGCTTGTGCGGGCCTTTCACGATGCCGCCGCCGCGCATCTGCGGTTCGCGGGTGCTCCCGTGCCGGGCATTGCCCGTGCCCTTCTGGCTGTACGGCTTGCGGCCGCCTCCGCTGACGCGGTCGCGCGTCTTCGTCTCGTGGTTGCCCTGGCGCTTGTTGTTGCGAAGCGCGACCACCACGTCGTGGAGAATCGTCGGGTTGATGTCGACGTTGAAAATGGCGTCGTTCAGCTCCACACTGCCCGCCTCGCTCCCGTCCATGCGGTATACCTTTGCCGAGGCCATGGCTACTTGGATCCTTTCACGGCTTTTTTCACAACAACCACGCCGCCGTTCGCGCCGGGCACGCTGCCGCGCACGGCGATCAAATTCTTTTCCGCGTCAACGCGCACCACCTCGAGGTTCTGGGTCGTGACGCGCGCGTCGCCCATGTGGCCGGCCATCCGCATGCCTCGAAACGTCCTTGAAGGGTCAGCCGACGAACCGATGGAACCGGCGCGACGGTGGAAATTCGATCCGTGCGTGCCCGGGCCGCCGCCGAAATGATGGCGCTTGTGCAGGCCCGCGGTGCCGCGGCCCTTCGAGGTGCCCACGACGTCCACGCGGTCGCCGACCTGGAACAAGTCCACCTTGACCACGTCGCCGACGTTCAGGCCGTCGTCCGACTTGATGCGGAATTCGCGCAACACCCGGCTGGGTTTCTGGCCGGACTTCTTGAAATGGCCCAGCGCAGGCTTCGTGCACACGCGCTCCGGCTTTTCGCCGAATCCGAGTTGGACGGCGTCGTACCCGTCTGTCGCGGCGGTCTTGCGCTGCACGACCGTGCACGGACCCGCCTCGAGGAGGGTCACCTCGATCCAGCGGCCGTCCTCGGTGAAAATCCGGGTCATGCCCAGTTTCTTGCTCAGTATTCCCGTTACCATTGATCTGGGTTCCTTGAACAGTGACGCGTCGCCGCTTCTACTGTTTGATCTCCACGTCCACGCCCGCGGGCAAATCGAGCCGCATCAGGGCGTCCACGGTCTGCGCGGTCGGGTTGATGATGTCGAGCAGCCGCTTGTGCGTGCGCACTTCGAACTGTTCGCGCGACTTCTTGTCGATGTGCGGCGAGCGGTTGACGGTGTACTTCGAGATCGCGGTCGGCAACGGCACGGGGCCGTTGATGCTCGCGCCCGTGCGTTGGGCCGCCGCAACGATCTCCTGGGTCGACTGGTCCAGCAGCCGGTGATCGTATGCTCTCAGTTTGATGCGAATCTTATGGCCTTCCGCCATTGCTCATCTCCGCCCACGCGCACGCGCGTGAGAACGCGGTTGTACTGCTCTCAACTTCCAAATAACGGCGCGGCGATTCCGCCGCGCGCTGACATGCTATCTATTCAAGAATCTTCGTAATGACGCCGGCGCCGACGGTGCGTCCGCCTTCGCGCACGGCGAAGCGCAGGTTCTCGTTCATGGCGATGGGCGTGATCAGTTCGGCCGTGATCCGGATGTTGTCGCCCGGCATCACCATCTCCACGCCCTGCGGCAACTGCATCGAACCCGTCACGTCCGTCGTCCGGAAGTAAAACTGCGGCCGGTACCCGTTGAAAAACGGGGTGTGCCGCCCGCCTTCCTCCTTGGTCAGGACGTACAGCTCGGCCTCGAACTTCGTGTGCGGGGTGATCGAGCCCGGCTTGGCCACCACCTGCCCGCGCTCCACGTCCTTGCGCTCGATGCCCCGCAGCAGCAGGCCCACGTTGTCGCCCGCCTGCCCTTCGTCCAACAACTTGCGGAACATCTCCACGCCCGTCACCACCGTGTCCTTGGTCGGCGTGATCCCCACGAGCTGCACCTTGTCGTTGACGTGCACCACCCCCTGGTTGATCGCCCCCGTCACCACCGTGCCCCGGCCCGTGATCGTGAACACGTCCTCGATCGGCATCAGGAAGGGCTTGTCCAGCGCCCGCACCGGCGTGGGGATGTAGTCGTCCACCGCGTTCATCAGCTTGATGATCGACTCCTTGCCGATCTCCGGGTTCGTCCCTTCCATCGCGCAGCGCGCCGAGCCCCGGATGATGGGAATCTCGTCGCCGGGGAACTCGTACTTCGTCAGGAGTTCGCGCAATTCCAACTCGACCAGGTCCAGCAGTTCCGGGTCGTCCACCAGGTCCACCTTGTTCATGTAGACCACGATGGCCGGCACGTTCACCTGGCGCGCCAGCAGGATGTGCTCGCGCGTCTGGGCCATGGGGCCGTCGTCGGCCCCCACCACCAGAATCGCCCCGTCCATCTGCGCCGCTCCGGTGATCATGTTCTTGATGTAGTCCGCGTGGCCCGGGCAGTCCACGTGCGCGTAGTGCCGCTTCTCGGTCTCGTACTCGACGTGCGCGATGTTGATCGTGATCCCGCGCGCCTTCTCCTCCGGCGCCTTGTCGATCTCGCCGTAGGCCATCAGCTTGGCCCGCCCCTGCTCGGCCAACACCGTCGTGATCGCGCTCGTCAACGTCGTCTTGCCGTGGTCCACGTGTCCTATCGTTCCAATGTTCACGTGCGGCTTCTTGCGCTCGAACTTTTCCTTCGCCATGATC
>BTUX01000007.1:0-44039 GCA_045863315.1 Candidatus Hydrogenedentota bacterium | reverse complement strand
GATGTTGAACGCCGCCACCAGGATGATGAACATCAGGATGATGAACATGGCCACCTTCTCCTGCTTCAGCGCCTCGAAGAAAAACTGCTGGCTTTCGTACCACGTCACGGTGGAATACCCAAGCGTGTTCCTCACCCGCTGGGCCACTTCGTGCGCCTTCATCGGTTCCCGCAACGTGCAGCGAATGCCGTCCACACCGTCCTGACGCTTGAGCTGCGCCGCCGTCTCGAGCGTGACAAAACCGTACATCGAATCTATGTCCTGCATCTGCGCCTGCGCGATGCCGCTGACCGTCAGGTATTTGTTCTGAAACCGCTTACTGAACAGCGGCGCCGGCGAATCGCCCAAGGTCATCGCGACCACGTCGTCCCCCACGTAAACGCCGACGTTCTGCGCCAGAATATATCCCAGAACGATCTCGTCTTTTCCAGGTAAGTCGCCGGCGCTCATGGTTCGCCCTCGCGCGCGCGTCAGGTTCTCCGCGATCTGCGTCACCCGCTTCTCGCGCTCCATGTCCACTCCGATTAGGACGCCGGCCTTCACATCGGATCCGCCCGATCCGCCCCGCCGGAGCGCCGCCTCCACAATGGTGAATGGGCTCGCCGCCACAATCTCGGGAAAGGCGGACTGCAATTCGGCGATTACCGTATCGGGGTACTCAATGGGACGGCCGCCCGGGTCGAAAACCTGAAGGTGGGCATTGTTTCCCATGATGGCCGCCGTCAGTTCCTCGTCAAAGCCCGTCATCACGCCCATGACCACGATCAACGCCATGACGCCGACGCTCACGCCTGCCACTGAAATGATCGTGATCAGGCTGACGAAGCGGCTCTTGCGTTTGCCGCGCAGGTACCGAAGCGCTACGTAGGCCTCGAAACGCATCACACGACACCCATGGCAAGCAGAGAAACGCACTGTAGCGGAAAAACCTGCAAAAAAGGCGGCTTGCCATGTAGTGGGGAAGGGGAGGGGCGCTGCCGCGTCGGCGTCAGTGGGCCCATGACGAACTCTACGAGCTGCGCAAAACCGTCCCTGGTGGGACAACACTGGAGGACTCGCCGACCGGGCTCTGAATTCCGACCCGAATCCGTCCCCCCGCACCGCTTAAGACGCCGGTTTCGGCTGTTTCCCGGACACAAGACCGTCATCGCTACAACGCCCGAAGAAGCGGGAAAAGTATGACCTCGCGAATCGACGCGGAGTTCGTCAACAACATGGCCAGCCGGTCGATGCCAATGCCAAGACCTGCTGTGGGCGGCATACCGACCTCCAGCGCCGTGATGAAGTCTTCGTCCAGCCGTTGGGCTTCGTCGTCTCCCCGCTCTCGTTCTTCGAGTTGCTGCATGAATCGCGCGCGCTGGTCGATCGGGTCGTTCAGTTCCGAGAATGCGTTGCACAACTCGAGCGTGCCGATAAACACCTGATACCGCTCCGTAAGCGCAGAATGATCCCGTTTGCGTTTCGCCAGCGGTGAAATCTCAATTGGATAGTCGTACAGAAACGTCGGCTGGACGAGGTTGGGCTTCACCTTCGCGCTCATCACTTCATCCACGATCTTGCCATACCCCATCGTGTTGTCCACGCGCACTCCCGCGGAGTCGGCAAGCCGGGCCGCCGTTTCCCGGTCCCGGGTGGATTCGAGATCGATGCCCGCGTGCTCCTTGATGGCGTCGAACAGCCGGACGCGCTTCCACGGGCGCGTTGCGTCAATCAGCGCACCTTGATACTCGAAGCGGAGGCCGCCACACACCGCCTCGATCGCCGCGACGAACAACTCCTCGGTTTCGTCCATCAACCCAATATAATCCTGGTACGCCTCGTAAAGTTCCAGCATGGTGAACTCGGGATTGTGGCGTGTGTCGACCCCTTCATTGCGGAAGTTGCGGTTGATCTCGAACACGCGCTCGAACCCGCCGACAATCAGGCGTTTTAAGTACAACTCCGGCGCGATGCGCAGGTAGAGATCACAATCGAAGGTGTTGTGGTGCGTGATAAACGGCCGCGCCGACGCCCCGCCCGGCAGGGACTGCAGCATCGGCGTCTCGACCTCGAGGAATCCGCGATTGGTCAGCCAGGAACGCATCACTTCGATCATCCGAATGCGTTTGCGGAAGATTTCCAAGACCTCGGGATTCGCGACCATGTCCAGATAGCGCCGGCGGTATCGCGTTTCAACGTCCACGAGACCGTGGTATTTCTCCGGCAATGCGCGCAACGACTTGGTGAGCAGCGTGTACGAGTCCGCGAACAGGGTGATCTCGCCGGTGCGCGTGCGGTGTACGGAGCCCGTGACGCCGATAAAATCTCCGAGGTCCAAGTCGGCAAGGCACGCAAACGCTTCCTCACCCAGGCGTTTCTGGTTTAAGTAGACCTGGATCCGCGCACCCTCGTCGCGAATGTCCGCGAATGCGCTCTTTCCATGGTCTCGGAACGAGACCATGCGCCCGGCCAACGTCGCCGGCACCTCGGCGGGTGACGATTCGGTCGCCGTTTTCTCCGACTCCTCGAAGGTGCGCCGCGCCTCGGCGATCGTGCACGAGCGCGCAAACGCGTACTTGAACGGTTCGTCGCCCCGCGCACGGATGCGTTCAAGCTTTTCCAGCCGGTGCTTCAGCAGGGCTTCTTCGGTTGAATGGTGGTCGTTCGACATGCGCTTAGTTTCTGCCTCTTCGCTGCAGGTTCCACTTGAGAAAGTTGGCGATGAACAAATCCAAGTCGCCATCCAGCACACGATCTACGTTTCCCGTCTCGGTATCGGTTCGGTGGTCCTTCACCAGTTGGTACGGATGCAGCACGTAGCTTCGGATTTGACTGCCCCACGCCACGTCCTGTTGGCCCTCGCGCAGCGCGAGCCGCTCCGCCTCCTTCTTCTGCATCTCGATGTCATACAGCTTGGCCTTGAGCATTTGCATCGCGGTGGCGCGGTTTCGCGACTGCGATCGCTCAATCTGACACGCTACGACAATACCGGTCGGCGTGTGCGTGAGCCGCACGGCGCTGCTGGTTTTGTTGACCTTTTGCCCTCCGGGGCCGCTCGATCGAAAGACCTGCATGATGACGTCCTCGTCCTTGACCTCGATCTCGACGTCTTCGTCGATCTGCGGCACCACCTCGATTGCCGCGAAGGACGTGTGCCGCCGTTTGTTCGCGTCAAACGGCGAAATGCGCACGAGCCGGTGGACCCCCGCCTCGGATTTCAGGTTTCCGTACGCGAAGGGGCCGTCGGCGATGAGGGTCGCGCTCTTCAGTCCCGCCTCGTCGCCTTCCTGATAATCGACCACCTCGACGTTGAACTCGTGGCGCTCGCAGCAGCGCACGATCATCCGGTAGAGCATCTCGGCCCAATCGCAGGATTCGGTGCCTCCGGCGCCGGGATGAATGTTGATGATTGCGCTTTTCGCATCGCGCGGATCCGCGAACAGGCTCGTGATTTCGAGGCGATCCAGTTTTTCGCCGATCCCCTTTACGAGGTCCGCCAGTTCGCCTCCCATGGACTCGTCGTTCTCGCCCTGCGCCAGTTCGACGAGCACCGCCGCGTCCTCGATCTCCCGTTCAAGCGCGTCCGGCGCGGCGATGATGTCCTTTAACGCTTTCATGCGCTGCATGGTTTTCTGCGCGGCCTCGGGGTTGTCCCAAAAGCCCGGCGCCTCGAGTTCCCGCTCGATACTCTTGATCTCGTTGCGGGTGGACTCGACATCGAGGGCCTTGCGCAGTTCCACCAGTCGCTTCGAGAACTCCTGCAACTGGGTCGACTCGACTTCGTACATCCTCTCCCATTCCTTTTCCGGGCAGCGGCCGAGGGCATGGTATAGCGCGGTGTGGACGGGATATCGGACGCGTGCGCGGCTCCCGCATCTACCGCGGCATGTCGCGCGTCACTCCGAAAACAGCGGCGCAGCCATATAGTATAGGAACGGCGCGGCGAACAGAAATCCATCGCACCGATCGAGAACTCCGCCGTGGCCCGGGAAAAAGGCTCCGGAGTCCTTCAAGCCCGCGTCTCGCTTCAAACAGGATTCGGCCAGGTCCCCGATTTGCGATGCGATGGACAGCACGACTCCGGCATACAGGCAACTGCCCAATCCCCAATGCCGGGGAAGGTGAAACGCCGGGAATTCGCGGGCGACATACCACACCGCCGCGACTCCCCCCACCGACGCGCAAAATCCCGCAATGGCGCCCTCCCAAGTCTTTCCCGGGCTGGCTTTGGGCGCCAACTTATGACGTCCGATGGCCCGGCCCACGAAAAATGCCGCCGTGTCCGTGAGTATGACGGACGCAAATAGGAGGGTCACGAGGCTGGGCCCCACGTCCTTCATGCCGTGTATGAGGACCAAGTGCGCGCCGAACCATCCCACGTACACAATGCCGAATATGGTCCCGGCCAGCCCCGCTACGGCGTGCTGCCCGCGCACCACGTGCAGCGCCGCAACAAGAAGACAGCCGCCGTAGAGCAGAAAATTGGTAGCGGTTGGGCTGTTCAGGTACCCGCTCAGCGCTACGGCCGTTCCCGCGACCATGCCGCCTATTGTCTCGGGAAAGATCTGCTTCGTCCGTGCGATCGCATACAGCTCATACAGACCGATGAACACGAGCGCGCTCACCAAGCCCGTGAACACGAGGCGCAGTTGCGGCGTCCAAATGACGAGGAGAAACAGGGCAAGCGTCACGATTCCCGTAATCATTCGGACCAACACGGAACCGCCTGATTTTGTGTCGTTCATCATTACCGCCCGCCGAACCGTCGCTGCCGCGACTGAAATTCCCGGATCGCTTCATACAGGTGCCGCTTGCGAAAGTCCGGCCACAGCGTTTGCATGACGACGACTTCGGTATAGGACAACTGCCACAGCATGAAATTGCTCAGGCGCATCTCGCCGCTGGTACGGATCAACAGGTCCGGGTCTGGCAGCCCGGGTACGTACAGATGGCGCGCCACGCACGCCTCGTCCACCGTGTTCGGATCGAGCCGGCCGGCGGCCGCTTCGGCCGCGATGCGTTTGGCCGCGTCCGCGATTTCCGCGCGCGATCCGTAATTGATAGCCACGTTCAGCACCATGGCGCTGTTGTTCTTGGTGAGTTCCATCGCGTAGTCGAGGTCCTCGATGGCCCGCTGCGGCAACCCCTCGCGGCGACCCATGACCGACACGCGGATGTTCTCCCGGTGTATAGTCTGTAGCTCAAGCTGGATGTACTTGCTGAGCAGACGAAACAGCGCCCCGACCTCGACCTTCGACCGCCTCCAGTTCTCGGTGGAGAATGCGTACAACGACAGCACTTCGATTCGTTGCAATTCCCGGCACGCCTCGACAACGGCCCGAACGCTCTTCGCCCCGGCCTCGTGCCCCTTCGCCCGGCTCACACCCCTTCGCTGCGCCCAGCGTCCGTTCCCGTCCATGATCACAGCGATGTGACGCGGCAGGCGCGCGCGATCGATTTGCGGTAATGGTGAGGTCATGGCATGGAGCGCATTCATTGTTTTGTAATCGTCACCGGCGCAAAACAAAACCGCGGATGCGCGCGGGTCCGGGCGCCGATCCGCGGTGCTCGATTCAGTCGACCGGCGGGCGGCCTTCGTCATACCTCCATGATTTCTTCTTCTTTGGCCTTGAGCGAGGCGTCTATCTTTTCGATGTGCTCGTCCGTGATCTTCTGGATCTCCTGGGTCAGCTTGTGCGCGTCGTCTTCCGGCAGTTCGCCTTCCTTCTGCTCTTTCTTGATCTCTTCCACGAGGTGGCGCCGGATATTCCGCACCGCCACGCGCGCCTCTTCCGCCAGTTTGCTCACATGCTTGACCAATTCCTTGCGGCGGTCTTCGGTCAGCTTCGGTATCGGTATGCGTATAATCCGGCCGTCGTTCGACGGGTTCAGTTCAAGTGACGACGTCTTGATGGCCTTCTCGATCGCCCCGATTTGAGACTTGTCCCACGGCGTCACCGTCAGCAGGCGTGCCTCGGGTGCCGACACCGTCCCGAGTTGATTGATTTTCATCTTCTGCCCGTAGACTTCGACTTCGATGGTGTCTAGCAACCCCACCGATGCACGGCCCGTGCGTATGTGCAGAAGTTCATGGTCCAACGCGTCGAGGCTCTTGGCCATCTTTGAGCGCGCTTCCTTCGCCAGCGCATGTTGTTCCATGGCTTAGTCTCCCCTTACCAATGTGCCGATTCGTTCGCCGCACACGGCCTTGATAATACTTCCGGGGGCCGTCAAATTGAAGACCAGAATTGGTATTCTGCTTTCCCGGCACATCGAGATCGCCGTCGCGTCCATGACCCGCAGGTTTCGGGCCAGCGTGGTCGTGTACGTCAACTCGTCGAACCTCCGCGCGTTCGGGTCTTTGACCGGATCCACATCGTAGACCCCGTCGACCTTGGTGGCCTTCAACAGAATGTCCGCCCCGATCTCGCTGGCCCGCAGCGCCGCCGCCGTGTCTGTCGTAAAGAACGGGTTTCCCGTCCCCGCTCCAAAAATGACGATGCGGCCTTTCTCGAGGTGGCGCAGGGCCCGCCGCCGAATGTACGGCTCGGCCACGGGGCGCATCTCAATCGCCGTGAGCACGCGCGTTGCCGCGCCCTTGTGTTCGAGCACCGCCTGCAGCGCAAGCGCATTGATCACCGTCGCCAACATACCCATGTAATCGCCGGACGGCTGATCCAAGCCCGTGTCCAGCCCTTGGGCGCCCCGAAAAATGTTTCCGCCCCCTACGACGAGTCCCACCTCGACCCCGAGTTTGCGAACGTCCACGATTTCATCGCAAAACCGGCCCACGGTGTCGAAATCAATGCTGTTGCCGGAAGCCCCGTCCAAAGCCTCCCCGCTCAGCTTCAGCAGAACTCGCTTGTATACGGCGTCCGCCACGCGTTCAGTTCCCCTTCCGAGCCGTCTTTTCGCCAGTTGCAGGTAGACAGAACGAAGCAATTCAAGTTCGTTGCAATCGCGGGCATCTGGGTCGTTCCCCACCGCCGTGATACACGATCACCACGGGGCCCGAACCTCAGCGACACGCTCCCCGGCCGTCCCCGCCCTTCTCGAAACGTGGCCTGTCTCCTCGTCCCTCCCGCGTCGTGGGAAGGACGAGAAAGGTGGCCGCTAAATCGATTCGCCCAACTGAAACCGGACAAACCGGCGTATCTGAATCTTCTCGCCGACCAGTCCGCTCAGCTCTTTTGCCAACTCTTCAATCGAGCGCTCGCTGTCACGGATGAATCTCTGCTCGAGCAGGCACACGCTCTCGTACCACTTGTTGAGCTTGCCTTCCGCGATCTTTTCGCACACGTTCGCGGGCTTGCCTGTTTCGGCCGCCTGCTTCACGTAGATTTCTTTTTCCGAGGCGACCACATCGGCGGGCACGTCTTCCCGGCGCATCCATTTCGGGTTGGCAAAGCTGATGTGCATGCACAGGTCCTTGCAGAACTGCTGGAATTTCTCGCCCCGCGCGACGAAATCCGTCTCGCAGTTCACCTCGACCAGCACCCCGATCTTGCCCCCAAGGTGGACGTAGGACGTCACCGCGCCTTCCCGGGCGTCCCGGTCCTCACGCTTCGCGGCGGATGCCATGCCCTTCTCACGAAGCCATGCCACGGCCTTATCGAAATCGCCGGACGATTCGTTCAACGCTTGCTTGCAATCCATCATCCCCGCGCCGGTTGCTTCGCGCAGTTCCTTTACTGTCTGGGCCGTAATCGCCATGGGTTACATCTCTCCTGCTTCGTCATCACTGGATTCCGCTACCGCCACCGGCTCCGCTGTTTCGGCTTCTTCCGCCGGCTCGGCTGACTCTCCATGCGGTTCCGCCGCCGATGCGCCTGCGTGGATGCGCCGGACCCGCGGGCCCTTCTGGGGTTGTTCCGCGCGCAGCTTCTCGGCTTGCGCCCGGCCTTCGATCACCGCATCTGCAATGACGGAGCAGAACAGGCTAACCGCCCGGATCGCATCGTCGTTGCCCGGAATCGGAATCGGGACCACATCCGGGTCCGCATTGGTATCGACAACGCCGATGCAGGTGATGCCCAACCGCTGGGCCTCCCGCACCGCGATGGCCTCCTTCTTGGCGTCGATCACGAACACTACACTCGGCAGCGAGTCCATCGTTTTTACGCCCTCGAGGTTCTTGCGCAATTTAAACATCTCGCGACGCAGTTTCGACGCCTCCTTCTTCGAAAATTTGTCCAACTGTCCTGTCGCCTCCAACTCCTCGAGTCGCATGAGATTGCGCACACTGGTCTGGATCGTTTGGAAGTTCGTGAGCGTCCCCCCGAGCCAGCGGTTATTCACATAATACATTCCGCACCGCTTCGCGTGTTGGGCAACCGGCTCTTGCGCCTGCTTCTTAGTGCCGACGAACAAGACCGACCCGCCTTTCGCGACGCTGTCCCGCACGAAGGCATGGGCCTTGTTCAGTTGTTTCAGCGTCTTTTGTAAATCAATGATGTAAATGCCGTTGCGTTGACCAAAGATGTATCGGGCCATCTTCGGGTTCCAACGGCGGGTTTGGTGGCCGAAATGGATGCCGGCCTCCAACAGTTGTCTCATGGTCGCTGCGGGCATGCGGGACTCTCCTCTTGGGTTTAGCCTCGGGGCCCGGCGGTCCATTCGCGTCTGCACTTCGTCGCTCGCGAACACCCAAACCGCGCTAAGGCATGGGCCCCTGTGAATTTGCAAACGCCGGAGAATACCATACTTTCGCGATTCGACACAAATCGCACTCGGCCTAGGCGACCGGCTGGGCCGTCCACTCGAATCGAACGTGCCGACTTCAAAGCAGGAGATGCTCGTCCGTGATTGCCTTTCGTGTGTCGTGTGCTCGCACCACGCTCACTCCGGCTGGGCAGAACCCCGGGCTGTACTACCGCCAAGTTTCGCCGCCAAGCAAATAACTCAATTCATGGTACGCGACTCGCGTCTCAAAAAGTTCGCGGTGGTATGCCAGCTTTGCTTCCGCGAGCGATCGGTACGCGTCCAGCACATCCAGCATGCTGGTGTCGCCTGCTTCGAAACGGATGCGCGTTATGGATAGCGACTCTTCCATTCTCGGCAATATCCGGTCTTGAAACGCCTTCGCTCGGCGTCTGTGGCTCGCGAAGGCCGCGAGCGTCTGTTGGAGCATTGCTTCCACGTCGTTTTTCTCCGATTCAGCGGACGCTATTGCGTACTTCGCCTTTTCCTGCGCGGCGCGGATATCCCCCTGCTTGCGATCGAAGAGTGGAAGTTCAAATTCCAGAGATATGTCAAACGTGTCCTGATCGGAAAATTCGTAGTGTCGATAACCGATGCCAAGCGTAGGTGCGGGCCACCGTCGCGATTCCGCAATCGCGACTTGGGCCATCGCGGTGTCTTTAAGGGCCTCCCACGCCTTCGATTGAGGGTGGTTCGCGGGGAGTCGCGAGAGAACGAAGTCGGGTAAGTCGGGAAGAGTCAATGAGGCGACTGCCGTGCACGATTGAACATTAAGGTTTGGGTCGCCCAAGACGCGAGCCAAGCGTGTCTTGGCCCGGCTCAAATCCGTTCGCGCCGATTCCGCCTCGAGCGAAAACCTTTCGTGGTCTGCCTCAACTTTGATTAACTCGATTTCCGCAATGTCCCCCGCAGCGAGTCTGGCCTGGGTCACGCCGAGAATTTCCAATAGCGTCCCTTCGAGTTCGAGCGTAGTCGCAAGCCGTTCTTGTTGAAAAACGACTTCGTCGAAGGCCTTCTTCACTTGAGACTGCAGCTCCAGCCTCGCCCGCTCATACTCGTGCCGCCACCGCTCTTTGTCCAATAGGCCCGCTTTCCGCGCGAGTCGCGGAGTGCCCCAAATTGGCAGTGGCTGCGCAATGCTTACAACTTGCTGAAGTTGGTCTGGATCACGGGGCTCAGGGACGCCGGGAACCCAGAGTTCGTAAGTAGGGACGAGGCCTGGAATCTCAGGAAAGAGTATTCCCTGCACCATAGAGGCGCGCGAACGCCATCGGTTGCTCAGTGTGGCCAGGTTGTCGAGTGTCGTTCGATCGGGTGACCGCCCGTCACCATCGGGCGTGTACCCTTCGAGTCCGATGGAAACGGTTGGATTGGGCCACAATCCCGCCTGCTCCGCCTCACCCTCAGCCATCCCGATTCGGCGCCGAAGCGCCTCGAGGTCGGGGCGCTTCGTTTCCGCCAGACTGAGCGCTTCCTCAATCGTAAGCCCTTCAATTGCGTTGGGCATGGCTGCTGGTTCATTGCCCGCCACGTCCATGATTGATGCCCCTGCATTCGCGCCGGAATCCGGCAGGGCACTCGATTCACGGTCAAGGTTCTCGTTGCTTGGCTTGACGGGATTCTGTGCGCCGGTATTCGTCGTGACGCAGCCGCTCAAGATAAGCAACAAACACGCAGCACACCGCACAGTCTCGATCATAGGTCCGATTCCTTTCTTGCGGAAACCGGTCGGCCGAACCGGAGGTAGAGGGCCGGCGTTATCACCATATTCAGTGCCATAGAGGTCAGAAGTCCGAAAAGGATGACGATTGCCATTGGAGTCTGAATCTCGTTTCCCGGCCTCTCTCCTCCCAAGGCGAGGGGAATGAGAGCTAGGCCGGCAGCAAGCGCCGTCATGAGTATCGGCGCCACTCGTTCCATCGATCCGCGATACACGGCCTCATGGAACTCCGTCACGCCCTCCTTATCCTGAAGGTGGCGAATGTGCGAAATGAGCATGATGCCGTTGCGCGCGGCAATCCCGAACACCGTGATGAACCCGATCATGGACGCCACACTCAGGACTCCCCCGGACACGTACACGCCCGCGACGCCTCCAATCAGAGCGAGGGGCAGATTAATCATCACGAAGGCGGCGTCACGCCCGGACCCAAAGGCCAAGTGCAGCAGAAAACCGATCCCTATCGTGACCAGTATGCCGAGCACGGTCAGCCAGCGACCCGCCTCCTCGGCACTTTGAAATTGGCCGCCATACTCGACCGTGTACCCGGGGTTCTGGGCGAGAATCGGCGCCGCGACCGTGCGTATATCGTCGACAACGGAAGCCACATCGCGCCCTGCCACGTTGCACTGGACCACGATCTTGCGCTGCACCTGCTCGCGCGAAATCATGTTGGGACCCGTTGTTCTAGTAATAGCGGCCACCTGCTTCAACGGTATCTTTGCTCCTCCGCCGGCGTCGAGCGGCACATCACCGAGGGTATCCATCGACCAGCCGTCGCCCTCATCCAAGCGCACGCGCAAGTCGTACGCGTACGGGCCTTCCAATATTCGTGTCACCGGAATGCCCTGAAGCGCGGCCTCGACAGTACGGGCGGCGTCTCGTATGTGCAGGCGATGCGTTGCCAACGCGGCCCGGTCAAAACGGACCAGAACAACCGGCACATCCATCTGCTGTTCGACAGAAAGGTCCACGACCCCTTCGATGGACGACATGCCGGCGCGTATCGACTCGGCAATCGATCGAAGGACGAAGAGGTCCTTGCCAAAAATCTTGACAGCCAAATTGGCGCGAGTTCCCGAGAGCATGTGGTCGATGCGGTGGGAGATGGGTTGCCCAATTGTGATATTCATACCAGGGATTTGCGAGAACTCTTCGCGAAGTTTCTCCAGTAACTCGCCCTTACTCCGCTCTCTCATCGAGAGAGAAACTTCAATCTCGGAGGACTCGACACCCATTACGTGCTCGTCGCGCTCTGCACGACCCGTTCGCCGGGCAACCGTTACGACTTCAGGTTGTGCCAGCAGCACACTATCGACGGCTTCGGCCAATTTCAGTGATTCGTCAAGAGAAGTGCCAGGCAGCGTCACGGCGCTGATTGTAAGCGAACCTTCATTGAAGTCCGGCAGGAATGCCCCGCCCATTCGCGTCATGCCGAACAACGCCATGCCCAAGAGCGCCACGGCGGGAGCCGTGACCGCCCAGGGGTGCCTCAGGGCCCGGTCGAGTACCGGGCCGTAGAACCGTTGAAGTGCCCGAATCAGCCGAGGTTCATGCGCTTGCCGAATTGACCTGCTTTGAGGTAACAACAGGTGGCAGAGCGCCGGCGTGAGCGTTACTGCAATCACCAGGGACGCAAAGAGTGAGACCACGTACGCGGTTCCAAGCGGCGCCAGCAACCGCCCCTCCACCCCCGAAAGAAAGAACACAGGCAGGAACACCAGCATTATGATTAGGGTGGCGAAAACAATAGAGGATCGAATTTCAACACTTCCTCGATAAACGACATCCAACGCAGACTTTCGATCAGATTCGGGCAGGCGCGCGTTTTCCCGCAGTCGCCTGGCAACATTCTCGACGTCGATGATTGCATCATCGACCAGCGCCCCGATCGCAATCGCCATCCCACCCAGCGTCATCGTATTGATGGTGGCGCCGAGCGCCTTCAGCGCGAGTACCGCGGTCAGAAGCGACAAGGGGATAGCAGCCAGCGTAATGAACGAGGCGCGGACGTTCGCCAGGAACAGTACAACGATCACAACCACCAGTATGCCGCCGTCCCGCAGGGCGTGAAGCACATTCTCGATTGCCGTCTCGATAAAGCGGGCCTGCCGGAAAAGGTCTTTCTGAATCAACATACCCTCGGGAAGTTCGGATTGGATGTCATCAAGCGCCACATCCAACTCCTTGGTAAGAGCGAGGGTGTTCACCAACGGTTGCTTTTGGATTCCTATGACAACGGCCGGCTGACCGTTCGCCGCGCCATCTCCCCGTTTGGGGGCGGCCCCCATCTGGACGGTACCCAAGTCGGACACGTGCACCGGTACCCCATCCGAAGCGAGTACGACGGTCGCGCCTATATCCTGAAGATCATGAGCACGGCCCTCCCCTTTCACAAGAAACTCACTGCCTCCCTCAATCAGAAACCCCGCCGATACATTCTCATTGGACGCAGTCAACGCATCGGTGACTTGTTGGACCGATACGTTGTATGCGGCGAGCCGGGAGGGTGACAGAACAACCTGGTACTGCTTCTCGTCGCCCCCTGTCGCTGTGACTTGCGAGACGCCGGCAACGGAAAGCAGTCTGCGGCGTATCGTCGTCTCGGCCAGGGTGCGCAATTCGGTTTTCGAGTGTCGGTCTGACGTTAACGCAATAAACATGATCTCGCCCATGATTGACGAAATAGGCGCCAGGATCGGGCGGCTTGCTTCCGGCGGCAGATCGACGAGGGCCAACTTTTCGTTCACGATCTGCCGGGCCTCGTATATGCTCGTGCCCCAATCAAACTCGACCCAAATCACCGCGATTCCGACGGCCGTCGCCGAGCGGACGCGCCGCACACTCGAGGCCCCATTGAGCGCCGCCTCGATGGGAAACGTGACAAGACTTTCCACTTCCGTAGGCGCCATACCGACTGCGTCGGCCACCACCGTAACAGTCGGCGCGGTCAGGTCGGGGAAGACATCGATAGGCATTTGCCGGGCGGTGTACAACCCAAGCGCGGTGACGATCAACGAAATTACAACAACTGCGGCACGATTCTTGACCGACCAGCGAATCAATGCGTCTATCATCGTTGGCATCCCTTCTAATGGGCGTGGCCGTGCGCCGGAATGGTGGACGACACGGACGCGAGCCGAACCGCGTACGCACCTTTGGATACAACACGCTCGCCGTCACTCAAGCCGGAAAGGACCTGAACTAAACCTCCGGCCCGGATACCCAACGAGACGTCGCGCCGTTCAAATGTTTCGCCCGCAAGCTGCACGTACACTGCGGATTGGCCATCTTCCTCGATTATCGCAGTCGCGGGAATCGCCAGAGCCTCCTCCGCTCGACCCGTCTCGACGTACACGGTTAGAGCGAGTCCAATCCGGAGATTGCCCTCCGTATTGGCTGCTTCATAAACGAGCGGCGCCGTTCGCGTCACGCTGTCGATCTCGCTGCCCAAGGCAACGAATCGTCCCCCCTTCTCGTCGATCACAGGTTTCAATTCATGCGGAGCACCCGGCAACGCATACGTTGCCCCGACATCGGGGCGGATACGAACGAGATCCGCCTCTGGCACTCGAGCTTCAATCAAGACGGTCGAGGTGTCGAGGATCGTAAACAGGGACCGATTGAAACCGACAAACTCACCTTCGGCCACTTCTACAGAGACTATCCGTCCGGAAATGGGCGCCCTCAGGGCCAGCGCAGGCGCGCTACCTTCCTGCGAAATACCGGTTTGCTTGGAACGAAGGTCCTCGCCCGCGTTCTTGTACGATCGCAACAAGGACTGTGCTGATTCGAGCGCCACCGCAGCCTGTTGCCGCTCGAATTCAGCTTCCTCAACTTCTCTCGCCGACTTGGCCTTCTTCTCATAGAGTTCCTTTGTGCGCCTCAACGCCTGCTCCGCCCTTTCGAGTGCCGCGCGCGCCTGGCGGATTTCGCCTTGGACCTCCGCCAACTTCACGTCCAGTTCCAGCGCGAGGGATTGGAGCGCGCTTGCGGCAACGGGCTCTATGACTGCGAGAACTTGTCCTTCCTGGACATTTTCACCAATGGACGGCAGGTGTCTGTCTGCGGCCCGAATCAACCGGCCTTCCACCGGTGGTGTTACCACCGCGCGCTTTCCCGGCACGGGTCGAACTACTCCCGTCAGCCTTACCTGTTCGGTCAGTGAACGACGCCGTACGGATTCGGTCTTGCTGAGAATCTTCCATTGCTGTTCCTTGAGAAAACTAATGCCTTCCGGCGCCGTCAATGCCGGGGCGTGTGCCACGTCGTGCGGACTTGCATAAACTTCCATGGGGGGCAGGTTCACGATGTACTCTTCGCTGTCAATTGGGATTCGAAGGAAAACGTTCCATGCGCCCGGCTTTGGAAATGTCAGTTCCGGAAGATAAATGCCGGCGCGGGCCGGTGCTTCCACTGTCAGCTCGTTGCGCTCGCCGGAAGGCCCCTGCATGACAAACGTCACCGGCCCCTCGCGCCGCGGCTGAAGCGTCACAAGGTCGGTGACATGGGTGATAAAGCGAACCGGCGTATCGACAACTACATATTCGTGCTCGAGGAAAAGCTCAACGCGATCCGTCCAGACCGTCACTTGGGAGATCTTCTCCTCGACACCTTCGTGACTATGCTCCGAGTACGGAGTTTCGTTGCGCTGGTATTGGCCTTCGTGTCCATGCGCCGCGTCCGGCGACCCATGAGGAGTGCACGCCGAGACTAGTGCGACAAGACTGGCGCATGAATGCAGTACCACCTGACAGACCGGTTTTCTTGGCATCATTGATGCCCTCCTATGCGGACGGGTGATAATGAACAATCGGCAGATTTCTAGTGCTTATGCCGGGCGGTCAGGCAGATCCGCGCCACACAGCGAGTGAGAATCACAGCCGCGGAGTCAGCCGCCCGAGAAGAAAAGAAGGCGACTATAAGAGGAGAGTACAGGTCCTACGGTAGACGGGTTGCGAATGCGGCGGGGACTCACCCACGCGCCGGAAGGTAACAGCGCTACCTATTTCGGTAGCGAGGCTCGTTGTCGACAATACCGTTAGTTTTGCGGCATGAATCGCCTGGTGGGACGAACCGCCGCTCCGCGCCCACGAAAATCCGTGCGAGTGGTCCTTCGTATGGTCGTCGCCGGACGAGTCGGTACCACCGGAGTCGTGCGAGTGCGGCTCTGCATGCGGCGATTCGTCATGCTCGTGATCGGCATGTGTGCTCCCGTGCGCGAAGGGCGCGAGAAGCGAGGACCCAGCATGTCCTACCGCCGTGTGCTGTGATAAATAAAGCACGCCCATGCAATTCAGTATTGCGATGAACAGCTTCATGCGGCCGAGATTACCCCATCCGCTACACAAAGTCAATCTCTGAAACGTCGCGCGGCGTCGCCTTCATCGGTTGCGTTTGATACCGTGTTTTGCAAAGCCAGGGTGCATGCGACGCTGCGGGACTGTAACTCGCCCAGTCAGCCGGCCGCCAGCATCGTCCTCGATTTTGGTTGCGGAGACATCTGCCGCTGGATGCGCACGATCTGCTGGTTCGCGCGAAGTGCGAATGCCGAACCGGGTTCGAGGCCCAGCACCGTTTGATAGGCCGAAAGCGCAGCGCCCATGTCGCCGCTTCGGCGGTAGGATTCTCCAAGGCGCATCCAAATCGAGGCGTCCCCAGGGTGCAATTCGAGCGCATAGAGCAATTGGCCCTGCGCAGCCTGGTGCTGCCCCATCTGCTGATACGTCAGCGCGAGATTGACGTGTGCCGAGACGTTCCCTGGCGCCATGGCTATCGCTTGCTGGTATTGCGGCGTGGCTGCCGAATAGTTCCCGGAACGGCGGTAATAGTCCGCAAGTGCGAGGGCCGCCGCCGAGGAATTCGGTGCGGCGTCCACCCACGCCGCCAGCGCTCCATACTCCTCGTCCGGCATCCCAAGTCGGCGGTACAACGATGCGATGGACGCATACCCGTCCGGCGATCCCGCGTTCGCCTCCTCGTACCTGCGCAGGTAACTCAGCGCCTCCTCATTCATTCCCATGGCATCGTACATGCTCGCCAGCGAATAGTAGGCTTGCGCGTCCTCGGGCCGCGCAGACGCCCAGTCCTTGTACACCAGCAACGCTTCATCGAGCATGCCGAGGTCGCTGTACAGTTTGGCCAACTCACGATAGTACTGCGCGTTCGCCGGCTGCGACTCGAGCGCTTGCCGCATCGCGGTGATCGCCGAATCATAATCTCCGTCCAGCGCCCATTTGCGGGCCTGGGCTATCGTATCCCGTGTCAGGTCCCGTTCCCGTGCGCTGTTCGCCTCGGGTTTCTTCTGTTTCGACGGTGTCGCCGAGCTTTCGCTGTTCTTCGTTGCGGACGACCGCCGACCGGCCCTGTTGTCACTCGCCGCGCGCTGCTCGCCCCACGCCTGCAGCCGCGCCGACGCTTCGGGCCCGAACTCAGCGGCTCCTCCGATACTCTCCGGGTGTAAGACTGACTTGTCAGGTATCGCCGCCGGACCCGAATTTACCGCCGTCATTCCGTTCCCGACAATCGCTCCAACATCCGTCGCCTTCGTTAGCGCTGCCCGATGGGTTTCCAGAGTGCGTTGAAGCGATTGCACGCGCCAGGTCTGAACGACCAACAGGACGGCCAATGCGCCGCTAAGAATGAGCGCTGTCTTGTTCATTGGAACTTCCTCCGACGCGTTACAAAACCCAGTATACTGCATCGACTTCGTGGTCGACACATTCGGGTCTGGCGCGCGGTCCGATTCGTCACCGACCTGAACGCCGCCCCGCGTATTCCAGGCAGGGCAGCGGCATATTTACCCTCCGGCCGGAGCGACATGCCAGAGGTAGACGTCCCACCGACCCGAAAAACGGTCACGGGTCACCGCGAACGGCTTACCGGCGAGAAGCGACTCGACGTCCTCCGGGTCCCATGTACCGGGCACGTGCAGCATGAAAATCCACGCGGCCTGCCCAGTGTCGACGGCTTCGACGGCCTTGCGCGCGTAGTCGTCGCTGATCACGAAATGCGATTGGTCCAGTCCGCTGTAGTGGCTGAGACCGAACCAGGTAAACTCGATGGGGGTGTACACCTTGTCATTCGGCGAGGCATGGGATCGGATGGTGTTGCCGGCCTGCCGGTAATCGGGTCGAATCGGGCGCTGGAGATCCACAAGATTTCCCAGATATATGATAAGTAGCATCGCCACCACGGCGTACCGCCATGGTCGCCTCGGTAGGGCTGCGACCGCGCCTCCGGCGATCAAGAACAATGCCGGCATTGCCGTCAGCGCGTAGCGCTCCACGAAACTCGGGCGAATGTACCGTGACACCAGAAACAACGTCAGCGGCGGGCCCATCAGCCACGCCAACAACAGCAGGGCGCTCTTGGGCCGGTAGCCCTGCGCCGCGTAGCCGGTTTCCGTCAACTCCTTCCAGCAACACGCCGCGATCCACCAAAGGTTCAGCACGATCATCGCGATTCCCAGTAATTGATGCACGGGTACCTGGAACGGCAAGTGGTGGATGAAGTCCATGCCGTCCAGTTTGCTTCCGGCATACACGTAGAAGTACGCACCAATAAGCCGGTCCTTGTGCGCGGGTGGTATCCAATCGGTTTCGTCGGTCAGACGGCCCGACGTAATGCTTGCAATCCAGATGGGAATAATGACCAGAAAGGGGATGTGCGCCAACCCCCACACAAGCACGCGGCGCCACTGACCCCAATAAACAATCAGCAGGTACACGCCTTGGGTAAACAGCAACAAGAGCCCGAACAGATGGGTCAGCGCGACGAGACCGTTCAGCCCCACGTTGAGAATCCACCAATGGCGTTTGTTGGTGGTGACGGCCTCGTGCAGTGCGTACATCGCGAAAATAGCGAGTAGCACCCACATCGCGTAATTGCGGATTTCCTGCGACATGTATATCTGCAGTTTCGCCAGGCTGGCGCAGAGGGCCGCCGTGATGCCGGCGGTGTGCCCGAACAGCCGCCTCCCAATGAAATACAGTGCCGCAACCACGAGCATCCCGGGAATGATGGAGAACACCCGCATGGTGAGTTCGCCCGTGCCGAAAACCTTTGCGTAGTAATAAGCCGATACGAAATAGAGGGGAGTGGACAGAATGTCCCAATACGCCTCTCGCCGCGCAAATTCCATCAAGGTGGGTCTGTCGAGGCAGGTATAGGTGACCAGTTCGTCGAACCAGAGGGATTCACTCGTGATCCGATACAGGCGGACGGTTAGCGCCAGGGCAAGCACCGCGCCCAGCGCCAGCCAATGCAGGATCGGCATGCCCGCAAACATGCCGGTGGGTCGCGCAAAATCCGGCTTCGTCATGGTCGGCGCCTCGCGCTTCTCCCTATATCACGTTGCACACACGGAAAACCCGGATACACACCGGAGTCTGCGGGGCGCCACATGACGCGGTCTACATTCGTTAGCGGCGTCGAAGCAGGCGTCGCGCGGGCCGGCGTGGGCCGGTTTTTTTCTTGCCCTGATCATCCGGTGCAAATAGCGACAACACCGGTGGCGCGCCCTCCCAATCCTGACGTGGCAGGTTTCGGCCTAGTGTCCGTTCGATTGCCTCCAATTGCAGGTGCTCGGCGGGGCACACGAACGTTACAGCGTCGCCCTCCGCCTGCGCGCGCGCGGTCCGCCCGATTCGATGGATGTAGTCTTCTGGTGTCGGGGGGATATCATAGTTGATCACGTGTGTGATGCCTTCGATATCCAGACCGCGCGCCGCCACGTCCGTCGCCACCAGAATTGAATAGCGCCCGCTGCGAAAACCTTCCAACGCCTGCTCGCGCTGACGCTGCGAACGGTCGCCGTGAATGACGGCGACTTTAAACCCGTTCTTGCGCAGTAAGTGGTAGACCCGGTCTGTCCGTTGCTTGGTCCGAAGAAACACCACCGCCGACGTGATGGCCTCGGCGCGAAGGAGTTGCGTCAGCAGTCGGTTCTTGTCTTCCGGCATCACGGTATACAGTGTCTGCCGCACCGTCTCGACCGGTCGGGCGACCGCGCCGACGCTCACCCGCTCCGGATCCTGGAGCATTTCGGACGCCAACCGCGCGATTTCGTCCGGAAACGTCGCCGAGAACATGAGAGTTTGGCGATCCTTCGGCAGTTTCCGCACGATGCGCCGGATGTCCGGCATGAATCCCATGTCGAGCATCCGATCGGCCTCGTCCAGTACGAGAACACGAATGTTGTTGAATTGCAGGTGTTCCCTCGCCGCGTGGTCCAGCAAGCGTCCCGGCGTCGCCACAAGTATCTCGCGTCCCTTTCGGAGTTCGTCGGTCTGCTGGCCGATGCTGACGCCGCCGTAGATTGCCACGCTTCGCATATGCAGGGGTTTCGCTAGCGTCTCGATGACCCGCTGGACCTGCACGCAGAGTTCCCGCGTGGGCGCAAGGACCAGCATCATGCTGCGGTTCGGCCGTACCGTCGCAAGTCGGGACAGGGACGGCAATGAGAATGCCAGCGTCTTGCCTGTGCCGGTCTGCGCCACCCCGATGAGATCGCGTCCCGTCAACGCCACAGGGATTGCCTGTGCCTGAATCGGGGTGGGAATGACTATTCGTTGCTCGTGGAGGACCCGCAGCAGCCGGGCATCTAACCCAAACTCATCGAACGTCATATAGAAATCGCCCGCAACGGGCGCGCCCGTCTCCGCAGGACGAGACCCAGAGTGAACACGCTTGTCTGTATCCGGCTGTACACGTACAAAATGACTTATTCAACACATCCCTGGCACGATTATACACCGTCTTGTGTTCGAACGCACATCACGCAACGCGCTCTAACCCGCATTTCTCACCAGTCGCTCCCGATGACGGGAGCAACTGGTGAGAAATGCTCAGCAGATAGCATAGAATTCAATCGGGTGAGGATTTTTCACACCAACAGCCCGTTTTCCCTGTCGCTGCATAAAGGTATGTGCCGCACGAAGTTGTATCCTTCATTGCCCGCGGGTGTGAAAAATCCGGGCTAACCCCGGGAATCGTTTGTTCGAGGTTGATCGGGGGTTCATGCGTCGTCCTCCGCGATTGCGATCTGCGCGATCCGGTCGATCTCCGACAATGACGTCCCCCGCGCACGACGAATCCGGTCGAGGCGTTTCTCGAACTGGCGCAGGCCGTAATCGGTAAAATCGCTTACCGCCAGGCCGAACGGCACCGGGTTGTATTGGCCCAGCGACTCTTCGATGACTCCCAGCGCCGGCGCAAGAAGTTCATTCATCGTAGACTCCACGACCTCCCACAGTGACCCGTCCTCCGCCATCAGGCGCGAAAGAAGGTAGACGCCGTACGCGATGTGACGGGCTTCGTCCTGTTTGGTGTAGCCAATGCCCTGCCGTTGGGCCGGGAGGATTCCAAACTTGTCACAGACCGTGAAATACGCGTGATAGCCCGTCTCCGCCAGCATACCCTCGATGACCATGTTGTAAGTGGCCGACGCGCGCGCAAGCGCTGCCGGACTGTCGTCCGCGTTCAGTGCCTGCATCGTTCGGGGGAGCACCTCGTAAAACAGCGTCCGGTAGTGGGGCCCATGAAATCCGCTCAGGTCCCGCGCGCCTTCGCCCACCTCCGTCAAAAAGCGATGGAAGAAATCCGTGTGTTTGGCCTCCTCAAACAGAAATGTCGTCAGGTACAATTCCTCCTCGATGCGTCCCTGCCGAGCCACGGAAGCGATGAGCGGAAGCAAATCAATCGTCACCGCCTCCTCGCCGGCCTGAAACATGGACGTCAAGTGGAGCAGCAACGAGCGTTCATCCTCGCTCAACGAACACCAATCGTCACGGTCTTTCGTGAAATCCAAATCACTCGGATTCCAAATCCCAAGTCGTTTCGCCTTCTCGAAAAGTATCATCGGAGGCGCATTCCGGCGCAGCCCGCTTGTGGTTGTCACGAACATGTGATGAGACATACAGCACTTTTCCTCCTTGGCTGCGCAGACATCGTCACCCGCCCTTACACGTAAGTTATCCCCGACGGGAAACGGAATTCCCGGATGACAGGCATAAGCATACCGAAAGGCGGTACAGACCGCTACATTCGATTGACCGCTCGGAACATACGGGATAGGCCGAATTTCGCGGCGCTTTCGTAAGTGTTGGAAAATCAGTATGTTACGCGACGAGTGGCGCAGGAGTCGGAAAGCGCCCTCCCCGACCGTTCGGCCCGTGCCTCGCATCGCCAAAAAGGGGGGAGACAACCGCCTCAAAGTATGCTATTATCCCTCCGAATGTAGAGAGGCTGCGTTCAGGTTAAGCCGTCGGGGCAGGCGGCCTGCCGCATCTTGTCGACTTCCGCGCAGTTGGAAAGGCATTGGTTCCACGGTGCATGCCATTCCGCCGTTGAGCCTGGTGCATTGCCTTTCGCCTCGACTCAGGGCTGCTGCACGGAGGGCGGTCAAGAGCAGTGCGGGTTACCGACTGCCGTCTTTTAGCGCCTCCTACGCGTTTCCTCCTTTCGGAGACGGACATTGGCTAGGCCCCGCCCCGACGCGCTTTTCCTTCCCCGTTCCGAGGGTGAGACCCTCGCCTTTCCATTGATGGAAGTCCTCGCACTGCAAGGGGTTCGCGGTACGATTGCTTTAGCCCGCATTTCTCACCAGTCGCTCCCGATGACGGGAGCGACTGGTGAGAAATGCTCAGGAGATAGAATAGAAGTCAATCGGGTGAGGATTTTTCACACCAACAGCCCGTTTTCCCTGTCGCTGCATAAAGGTATGTGCCGCACGAAGTTGTATCCTTCATTGCCCGCGGGTGTGAAAAATCCGGGTTAGCCGTGAGAGTGGGTATGGTAGAATGCTGATGTAGTCGACAGGGGACCGAACAGCCGGCTAAACCGAAAAGGGAATTCGGGGGAAAAGCGAGAAAGATGTCTGATCTCTTACCAGCGAGGCGCGCGAAGCGCATATTACTGATCGACGATAACGACGTCTTCCGCGGCTCCCTTGCCCACATGCTCGCTCATGAAGGCTACGACGTGATAGAGGCGGCGGACGGGGGAGAGGGCGCTCAGTTGTTCGTCGAGCACAAACCCGCCCTCGTCATCACCGATATGGTCATGCCGGGGATGAACGGAATCGAAACAATGCTCGAGCTCTGGCGCGACTATCCCCATGCCCGCTTCATCGCCATTTCCGGCAGCGCTCACGCCTTCAACGCCGAATTCAATCTGTCCTGCGCGAAGGAAATGGGCGCCCTCCACACTTTCGTCAAGCCGCTGAATCGAGGTGAATTCCTCGCGGCCGTGGCCGATGCAATCGCCACCGCACCCGAGGCGAACGAATCGCCCCAACCGATAGTTCCTTTGCCTGCATGAAAGTGCTCGTAACCGGGGCAAGCAAAGGCATCGGAAAGGGGATCGCCACCTTTCTCGCGATGGACGGCCACGAGGTCGGCCTGCTTGCGCGATCGAAAGACCTTCTCGAAGACCTCCGGCAGAGTATCGAGGAACAAGGCGGGGTCTGCTTCACCGCGGGCTGTGACCTGCGCGATCCCGACCAGACCTTCTATGCCGTTGCGGCGGCCGTGGAAGGGCTTGGAGGAATTGACGCATTGATCAACAACGCGGGTCTTGTCATCCGCAAGAACGTATTTGACCTCTCGATTGACGAGTGGCAAGCAATGGTCGCCACCAACATCAGCGGTCTGTTCTACGCCACGCGCGCGGTCCTTCCCCACTTCAAGGCGCAGGGCCGGGGCCATATCATCAACGTCTCCTCGATTTCCGGCAAAGTGCCCCTGCCCGGCGGCAGCGCCTACGCCGCGACGAAGTTCGCCGTGACCGGATTTTCGCAATCCCTTCTTCAGGAAGTTCGGGACTATGGCATCAAAGTCACCACGATATTCCCAGGCTCGGTGGATTCCGACCCGCACCGCCACGGCCTTCAGGCCGACCACGCGTGGAAAGTGACCCCTGCCGAGGTCGGCATGGCCTGCCGCGACATCCTCACGACCGGGCCGGGGACCCTAATCAGCGAGTTGGAGATACGTCCGCTACGAAAGCCAAAGTAGGCGTTCTCAACCTTTTCGATGGCAACAAGTCCTTCGCTGCCAGTGACGAGCACACGTATCGCATCCCTCGTAGTCGCCGGACTTTTGTTGGATTGCGGCCCCATGGGGTGTCTCTTTTTTCTTGCCTAATCCAAAATCCAATAACTAAAATCCAGCATTGTATCCCGTTTCCTGCTTACCGAAGGCCAATATCGGGCTGCTGTACTCCGGGCGGGCCCGCCCGGAACCGGAAAGGAGTGATTATGTCGCACGGCGGGAAGTTGGTCGCGCGCGCGTTGAAAAACGCCGGTGTCGAGTGCATCTTCACTTTGAGCGGCGGGCACATCATGCCGATCTACGACGGGTGTCTGGACGAAGGCATCCGCATCATCGACGTGCGCCACGAACAGGCCACAACGCACGCCGCCGACGCGTGGTCGCGGGTGAGGCCCGGTTCGATCGGTGTGGCGGCCGTGACCGCGGGGCCGGGCGTGACCGACTGCGTGACGGGCGTCGCCAATGCATGGCGGGCCAATTCGCCAATCCTCGTGCTGGGCGGGCAGGGGCCTTTTGCAAACCTCGGCCGAGGGTCCTTGCAGGAGATGGACCACGTCAGCCTGATGAAGCCCATTACCAAGTACGCGGCCGCCTGCTATGACACCGCGCGCATTCCCGAATACATCGAGCGCGCCGTTCGACATGCGGTCTCAGGCGTCCCAGGTCCCGCCTTTCTTGAACTGCCGATGGATGTCCTTATGAACGAAGCCAACGTGGACAAAACGTATTTTCCGCCCATTTCGACTTCGCCTCCGCTCGTTTCGCCCGACCACGGACAAGTGGTAACCGCGTTGCGTATCCTTCAGGAATGCCAGCGTCCCGTTCTTATGGCCGGCACAAGTGTGAAATGGTCCAACGCGCAGCCCCAACTCCGCGCCTTTTTGGAAAAGACGAACATACCCGCGTATACGAACGGAATGGGCCGCGGCGCCCTGCCCCCCGATTCCAGCCATCTGTTCAATCGCACGCGCCGCGAAGCCCTCGAGGCGGCGGACGTCGTAATCCTTGCCGGCACAATACTCGACTTTCGGATGAAGTTCGGGCAAACCATCCCGGAGAGCGCCAAAATCATCCAACTCGAGATGGACAACCTCCTCATCAGCCACAACCGCCACGCACACGCGGCCCTGGTCGGAAATCTTGCCTGCTCGTTCGATGCGCTCATGCGCGCCATGGACGACGAGAAGATCGCGCTTGATTTCTCGACGCATAGCGCGCAACTCCGCTCGCAAGAGGACGCCTTCGACGCGCGCGAACGGGCCCGGCAAGGGTCCGACGCCGTGCCGATCGAAGCCGACCGCATGTGCCGTGAAGTCGCGGACTTCGTTGCGAAGTGCGACGATATGATTGTTATCGGAGACGGGGGGGATATTGTGGCCTCCGCAGCCAAAGTCGTGCCGATTCCAAAGAACGGCATGTGGATGGATCCGGGTCCCCTCGGCACGCTCGGGGTCGGCATGCCATTTGCCCTCGCCGCTCAGATCGCCCACCCCGACAAAAAAGTCCTCATCATTTACGGCGACGGTTCCTTCGGACTGAACGGATTTGAGTACGACACCGCCGTCCGCTTCAACCTCCCCATCGTCGGCATCGTCGGCAACGACGCCGCCTGGGGCCAGATGATGCGCCCGCAAATCGCTTTCTACCAGCGCCTCGTCGCCACCCAGCTCAATTACACCCGATACGACAAAATCGTCGAAGCCATGGGCGGTTACGGCGAACTCGTCGAAAAGCCCCAAGACATTCAACCCGCCCTGGAACGCGCCTTCGCCAGTGGAAAACCCGCCTGCGTCAACGTGATTCTGAAGCAGGATCAGTCTTACAAGGGCGGAGCATACATCTGAAGCGGGGCGAATGTGGATACAGGTGTTGCGCCTCCCCGTTGCCCCATAGCGGACTTTTATGTACACTATTCACGCGCCCTGTCCGCTTCTTGCCGGTATACGGCGCGCAGCCGCCGACTCGAGGGGTTCGCCATGAGGGCCGCCGACATATTGGTCAAAGAGCACGACGAGATTCTGAATGTCGTGGCCGCGGCGAGCAAGGAAGCCTCGCGTATTGCCAAGACCGGCAAAGTCGACACACAACTCATCGGTGAAATGGTCGACTTTTTCCAGCAATTCGTCGACAAGTGCCACCACGGCAAGGAAGAGGCGGACTTTTTTCCGATGCTCGAGGCGCGCGGAATTTCACGGTTCATGGGGCCCGTCGGCTGCATGCTCACGGAGCATGATATCGGCCGCAAGGAGGTCCGTGCGATCAAGCGGGCGTTGGACGCCCACAAGAAGGGCCGCGCGAACGCCGCGGCGCAGCTTGCGCGGCACCTCGCCGCGTATGCCAGGCTGCTCGCAGCGCACATCTACAAAGAGAACGAAATCCTTTTCAAACTCGCCGACGACGTTCTAACACCCCAGGACCAGTCCGATCTCCTGCGCAACTTTGAAGTCACGGAACAGCAGAACCTCGGGGATGTCAAGCTGAAGCGATACCGAACCTGGGTGAAGAAGTTGGTGGATACTTGACCCGAAGTCTCCGACTCCGGTCGGCGCCAACATCGCCGTCGCTGTGCCGGCAAGCGCGACCGCTCTGAGTCGGATCGGCCTGTGAAAATGATTGGAAATGGTAACCGGCCGGGTTGCTATGAAGCCGGAGAACTCGACGCAGGTATGACTGACGGAATTCGTCGGCACACTCCTCCCTGGGTTTGGGGTTTCGTCGCCGAATGACCGAGCGAAACACGCTCCCATTCGATACGGGTCGTTTGCGGCTTTCAACGCCGGCGACGGCGCAGACGACATGAAACCCAGACTTGCGGCGCCCCGAAGCACAGCCCCGCACCAATCGAGCGCCGGGGCGTCTCACACGGTCACCGTCTGACCGGGTGTAGGACCAAAGGGATTACGTAAACCGACGGTGTCACGACGTTTTGCTCGATCGTCGGGCTTCATGCCGGACCCCCGCCCTTGTGTGTCGGCCGCCGGTTCGATACCGTTATCGGCGTGAACGCCAACGTCGGCACAATTCAGTGGGCGCGCAGGAACTGGGGTGCCCTCACTCCGGGTGATCGGGTGCGGTTCGTGCTTCAGGCGCTGAAGTTTCAGGCGAGTATGGTGGCGAGCATGTTGCATCGCAATTCCATTCGCGCGGATATCTCATCGATTCTGCCTCCCCCGTCGGATGCCGCCCGGAAGGCCGCCGAACTTTGCGCGCAGGTGTCCCCGCCGGTGTTATTCAATCACTGCGCGCGCTGTTACGTATGGGCGAGGCTGTTTGCGCAGGCCGCCGCACTGAAGTTCGACGATGAACTCCTGTTTGCCTCCTGCATGCTGCACGATCTTGGCCTTACGCCACAGTACGCGGACTGCGCAAGACATGCCGAGTGTTTTACGTTGGACAGCGTTGAAGGCGCGGCCGCTTACGCCAAAGCCGCGGGTTGGGACGCGGCCCGTCGTGACGCACTGTCCGAGGCGATCCTGCTCCACATGAACGTTGTAGTCTCTGCAATCGAGGGAGTCGAAGCCCATCTGCTACACGAAGCGGCCGCCCTTGATTGTCTCGGTCTGCGCGCGTGGGAAATTGCCCGGACCACGCGCGCCGAGGTCGTCGCGAGATATCCTCGCGAGGGCGCCAAGTCGTGGCTTCAACAAGCGTTCCGCGAAGAGGCGCGGCGCCGACCCCGAGGCCGCGCCGCGTTCCTCGAACGTTACCTATTGTTTCAACGCATGATTCGATGGTCGCCCTTCGACGAATAAAGACCGCACGGCCTCCGATGCGGAAGAATCCCGACAACCGGACTGCTCCGCGAATGGGAGAAAGGCTTTAATCGCTGCCGGTGTTCGCGACGGCGGCCACCGCCCCTTCCGCCGTATCGATCAAGGCGTACGGCTTCGTTGCCATATCGAGCGCATTGCCGACAAGCCGAATGGCCCGGCATTCCTGCCCCACAACTTCGGCAAACACGGTCGTGCCCGGCATCGCCACGCTTGACGAGATCAGTACGTCCCTTGCGGCGGCGAGACGAATAACGGCGTCTCCGGCTTTCGACGGCTGCGCGCGGAGACCAGAAATCCGGACCCCCTGCACGTCGTCGCACACGATTGCATTACCGACTTCGCCTTCCGGTTCCGCCCCGATCGCCGCACCTGCCAGCGGCCGAATTTTCGTGGCGCCTTGCTCGCGCGGAATGCGCCAAAAGGGATCTTCATAGGACAGTTCGACGTCACGGAGTGAAATGCCTCGGACGTGACGGCAATAGAGCGCGTACCCGGGCAGCGCCTCGAACATGTCCGCGTCCGGGTATTTGTCGATCATTTCCGGCACCGTCTCCGAAACGGGCCTATAGGGTCCGCCGCCCGCGAACATAATGCGAATGTTCGATAACGCGATGTTCTCGACGGCGTGCCCCGGAATTCCCGTCACACTGCACGTCAAGGAAGCGTTCGCGGCGACCACATTGTCGATGGAGACGTTTCGCAGCGTTCCCGGCACGGGCGTCTGCATATCGCGCCCCCGATTGCCCAGTCGTATGAAAACGGGCGCGCGCACATTGACCATGCTGACATTGGAAACGACGATGCCGTCAATATTCGAACCGTCAACCGATTCGATTGCAATTCCCGAAATGGCGTCGCGCTTCCCCTGCAGCCCCGCCATGACGCAATTGCTCAACGCAATGCGCTTGAAGTCGCCGCCCGACTCCGTGCCGAGTTTGAATGCGTTGCAGGCCGTGGCGAGATAGCAGTTGGTCACCGTGATGTTTTCAGTGGAACGCCGCTCGCCCAGCGAATAACTCGCCTTCGGCACGATCGCGTCGTCCCACGTCTCGATATGACAGTTTGAAATCCGCACGTTCCGGCAGGCGTCCGGATCGATCCCATCCGCAAACCCGTTGAGTATCGTCACGCCCTCGATATTCACATGGTCTGTTCCGAGCAGGCTGATCGCGTAATTGGGGATGTTGACGATATGCACGTCCTCGATGTGAACAAACCGGCAGCGCTTCAACGCGATCGCTTTCGGCCCGCGCCTGGAGTCCCAGTTGCTGTCGATCGTCCCCTCGCCGACGATGCCCACTCGTTCCAAGTCCTCGCCCCAGAGGAGCGAGTGGTGAAAAAAGGACGTCTCGCGATCGGCGTCGTTCTTGAACCCAAGTTCCTCAACCGGATCGTAGTCGGCGAGGTCTTTGCTCCCCTTGAGCGTGGCGCCCGCATCGAGTCGAATCGTGACATGACTGCGCAGGTGGAGACTGCCGGATATATAGGTTCCCGGCGCGATGTGAACGGTCCCCCCGCCCGACGCCGCGCATGCATCAATGGCCTTCTGTATCGCGGCTGTGTCCTTGGTGTGCCCGTCGCCCAGGGCCCCATACATGCGCACGTCAAAACCCGCGGTGCGATCCGCCCCCCCGATTAATCCCGCGAGTGCGGCAACCGCCGCACAAAGTAAGGTATTCACGAATTGGTTCCCTCTCTCTGCCTGCCGATGTTACACTTAATCCCCACATCATTGTACCGGAGGGTCCGAGATGAATTCGAAAGCCGGCGAGTTTTTGTGCAACGGAGTGAGTTGACCGCTATGGGGCTACCGGGCCGACAGACGTTGTTTCTAATCGCGATCGTTCCCTGTCTCGCGCAGACCGGAACCCTCGCGCTTGAAGCGACTGAAAATGGCGCGCCGGTGGCGTTTCGCGTGCATCTGAAGGGTCCGGACGGAAATTCGGTGCGCGCCCCGGGCCGCCCCTTTTGGCACGATCATTTCGTGTGCGACGGGCGGGTCAGTCTGGAACTGCCAACCGGGAAATACGCCTACGAGGTTGAGCGCGGCCCAGAATACGAGGCAATCTCGGGTTCCGTCATCGTTCGTGCGAACGCAAGCAAGAGCCTCACTCTGCGACTGCGCCGGCTGGTTGATATGCGGGCCAGGGGCTGGTGGTCGGGCGAACTGCACGTGCACCGCCCCCTTGACGACGTCCCCGTCTTGATGAAAGCGGAAGATCTCTATGTCGCCCCCGTCCTTACATGGTGGAATGCGCGCAACATTTGGAGGGAACGTGCCCGGCCTGAGGAGGCGCTGGTTTCGTTCGACGGTCATCGCTTCTACCACGTCATGGGCGGCGAGGACGAACGGCAGGGTGGAGCCTTTCTGATCCTGAATCGCGAATCGCCGCTCGATATTGCCGAGGCGGAACGCGAATGGCCTTCGCCGATGGCATTTCTCGACCGCGTCGCGTCAGAGGCCGACACCTGGGTCGACATTGAAAAACCGTTCTGGTGGGACGTGCCCGTTGCGCTGGCCCTCGGCCATGGCGACTCGATCGGTCTTGCCAATAACCACATGTGCCGCTCCACAATGTACCCTTCGGAAGCCTGGGGAAAGCCGCGCGACGCGGACCGGCTGCCTCCCCCGCGCGGCAACGGCTTTTGGACGCAGGAAATCTACTACCACATCCTGAACAGCGGCATACGCATCCCTCCGTCGGCCGGAAGCGCGTCGGGGGTCCTGCCCAATCCCGTCGGGTACAATCGCGTGTATGTGCATGCGGACGGCGACTTGACCTACGAGAAGTGGTGGGAGGGACTGCGCGCGGGGCGCTGCTTTGTGACAAACGGGCCCCTCCTTCTCGTGACGGCGAACGGCAAATTGCCCGGTCACACTTTTGTCTCATCCGATGGCTCGCCCATCGCGATTCGACTGGATGCGTGGCTCCGCTCTCGCGACCGCGTTCCTGCGATCGAGATCATACAGAATGGGGAAGTGAGTCGAACGGTCGCGTTCGAACAGAAAAACAGGCCGCGGTCGATCGGTGCGATCCGTTTTGAAGAGAGCGGCTGGTTCCTTGTGCGCGCCATCGCAAGCAACGACCATACGTTTCGCTTCGCTTCCACCGCGCCGTTCTATGTCGAAATCGGCGCGAACGAGCGGCGGATCAGCCGGGCCTCCGCGCAATTTTTTCTTGACTGGGTGCAAGAACGAATTCAGCAAATCACGATCGATGACGCCGTCAAGCGAGATGACGTGCTCCAGTACCACCACCAGGCCAAGTCCTTTTGGCACGATCGCGTGGTGAATGCAAACGCGCCATGAGCCACCCCCCCGGACCTCCCCATCTGGAACGAACCATCACCCTTCCAGGAGCGGTAGCGCTGGTGGTGGGCGCCGTCATTGGAGCGGGACTGTACGCACTGATCGGCTCGATGGGAGCAAAAGCCGGCAACGCCGTCTGGCTTGCCTTTGTGATCGCCATGATCGTGTCCATCATCGGGGCGATCCCGATTATTCAGGTGGCCAGTGCCATGCCTCGCGCGGGCGCGGGCTATCTATTCTCGAGCAGGCTTCTGTTTCCCATGGCGGGTACGGTCACCTCGGGAGTCATCGTCGTTGCCGGCGCGTGTTCGACCGCATTGACCATGGTGGCCCTTACCAGCCAGCTTCCCTCGACAATGACGTTCGGACTTTCGCCGCACATCAGCGCCATCGCCGTCCTGCTCGTGTTCTACGTTATCATGCTCTTCGGACTGAAACTGGCCATCGGCCTCCAAGTCCTGATGGTGGGGCAGATGATTGTAGCGCTGGGCATCTACTGCGTCGCCGGCCTGCTCCACGCCGACCTAACGTTTTCCCTCAGTCCGCGCGACGAGGCCGGCGCTTTCTTCCTGGTCGTCGTCCTCTGCTATAACTCCTGCATGGGATTTCAAGTGCTCGCTGAAATGGGGGAGGAGATACAGCACGCGAAACGCAACATACCCCTGGCCTTGCTCATTGGAGGCGCGATCGTGGCCGCGCTATATATAATGGTCAGCATGATCTTCGTAAACACCCTGCCCTATTCGCCGGAAGCGTACCGGGCCGAGAATGCGCCGTTGACCGCCTCGGCCCAAATGTTCCTTCCGGGCTGGGCCGTCGCCTTCCTCGGCCTCGGTGCAGTGACGGCCGGCCTCACGTCGCTTAACGCCGCTGCTGTCGCCCTGCCGCGCGAACTGTTCGCGCAGTCCCGCGACCGAGTCCTGCCCGCGGCGTTCAGTCGTGTCGCCCCGCATGCGCACACCCCGCTCGTTTCGGTTACCGCCTTCTTTGCGCTTGCGGCGGCGCTGCTGCTGGTCCGCATGGACGAAGAGTTCTACGGCCTTATGGCGGCCGTCGGCATTCAAGTGATCACCGCCGCGATCGGCGTCGGTTCGCTTCGGTTGCCGGCGAAATACCCCGAGTTGTATCGCAACGCCTACGTAACATTCCCGATCGGGCTGCTGGCTCTATGCACGACGATCACGCTGATCGTCACCGTTGGATTCCTCTTTATCGTGCTCACCGAGCGCTGGTCCGTGCTGGTAGTGTACGCGGCGCTGGCGGCGGCGCTGGCCCTATACCATCGGGTGCGTGTCGCCCATATGCGTGCGACCGGTGTAGAGTTCGACCGGCTGGTGCGAAGCATCCCCGGCTCCGGCGAAGGCGAGAACGGGGAACTTCCGCCGGGCGAATGTCAGGAACAGAAATGCGAAGTGGGGCCGTGACTTCCAAATCACAGGGAGCAACGTCGTGAAGCTTGCCATCCAATCCGTCGTGTTCACGATATTCGTAACCGTAACTGTTTCTGCCGATTCGTTGCCGCTCCGGTTTTTCTCGCCCGACGACGCCGTCGGCGGTAGCGGCGTCACGGTCCTGGCGATGACGCCCGAGCCCGGCGACACGCTTCTCGCTAGGGACGAATCGCGCCCGAAACTGTGGTTCGCGCCGGTCGCCGCTCTGCCGGTGGACGGCTCTGTGCGTATCTGGTACCAACGTGTCAACGCCGGCGAAAACGACTTCAGCGATCAACGCACCCTCTGCGTAGGTGAAATCCGCGCCGGCGTTTGGTCGCCCCTCGAGATTGATCCCGGTCCCCCGGCCTGGGGTGGCGTGAACAACGTGTGCATGCGCCGTTCGCCGCACAAACCCACCTGGGGCGGCTTCAACGTCTTCCAAATCGTACGCGACCAATCCCAGTATCGCATGCTCTATTGGGACCAACCGGCGGACGGCGAAGCCGGCGCGATGCTCGCCTCGTCGAGCGATGGCTTGACGTGGACTAAAGACCCGCGCGGCGCGGTATTCACCGAGCACAACGACGCATACACACTCGTTCAAAAAGACGGCGAGTACCTCCTGTACCAGACTGCGCTCGAAGACTGGCCGGACAAACCCTACCCGGACAATTTGGACAAGTACCGGCGGGTCATCAGCCTGCGCCGGTCGCCCGATCTGGCCCAGTGGTCGCCGCAACAGGTTTTCCTTCGGCCCGATGGCGGCGACGCGCCGGAGACGGAATTCTATTTGTTCAAGGTATTCGCGTATTCGGGCAAGTATCTTGGCCACTTGATGAAATACTACGGCGATCCGGACAAACCCAAGCAGCACAGCGCGATCTTAAAACACGAGTTGTTGGTCAGCGATGACGCCGTGGTCTGGCAGCGCCCCTTCCGCGACACCGACTTGGGCTTCTGGAGCTATGCCGACCCGTTCCCTCTGAATGACGCGCTGCATTTCGCCATATGGAAGGACGGCGGAATGGTCACCGTCAAATTCCCGCACGGCCGTCTCACGGGCGTCCACGCCGACGATGAAGGGGTATTTACGACCCGGCCGTTCCCCATGCCGCGCAAGGGATTGCTGCTCGATGCCGATACCGCAAACGGCTGGCTCGTGGCCCAGCCCGTGGACGCGGGCGGCGAGCCCATTCGCAACCTACACCCCATTCGTATCGAAGGCCGAAACGCGGCCGACATTCCGCTTCAGTGGCGGGTAAACCGGCTCCATTCCCTCGTGCAACGCGACACACGGTTGAAGATCCTTCTGCACAAGGCGACCCTCTATGCCGTCCGCGCCGTGGAATGACTGGACATTCCATCGCGCTTCGTGCATGCAGCTTGGGGCCATGTGGAATTCTTGTCCCCGGTGACGACGAGCCGGAATGTTGAACCGACATTGCAAACCCGATGCGCGTAAGCGGCAGGGCCTTGCCCGGACGTCTCCAACCGTGTATACAGGCATCCGTCGGAATGAATTCGCTTTCACTCTCGTCGAACTGCTCGTTGCGCTCGCCATCATCGGCATTCTGGCGAGCGTGCTGCTGCCTGCGCTCGCCCGCGCTCGCGAAGCCGCACACCGCGCGAGTTGCCAGAACAACCTCAAACAATTCAGTGTCGCGTTCAAGATGTACGCATCCGAGGCCAAGGGCGCGTACCCGCCCCCATCGCCGTACACCAGCGTGCGCCCCGACGCGCGCAGCAGTCCACTTTTCGAATCGCCCCACGCCGCGGCCGTTTATCCCGAGTACGTGACGGACCTCGGCATATCGCGGTGCCCCAGCGATCCCGGCGGCGATCCCAAATGGGCCAGTGTGTTGCAGCGGCTGCCGTCCGACGGCGATTTCGAAGCGTGGAAGAAACAGGCCGCGGGCGCGCACGACATCACATCGCTTGATTACTACCAGTGCGCGGAGCTGGCGCGCTCGTACCTGTATAAGGGCTATGTTTCAACCAACATCGGCGAGTTTTACGGAATCTGGGGCGCGAAAGCGGTCAACCCGTACCTGGGCGACGTCATAATCCTGAATGTCGGTCAGGTGCGCTATAAAGATTATCGCACTGACCTACCTCTCGACCTCAGCATTTGGCCGCCATGGGTGCCCGCGCCGCCCGCCGCCACGGGAACTGCCGGTACGGACGTAGTCCGCCGCCTGAAGGAAGGTATCGAACGGTTCTTCATTACCGACATCAACGATCCCGCGAGGGCATCTCGTGCGGAAAGCGAGGTGCCGGTGATGTGGGACACCTACGGGAGCGGAGAGTTCTCCGACAGCGGCGACGCACAGATCGTCTTCAACCACCTGCCCGGAGGTTCCAACGTCCTCTACATGGATGGGCACATCGAGTTTTCACACTATCCGGGCACGTACCCCATTACCAACGACAGCCAGGTCCTGAAAGAAAACAGCCATCACGGATTGCTCTGACGTTGACGCTTACGCGCCTTTTTCTGCGTTTCCTTGTAGCTGCTCTTCATTTTCTTGTTCTTTGTGTACTTTGCCGACTGAGGGCTGCCCTTCTTCGCCTCCGACACCGAACTCGACACATTGTTGACCGCGTCGAAATTTCGGGCCGACGTGCGTGGCGCCGATATCGACTCATGATAACTGCGGGTGGTGCCCCTGGCGCTCTTATACGTGCTCGGCTGTAAGGCCTTGTCCACTGTTTTCACCGTGGAGTCCGCTGCCTTCACGGTCGTTCCCACTATCGCGTTCGCAAGATTGGAAACCGCCCCCAACGTCCCGCAGCCGGATGCAATCACAACCGCCATGGCTACGCATCCGCTAGTCACCACTTTCCGCACCACACAATCCTCCCGTTGATGCCCATCACAATACGCCACCCCGCCCCCTTCGTCAAGAGTATATGCCAACACCGAAACGGCACCCCGTTGATTCATGACCCGTACTGCCTGTGCCCGCCACCTCGGCCGCGCGCAGTGCTTGGAGTGCGGCAGCTTGCTGCCGCAAAGCCCCATGAGGCAGCTTGCTGCCGCAAAGCCCGATGAGGCAGCTTGCTGCCGCAAAGCCCGATGAGGCAGCTTGCTGCCGCAAAGCCCGATGAGGAGCTTGCTGCCGCAAAGCTCGATGAGGCAGCTTGCTGCCGCAAAGCCCCATGAGTCAGCTTGCTGCCGCAAAGCCCCATGAGTCAGCTTGCTGCCGTTTTCCCCCCATGAGTCAGCTTGCTGCCGCAAAGCTCCATGAGGCAGCTTGCTGCCGCAAAGCCCCATGAGTCAGCTTGCTGCCGTATTGCCTCATGAGGCCGCCGGCGGCTGTTTCCCGGTACAAAGCTTGCTCCCTTTTCGCGCGAGGTATTGCGATAATGGGTTGTTCACTTCGAGATCGCGGGCATGCTCGCCCGTCAAAGCGGCAGCGAGCTGCCGCAGTCCACAATCGGTATTATTCTCTGGAAAGGTATAAATGGATGGTAACTCGACCGGAAGCCGTCTTGTTCGACATGGGCGGCGTATTATTGGAATCGGCGGACATGTGGGATGACGCGGGATTTCCGAAATCATTCCCTGGCGGGGTGCCCGACGGTCAGTCGCGCGAATGGTTCATGGGCATGTCGAAAGCCATCTTGAAGGCCTACGAGGCCCTGCCCCAGCCGCGTCCCGCGATGGATGCCCGCCCCATCATAGCGGAGTGGTTGACCCGGGCGGGCATCGACCATTCCAATCTCGAGAAGTGGTATCGCGTCCTCGCGCGGTGGGAGGTGCGACCCCTTTATTCATTCGTCCACGATGCCTTGCACCGCGTCGCGCAAATGGGTTTCCGCATCGGGCTTGTCTCGAACACACTGATGGTCAGTGACTACCACCGCCAACTATTCCGTGACGGCGGAATTCTCGACCTGTTTGAATGCATGGTGTTTTCCGCGGAATTTGGGATGAACAAGCCCGATCCGTCCATCTTCAACCATGCCTTGAAGCATATGCGCGTCGAACCCGCCCGCGCGTGGTACGTCGGCGACAAGCCGCACCGTGACGTGTGCGGGGCCCACAGCGTCGGCATGACGGCGGCGCTGGTGGACAGCATATACGAGCACAGGACCAACGACGGGCCGGAGTTTGTGCCCGACCTGCGTATACGGGACCTCAGGGAACTTCCGCCCATGTTGGAACGACTCTCCGACCTGTGTATCGGGGGGAGAGCAAACGCCGAACGTTCAGTTCGTCCGGGGTAATGGGAGACGGACCGTAAAGGTTGCGCCGCCCTCCGGTTTGTTTGCGTACGATACCGTACCGCCATGCCCCGTAATGATCCGGTGCGCGATTGTGAGTCCAAGGCCCGTGCCGCCTTCCTTCATGGTAAAAAAAGGCGTGAACAGGTCTTCGCCGGGTTTCAGGTGGATTCCGGGGCCGTTGTCGGAAATCTCGAAGACGACGGAATCGCCGTCCTCGAACGCGTAAAGCTCTACGGTCCCTCCTCTCGGCACCGCATCGATCGCATTGTTCACGATGTTCGAAAGGGCCTGTGCGAAGCGGTAGAGATCGGCATGCAAGGGAGGCAGGTGGCTGCCCGAATTCGGCGCGACGTGGACCTGCTTGGTCTCCGCGCGCCGACGGCACAACTGGACCGTTCGGTCGATTAAATCAATAGGAGAACACCTGCCGATCTGCAGCTCGAACGGTCTTGCAAACCCGAGAAACTGCGAGATCGATCGCTCGAGCGCAACGGCCTCGCGCAGGATGGTCTGGGCGGCCTCGTACTTCATGTCTTCCTTCTCGAGCTTGCGCAGGAGCAGTTCCGCCAAACCGCTGATCACACTGACCGGGTTGCGCAATTCGTGCACCACGCCCGCCGTGAGTTCGCCCAACGCCGCCAACTGCCGGTTCAGTTCCGCCGCTCGTTCCAGGCGCAGCCGCTCCGTCATGTCCGTAAACAATACCACGACCCCGTCAAACGCGCCGGGGCCGCTGTGCACCGTTGCGGAAAGGCCGATCTGCTTGATGACGCCGCCGGGAAGCGTCAACGTAATCTCATGCCGCGACACGGGTTCACCCTTTTGCATGACGTCTTGAAGCAATTCCGCCAGCGGACGGGCATGTTCAATACGGGAAAGGGGCATACCGGCCGACAGTTCACCGGGACGCAGCCCAAGAAAGGAACAGGCGGCGGGATTCGCCGTTATGACGCGACCCACGCGATCCAGGGCAATGACGCCGCTGTTGAGGCTGCGTATGATTTCTTCGTTCAGATCAGGCATCGGTAAGGTCTGCGGCGGTTCAAGGAATAAAGCGTCCGATTGGGGTCCATGTAACGCCTGAATCCGGCCGGTGTCCGGGCCGTGAACCTACTGGAGTCACTACGTCGTTCCTCCGCCTTATTCTTGCGCTCCCCCGACTCCAATTCCTCATACCCCTCAACGACTAGCCCGCATTTCTCACCAGTCGCCCCCGTTGACGGGGGGGCGACTGGTGAGAAATGCTATGGAGAAAGCATGGGAGTGATTTGGGCGAGGATTTTTCACACCCACCATCTGTTCTGCCGTGCCTCGCGGCGACGATGCATAACGGTGCGCCCTGTACCATGTTGTATCCTCCAACGCGCGTGGGTGTGAAAAATCCGGACTAGCTTAGCATACTCCGAACGAGCGATTGGATTTTCCGGAACGGCCTGGCATATGGGCGGCTGCTGCCGCGCACGGCCACCACGTCAATCCGCACCGTCTTGGCTTTGGGTCGGCGCCAGGTCTGCGCGTCAAATGCGCCCATGAGTTCGCAACCCGCGGTGCGCAAAGCCGCCTCGATCTCGTCGATTGCGTAGACCCGTTCGTACAGCGTGTGCAGATCGCCGTTGTTGATCCGAATGCGCAACTCGGCCGTCCTCGATCGCCGATCATACTCACAGGACCATCGCGTGGAAAAGCCGCCGTGCTCCTCGACCCACTCCTGGTCGGCGAAATGATCGAGCACCATCCGTTCCGTGACGATGTCGAAATACAGGATACCCTGCGGTCGGAGCGCGTGGGCCATCTCTCGAATGCCCGCCCGCATGTCGTCGGGCCGGGTCAGAAAGTTCACACTGTCGAACAGGCACGTTACATAGTCCATCGACTGAAAGAGGGGAAGGGCGCGCAGGTCCGCGCATACCATTGGCGGCCTGTGGCCGTTCCTCGCCCCGGCCTGTAACATCGCGAAGGAGAGGTCTGCGCCGAAGCTGCGCCACTGATCGACGCGAAGCTTCTTCAGGAGCCGACCCGTGCCGCACGCCGTATCGAGATGGAGAAAGGGTCTCGGCAGCAACTGCGACAGCGCCCCGGCGACGAGGTACCAGCGATCGTAATCGACGTGCTGCATGATGGGATCGTAGAACCGGGAGAGCGTCTGAAATAGGTCGATCGCAGCCATTTCCGTTCACGCGACTTCCGCTTGCGTGTCCCGCTGCGCCGGCCCGTCCGCCGCGATCGGGTCCGATGTCATGTTCTCGGCTTCGGCTGTGAAGTCGAGAAGGATGCGATGGCGCAGGGCGGGGAGTGCCGCCGCGCGGACGTCGTCAAAACTCACGTTGAAGCGGCCGGCCCGCAGGGCGTTGACCTTGCCGCTTCGCACGAGCGCCTGCGCGCCGCGCGGGCTTGGGCCGTAACGGACGCAGCGGTTGACGAAGTCCCTTGAATGCTCCCTGCTGGATTGGGTCGCCGGCACCAGCCGCATGGCGTGATTAACCACCTGCGGCGCGGCCGGCACGTCTCGGGCAAGACTTCGCCATTTGGCGATTGAATGCGCGTCCATGGCACGTTCGCCGTGCGGCACGTCTCGTCGGATGGTGCGGTCGAGTCTCGTCATCAACTTCGCTTCCTTCCGGTAATCCACCGCCCGCTTGAAGAACTATCAGTCGAATTGCGCTTCCGGGAGGGTGTAGGTCCCTTCCATTTCACTCGGGTTCTGCGTGGCCATCACGAAGAAGGGCTCGTCGACCCGGTCAATCCGCCGGGCCACGGATACCGTGCACTCCTGCATGGCCTCGAGCAGGCCAGACAGCGTCTTCGGCGTGGCCCGGTTGATTTCGTCCGCGAGCACGATATTCACGAATAGGGGACCGGGCCGGAACCGGAACTCGCGGTTGCCCTGTTCGTCGTCTGCGATAATGTTGGTACCGATGATATCGGCCGGCATAAGAGCCGGCGTGAACTGGATGCGCGAGAAACGCAGGCTCAGCGCCTCGCTCAATGTCAGCACCAGCAGTGTCTTGCCCAGTTCGGGCACGCCTTCGAGAAGACAATGCCCCCGCGGACAAGCAGGTGAGCACACCGTCAACGATGGGCTCGCCGCCCACGATGATCTTGGCGACTTCGTCATGCAACTTTTGGACGTCTGTGCGGAATTCCTCGGCTTGTCTGTGGACGTCCATCGTGGACTCCTCTTACAGATTGCCTGGCACGGGGACTGACCCCGCCCCGTAAAGCGCCAATTCCGGGTGTTTCACACCCACGCGCGTTAGCGGATACCACATCGTATAGCGCATACCATTATGCTTCGTCACGGGGCGGCACGACAAAAAACGCCGTGGGTGTGAAACACTTTCGCTACGTTCACTCACGTGCCTTGTGCAGAGCGTCTCTCGCCAGTAGCTTTTGCTGACGGGAGCGACTGGTGAGAAATGCGGGCTAGCGAATTGCGGCGCCGGGCCTGTCACCGTCCCGTGCGCAGACGAACGTACCCGATTCAGTTGTGAAGCAGGAATCCGGGGGCCAGCAATTCCGAGAGTCTGCTGATGCGTCCGACGGCGGGGACCCTGTCATGCGCAAACCGGCCGTGAAAATCGATTAATACGCCCGGAATGCCTGCTCCTCTCGCGCCTTCGATGTCGTTGTCCGGCATGTCGCCGACGAACAGCGCTTCGGTCGCTTGCACCTCCGCCCGCGCCAGCGCCAACTCGAAGATTCGGCGGTCGGGTTTATGCGAGCCCGCTTCCTCGGAGACCAGCACGAAATCGACGTGCTCATCCAACTTGTGATGCGAAACCTTCATCCACTGCGTTGCCTTGAACCCGTTCGTGACAATGCCCAGGCGAAGGCCCGCGCGGCGCAACTGCTGGAGGACGGGCACCGTGTCGCCCGGCAGGCGGGTGGCGGCCAACTGGAGTTCGTCCGTCTTCAGCAGCATCGCGTCGGCAAGCGACGTATCCGCCCCGAGGGCCCGCAATGTATTGATAAAAACGTATGACCGGGCGACGTCTCCAGCCAGTACCCCGTCGACCATCATGTTCCACATGTCGACGGCCCTTCCCCAGAATACGGGCCAGAATTCATCAAAGCAGACGGGCGCGAGCGCGTCTCCGAACGAATAAAAAAGGTCGCGTGCAATGTCCTGAAAAGAACGCGTGTTCTCGATCAGCGTCTCGTCCATATCGAACAGGACCGCTTTTACATCCGGAGCGATCATGGGACCGACGACGCGACTTTCATTTCTCGCCGGTAAATGGCGGGGTACTCTTCGATAATCCATTCCCGAAACGGGCGTTCGCTGTTTGCGTACAGTTCGATCACCCGGCCGATCGGCGCTCCAAGAAAAAACAGCCCGAACTGCTCCGACGCCTCGTCCGCCGAAGCGCCCTCAACAAGCCGGTAGGCCGCGGACGCCACGCCTGCCCGATGGACCCCGGCGTGACAATGTACGAGAATGGGGCGCTCCGCCGACCCGAATAGATCTACGAGTCGTGCGAGGGATTCGGGCTCCGGGATATGTTTCATCGACCATTCCAAGTCGTGGTGCGCCACCCCAAGCCGCTCGCACACCGCGACTTCGTCCCGATACCACCCTTCATCGGGTCGGCTGCCCCTCAGGTTGATAACCGTGCGAATCCCGTGCTTATTGACGAAATATTCGATTCGGGTCGCACTCAGTTGACCGGATCGATACAGCGCCCCGTGCGCGACCGGACGAAAGTTGTCATTGAACACGGAACAGCCGCTTGACAAGGCAAAGAATGAGACGGCCAACAAAGCCGCGCGTCTCTTGCGCTGATCGCGAATACGCATGGCAACGAGCATACACATTCGAGAGGCTCGACTGCGAGCCGCTCAACGGCGCTGCCGGGATCGGCCGTGCTATACTGCGCGCCATGAAAACACACGCGTTTCGGATCGCAGCGTGCGCAGTCGCGATGGGCATGGGTTCGCTCTGCGCCGCCGCACAAGAACCGGCGTTAAGCGAAGCAGCGTTTCAGCAGGCCCTCCTTGACCTGCGTACCGACCTGAGATTGATGTGTGTCGCCGCCCACCCCGATGACGAGGACGGCGCGACGCTTGCTCTGTACCGGAAACGTTACGGCGTCAAGACCATCGCCGTCATCGCGACGCGGGGCGAAGGCGGCCAGAACGAAATCGGGCCGGAACTCTACAACGAACTCGGCGTAATTCGCACTCGCGAAATGATGCGCGCGGCGCGCGTCACCGGTGCGGAGTTGCACTTTCTCAACCTGCCCGAGTTTGGTTTCTCGAAGTCGCCCGAAGAAACCTTTGAAGTGTGGGGCCGCGAAGAGACCGTCCGGCGCCTCACGCGAGTCATCCGGTTGACACAGCCGGACGTCATCATCTCGAACCACGGCACCCAGAACGATCACGGCCATCACCAGGCGATTGGGATCGCCCTCCAGGACGCCTTCGACGCCGCGGGAGATGCTACCCGGTTTACTGAGTTGGAAGACGAAGGAATCGCTCCGTGGCAGCCCCAAGTGCTTTACCTCCGCGCGTGGCGGCACGCGCCCGATGCTACTCGGGTGGATTTCAATGGGCTGGATCCGGTCCGCGGGAAGACCTATGCGGAAATCGCCGCGATGGCCCTTGACGAACACGATTCACAGGGGATGGGGTTCTTTATCGACCTGTACCGAAGTGGCCGGATTCACGCGGCGTATCTGCCAGTCAAGCAGTCTGCTCACGCGAACGTCAACGGGGCGGCCCCGCCGCCGAATGCCGAATTGCTCCGGTTGCTGAAACACGACCGCCTCTCTCCCGCGCGGTCCGGTTCCTCCACACTCCCTCCCTCCCGTTGGCGGTCTGTCCGGCTGCCGTCCTCACGAGAAAGCCTGAAGCCGTCCCTGATGAATGAAGCGGCGCGGGCCGAAAAACGAAAGGGGCGTTCCCCGGAATTTGCTCGGTACGGCTTGAAGGTCGGTCGGGCCGCCGCCTTGGCGGCTGAACTGCGGCTGTCCGTCGCTGTCGACGACGAGACGGTCATACCCGGCGGATCGGTGCGCGTGACCGCTGCGATCACCGATTTTGGGGAGCGGGATATCTCCGATGTTGTCTTCGCAATCGAGCCTGCGCCGTGGTTCGCCGCGACCGCGCCCCCCGCCGTGAGTGTCGACCTGACAACCTCGCAAACCGGATCTGCCGAATTGACGCTGGCAGTCCCCGATTCCGCGCGATTCACGGTCCCCGAAGCGGGCCGCCTGTTCGATCCGCATTTCATGGAACCCCACTTCAGTGTCGTGGCGAGAGCTCGCGCAACGGCCTCCGATGCGCGCCTCGAACTGCGCGAGCCTGTGACGTTACGCGTTGCGCCTCCCGTGCAGGTCGACTTCGTCGGTGCGCCGTATCTGGTTCGACGCGGTCACGAGCACACCTGCACCTTCACACTCGCGCTTACCAACCACGCGCCGGGGCCGATCACCGGCGACCTGCTGCTGTCGATGGCGCCGGGGTTCCTGCCGGCCGAACGGCGGGTCCCGTTCCAATTCTCCGTCGAAGGCGAGCAGCGCGTCATTTCCGTGGGCGCGACCATCGGCGACAACCTTGCCCCGCGCGAATATCTGCTGAACGCCGTCGTGGACACCGTTGATGATTCGGAAATTGGGGCGGCCCGGCTCGTGGATCTCTGCGTGCCCGAATCGATCTACGTCGGGGTAGTCCAGAGCTACGACGACACCTTCGTGAAGACGCTCGCGAAGATGGGCGTGCACCACAAAGCCATCACCTTGGACGACTTCGCGGCGGACCGACTGGACCGCTTCTCGACGGTCCTTGTCGACATCCGGGCGTACCTCGTTCGGCCTGACCTCGTCGCGAACAACCGGGCCTTGCTCGATTACGTCGCGCGCGGCGGCAACCTGATTGTGAATTATCAGAAGACGGAGGAGTGGGACCCACAGTTCGCGCCCTACCCGATCCGCCTTTCGCGCAACCGCGTGACGCGCGAGGACGCTCCGGTTACCGTGCTGGTCCCGGATCACCCCGTATTCAATGCGCCCAACAGAATTCACGCCGACGATTGGGACGGGTGGATACAGGAACGCGGCCTTTACTTCCCTGATCAGTGGGACGAAAAGTACACCCCCTTGCTTGCATGCAGCGATCCCGGCGAGGAGATCCCGCCGGGCGCCCTTCTTATCGCGCAGTACGGCAAGGGCGCCTACATCTACACCGCACTCGGGTGGTACCGGCAGATTCGCGAATTGCACCCGGGGGCCCTGCGCGTATTTGCCAATATGTTGGCGTTGACCGAATGAACGACGCCCGGCGAGGCCGCCGGACGCCACAAACGGACCGCCGCTTTCAGCGCCTTAGGCCTTGGCCGAACGCATGTGCGCCGCGAGGTTTCTGCCTACCTGATCCCAATTCACGACGTTCCACCAGTTGTCCACGTAGGCCGCGCGATCGTTCCGATACTTCACGTAGTAGGCATGCTCCCACACGTCAATGCCCAGGATCGGCACGCAATCCCACGTCGACAATTTGTGCTGGTTCTCCGCCTGCAAGACGATCAGGCGATGGTCCGTGACGCGGTGGTGCAGCAGGGCCCAGCCCGATCCCTCGACTCCTTTCGCCGCGGCCGAAAACTGCGCCTTGAACGCCGCGAAGCTGCCGAAGTCTTCTTTGATTTTGTCCGCCAACATGCCCGTCGGTTCGCCTCCGCCTCCTTTGCCGCTTGGCGCCATGACGGTCCAGAACATCGAATGCAGGAAATGGCCGCCGCCGTTAAACGCCGCCGACTTGGACCAGTGTTGAATCATCGCAAAATCGTTCGCCGCCCTCGCCTTGGCGAGCGCCTCCTCCGCTGCGTTCAGGTTCTTGACGTATGCG
>BTUX01000006.1:0-45876 GCA_045863315.1 Candidatus Hydrogenedentota bacterium | reverse complement strand
AAGTCAATCGGGTGAGGATTTTTCACACCAACTGCCCGTTTTCCCTGTCGCTGCATAAAGGTATCTGCCGCACGAAGTTGTATCCTTCATTGCCCGCGGGTGTGAAAAATCCGCACTAATCAATCCTTCCCACCGCGAAGTTCCAGCATCAGAAACCTGCGAACGAGAAAAACGCTCTCCCTTCTCCTCTTTCCCCCTGTTCCCCCGTGTCCCCGCGGTCGACAACCAACCCCCGCCCACCCGCCGCTTTATCCCCGCGTCTCCATTGACTACACTCAGCTATTCGTCCGATCCAACCGCGCACAGAGGATTCCGTACACATGAACGAAACCTGGATTCACGCCGAAACCTTATACCAGGGGAAAATCTTCTCCGTGAAGGTCGGCCGCGTTCGGCTCGACAACGGCGCCGAGTCGCACCGCGAAATCGTGCTGCACGGGGGCGGCGTGGGCATCGTGCCGGTGCTGGGCGACCGCGTGGTGTTGGTGCGGCAGTTCCGCATCGCCGTCGGCAAGGACGTGCTCGAACTCCCCGCCGGCCGGCTCGAACCGGGCGAAGACCCGAGGCGGCGCGCCGAGGCCGAACTCGAGGAGGAGACCGGTTACCGCGCGGCTCGGCTCGAACACGTCGCCTCCTGCTACTGCTCGCCCGGTTTCACGAACGAACGCGACGAAATCTATATCGCCTACGAACTCGAAAAGACCCAGCAGGACCTCGAGTCCGACGAACACGTCGAGATCGTCGAGGTGACCGCCGACGAGGCGGCGCGCCTGCTCGACAACCTCGAAATCGAAGACGCCAAGACGGTCATCGGCCTGCGCGAGTGGCTGATGAGACGCGATCGGCGTCCCTGATTGCAGGTGCGGTCGTGGCGCCGCTTGCACACCCGCCTCCGGAACCGCCAGAATATCGTTGGCTGTAGGAACTCGTGGACGCGAAATGTAATGAGTACCAACATGAAGCTGCCCGCACCCATCGCCACGGCGGTCCAGCCGCTGTTTGACGCCTATCCGCTCGACCAGGCGCTCAATCAGCTTGTCGTCGCGCGCGGCGCCTCGCTCGGTCATCTCGCCCTCGTCGAAGACATCGTGAAGGACCCCGCCGTCGCGGCGCGACCCGAATTGTGCGCGGGGCTCTGGCTTTACGTTGACGAGTTGGATCGCAGCCACGTAATCAGCCAGAACATCAACAATGCGACCGGTTCGTTCTGGCACGGAATCATGCATCGCCGCGAGGGCGACTTTGGGAACAGCCATTACTGGTTCAACCGGGTTGGCGAACACCCCGCCATGAAACGCATTGAGGACTACGATCCGCACGAGTTCATCGACGCCGTCGAGGCCAGGCACCGAAAGTCTCCTCGCGACCTGATCGAATTGCAGCGACGCGAATGGAATGCGCTGTTCGCGTGGTGCGCGAGCCGGCCGGCGCCGTCATGAAGAAGGTCGTCATCTACCACAACCCGAAGTGCGCGAAGAGCCGCGAAACCCTTGCGCTCCTGCGCGGACGCGGCATCGAACCGGAAATTGTCGAGTACCTCGCGCATCCCCCGTCCAAGGACGAGTTGCGCGCGTTCATCCGCATGCTCGGCGGCGACGCACACGCGCTGGTGCGCGCCAAGGAGCCCGACTACCGGAAAGCGGGCCTCTCGAAATCGAGTTCCACGGACGACATCGTCAACGCGATCGCGAAGTATCCGATTCTGATGGAGCGCCCCCTTGTCGTCTGCGGCAAAAGGGCCGCCTTGGGCAGGCCGCCGGAAAACGTGGTTTCGATCCTGTCATGAAACTGCGCGTGTCCGCCGTCCCGTATCGGCTGCATTCGATTGCGTCGTTCGACGAGTTCGCCGAGCAATGCATTCATTACGTCAAGATTGCCCAGGAATTCTCCGCGGAATTTGTCCTCTTTCCCGAATTCTTCACGACCCAACTGCTTTCCATTCCCGGCGCCGACGGCAAGGCCCAACCCATTCAACACCTGCCCGCGTATACGGCCCGGTACCGCGACCTGTTCGCGTCGCTGGCCCGCGGCGCGAACATGCACATCGTCGCGGGCACGCACATCGTCGAGCGCGACGGCACACTGCTCAACACCGCGCACTTGTTCTATCCGGACGGAACAATCGCCGAGCAACCCAAGATCCACATTACGCCGACGGAGGTGATGGAATGGAACATCGCGGGGGGCGACACCGTAAACGTCTTTGAGACGTCCAAAGGCGCCATCGCGATCTTGACCTGCTACGACATCGAGTTCCCCGAAATTGTGCGCATGGTCCGGGCTCGCGGCGCCAACGTGATCTTTTGCCCTTCCTGCACCGATGACCTTCACGGCTTCCACCGGGTGCGCTACTGCTGTCACGCCCGCGCGGTCGAGAACCAGGTCTACGTCGTCACCACCGGCACCGTCGGTTCCCTGCCGACCGTCGATTTCATGCGCGTAAACACTGGGCAGGCCGCGATCATCTCGCCCAACGACGTCCCTTTCCCGCCGCGCGGCATCGTCGCCGAAGGCTTGCTCAACGACGATTCGGTCATCACCGCCGACCTGGACCTGACGCTGCTCGAGGAAGTGCGCGCCCGCGGGTCCGTTACGACATGGCGTGACCGGCGCACCGATCTCTATCCCGACTGGGAGTAGCCCGGTGTACGCGAGGGAGTTCTTCGTCTTCGACCGCAACCGTCCCGTTTCGGCGCGAATACGGCAATACACGCGGGACGATTTCCCGGAGCTGATACAGATTCAGCGGGAGTGTTTTCCGCCGCCTTTCCCGTCCGAACTCTGGTGGAACCAGGAGCAACTGACCAATCACGTCACGCTGTTTCCCGAAGGCGCACACTGCATCGAAGTGGACGGCGCCATGGCCGGGTCCATCACCGGCACGCTCGTCCGCTGGTCGCCGGACGAGCCCGACCACGCTTGGGCCGAGATCACGGATCGCGGCTACATCCGCAATCTTGACCGCGCCGGCGACACCCTGTATATCGTCGATATCAGCGTGCGACCCCAATTCCGTCGGCTGGGTCTCGGTAAGTTTTTGATGCAATCCATGTACGATGTCGTCGTCGCCATGCGCTTGAAGCGCCTGCTCGGCGGCGCGCGCATGCCGGGCTACCACACAGTCGCCGACCGCATGTCCCCCGACGAGTACCTCGCCTCGATCTTGACCGGCGAACGCCAAGACCCCATCATTACGTTTTTGTTGCGATGCGGGCGAATCCCCGTGCGGGTCGTGCCGAATTATCTCGACGACGAGGAATCCCGCAATTGCGCCGTACTCATGGAATGGCGCAATCCCTTCGAGGGCGAATAACGGAATACCGATTGGCGCGGGTCGCAAACCCATTTCGATGGACTTCGGCGGCCTCGGTACAAACAGCAGAGGGACTATGCATCCCGGACGTTTCCTGAACGTTTGCGCGGCCGTGGCCTCTTTCACCACCATCCTCTTCTTCCGGCGGCGCCGCACCTGGATTATGGGCGCGCTGATCCTATTTCCCGCGCTGCTTCCGCCCATCGCCGTTTACTACATTCCCGATGCGGTCCGCGAAAACCTCAAAATCTTCGCCGCTTTGACCGATTTTCTGTACCTATTCACCCTCGCGCCGCTTGCCGCGCTGTTCTACGCGTGTTCCCTGCTGTCCGAGGAAATCGAGGGCCGCACCTTTCCTCTCCTGCTGTCGCGCGCCGCCCCCCGCTCCGCCATCGTTCTTGGAAAGTACGCCGCATTCCTGCTCGTTGCGTCGGTCCTGTTGGTGGTGTCCCTGATCCTGCTGTTCCTCAGTTGCGCATGGTGGCTCGAGTTGTCTGTGCCGGGCCCTAACGCGGCGCTCCTGGCGCGGTACCTCGCCCTGACGGTCCTCACCGCCGCCGTGTACGGCGCGCTCTGCCTCGCCGTCAGCACCATGACGCGCCACCCCGTCATCGTCTCCGCCCTGTTCATCTTCGGTTGGGAGAAAATGGTCATCGCCCTTCCCGGTTATGCCGACTTTCTGACCTTCCAGAAATACGTCCAGCGGCTGATGCCGCCGCTGCCGTTCCGCCGAATCGAAATTGAAAAAGTCGAACTCCCGGCCGAACTGCTGCGCGAGGTGTATCCCGTGGGCGCGCAGATGTCTCTTGCCGTCTTGATGGGCTCTATCGTAGCCTTGCTTATCGTAGCCTGTTGGGTCGTGCGGTCCCGCGAGTTTGCGTCCGCCGCCGAAGCTGCGTAGTGTCACCTCAAAATGATATCTTGGAACGAAGGAGGACACGCACCATGAGCAACCTCGGCCGCAGAGAATTCCTGTTAAGCGGCGCGGCGGTGCTGCCTTTGATGGCGGCGTCCCGCGCGGCATACGCCGCAAAAAAAGACGCGGACCGCGCGCCCGCTCCATTCCGCATCGGCGCGCAAAGCTACAGTTTCCGCCATTTCAAAAGCCCCGAGGAGGCCATCGCGCAACTGAAGCTGCTTGGCCTTTCTGAAATTGAATTCTGCTCCGTCCATTTCCCGCCCGACACCACGGCCGAAGGCTTTCCCTCGATCAAGGAGTTGATCGCGTCGTCCGGGGTCACGGTGCCGGTTTTCGGAGTCGAGGAATTCACCGCGGACAAGGCCGCCAACCGCAAGAAGTTCGAGTTTGGCAAAGCGCTGGGGCTCGAGGTTATCTCGGCCAATCCCAAGCCCGACTCCTTCGGCCACCTCGACGAGTTATGCGCCGAATTCAACATCAAGATCGGCATCCACAACCACGGGCCCGGCGCGGACTACGACAAAGTCGCCGACACGCTGGCGGCCATCAAAGGGCGCAGCCCCCTGATCGGCGCATGTGTGGACACGGGCCACGTCATTCGCTCCGGTGAGAAGCCCCACGAGGTCATCGCCGAACTCGGCGATCGCGTGCATTCCCTCCACCTCAAAGACTGGAAGCACGGCGGAGAAGAGCAGGTTTTAGGTGAAGGCGACATGGACCTCGTCGCCGTCGCCCGCGAACTGAAGGCGATCCACTTCAGCGGCCCCATCATGATGGAATACGAAAACCATCCCGACAACCCCGTGCCGCACATGAAGAAGGGTCTCGAGAACTTTCTGGCCGCGGCCGCGAGCGCGTGACTGATGCGAAACGCCGCCATGGTCCTACTTGCCGCAATCGCGTGCGCCCTTGCCTGTGCCGCTCCGGACGTCCGCGTGATAATCGAGGAAGACATCTACACCTACGAAAGCCCGAACAACGGCTCGGGACCTCTGTGGAGTTTCGGATGCACCGCCATCGCGCGAATCGGCGAACGCGTGTTCGTCAGCCAAATGGAAACCGGCAAAGACATCCCGCCCCTGTGCAACACCCGGTGGCGTCTCCTCGAGCGCACTGAAAACGGCTGGACTCTTCGCGCCGAAGCCGACGGCTTCCGCCAGCGCGAACCGGCGGTCCTCGCTACGGACGCGCGCAAGACCCTTTATCTCAACGTGAACGACTCGATCATGCCGCCCGGCACGCAGTACGGCGCCTGCGAGCCGCACATCCTCGCATTTGACGTCGATCGCGGCCCCTTCTCGCCGCGGAAACTGTCTCCCCAATGGACCGGTACCCCCACGTTCACCGACCATTCGTACCGCGGGTACGCCGCCGACCCGGCCGCGTCCCAACTCCTCATGTTCAACATCGACGCCGAAACCAGCGTGCAGCACTGGTGCCTTCTCTCCATGGAGGGCGAGCCCTTGAAACACGGCGGAGTCGCCTTTCCGATTCGATCCTGCTACCCGCAAGTCTCACTGAAGAACGGCCGCGCCGGCATCCTCGCCATCGGCGACATCGTCGAGCCGAACGAAGAGTGGCGCGCCTACAAGTTCGAGCAAACCCAGCGCAAATGGGACTATGTGTTTCGAGTCCTCTACTTTTCATCCACCCCGGATATCGCGGCCCAGGATTTTGGACCGCCCATCGAGATCGCCAACGTTGATGCGACCGGCGGCCACATTACCAACCAGGACCTCTGGATCGCGCCTGACGGCGCCGCCCACATCATGTATACCGAGCGGGAAGTCGCCTCGCCGCTCATGCGCGACAAGTTTTTTCCCGGCAAGTCCACGACCAATTCGCTCATGCTCGCCGTCGTTCGCCAGGGTGTGGTGGCGGAGCGGCGTCTCCTGATTCCAGGCAGCGAGGATGAGCAGCCCGGCCACGCGCGCTTTCACCTCATGCCCGACGGGACCGTCTACGCTTTGGTCTACATTTCCGGCAAACAGCCCCGGAATGTGCTGATGCGAATCCACCCCGACTTGGACGTAACCGATCCGGTCCCTGTACCGCTACAGACCCCTCTCTCGAGCTATCTCCTCGCAACGGAGCGGGCTGGCAACGCCCCGTCCACCACCATTGACGCCCTCGGCGCCGGCCGGTCGGACAATTCAATCGCCTACGTGCAGATTCGGTTGAATTGAAACGCGTTGTGCTCTCCATTCGCGCCAAGCCCTATCGCGTATTTCCATAGAATGGCTTGCCTACGAAGACCCCGTGCGATAGCATACAGACGCGAAGGCAAGTTGGGAGAGCCGGCGAGTGCCAGTCAATACAGTCCGCTGGGTGGATGGGGGGCTCCGCATCATCGATCAAACTTTGCTTCCCACCGAGTTCCGAGAGATCGAACTCAAGACCCTTGATCAGGTCTGGGAAGCCATCCGTTCACTCCGTGTGCGCGGGGCGCCCGCTATAGGCGTGTGCGCCGCATATGGGATTCTCGTTGCGATTAAGCAGCAGAAACCGGCGTCCTCGAACGACGTGATGCGGATTGTCTCCGCCGCCGCCGCTCATCTCGCGACTTCACGGCCCACGGCGGTGAACCTTTTCTGGGCCCTCGACCGAATGCGTGCCGTGGCCGATGAATGCGGGCCCTCGATCTCGTGCGAGGCGCTTATCTCCCGCCTCGAACAAGAAGCCAACGAAATCCGGGAAGAGGACACGCGCCGTTGCCGCGCAATCGGCGAGCACGGCGCCGGCCTGATTCGCGACGGTTACGGCGTTCTTACTCACTGCAACGCCGGCGGTCTCGCCACCGCCTCGTACGGCACCGCGCTCGCCCTCATGTTCCGCGCCCATGAGGACGGCCGCCGGTTTCACGTGTTCGCCGATGAGACCCGCCCCCTCCTTCAGGGGTCCCGTCTGACCGCCTGGGAACTGATGCGCGCCGGCATCGACGTCACCATCATCTGCGACAACACCGCCGCCCAGGTCATGCGCGAAGGCCGGGTCCATCTCGTCGTCGTCGGCGCCGACCGCATCGCCGCGAACGGGGACACCGCAAACAAGATCGGCACCTATAACGTGGCGCTCGTCGCAAAGGCCCACAAGGTGCCCTTCTACGTGGCCGCTCCGCTGTCCACGTTTGACTTCAACATCGCTACCGGCGACCAAATCCCCATCGAACTCCGAGAGGCCGCCGAGGTCACTCACGGCTTCGGCAAACAGACGGCGCCGGACGGTGTGAAGGTGTACAGCCCGGCCTTCGATGTCACCCCCGCCGACCTGATCACCGGCATCGTCACCGAACGCGGCATTCTGCGCCCCCCGTACCGCCAATCCATCGCCGCCGTCGCGGGCGCACAATCCGCGTTCTGACGCCGCATGCTCGAGCGGCTCATAGAATACGTTAACCAGGCCCCGCCCGAGGCAATCTCGCAGGTCACGATACAGGACATCAGCGTGTGTGCGGGGTGGTATCGCTCCCATGCCGGCAACCCCCTCAAACTCGCCGACGCCGCCCGCGTCCCGCACGCCGTCGAATTGTGGCTCAAAACCGTTCACATCGAACCCGTTCAGTCCCCCGGCCAGCGCCGCCAGTGGCTCCTTCGCGAAATCATCGATGAACTCGAACAGGGGCGTGCCGAGCAGTTGACGTGGGACCAGGTCGAGGTCTTGTGCGAGGTGTATGAACTCGGCGGACGCGCCGTCGCCCGAGACAAGTTCAACCGGGTCCGCGGCCTGATCGAGCCCCACTTCCCCACCCTGCAGGCGCTGCGCACGTCCGGCCCGGTGGCGCCCGGTTTGCCTGCGGTCTCGGCGCGGTATCACGTGGTCACCGCCGACGACATCGCCGCCGCCCGGCCGCGCGAGATCAAGTTGTTCGCCGGGATACCTCTTCAGGCCCGCGGCCCGCTGATGGTGCTTGAGCACGGCCACGTCAAGGTGCTCGACAACGTCCCCGAAAACGTCACCCTCGTTCTCGAAGACGGCTCGGTCAGCGTCGACGGCTTCGTTATGGGTCGGATCGCCGCCTCTCACCACTGCGAAGTCCGCGATACCATCTCCGGTACCGTGGTCGTCCGCCAAGGCAACGTGTGCGCGCGCGGTCTCGTGGTCAAAAGCTACGTCGTGTCGAAATGGGGCAGCGTGTTCTGCCGGCACGCCGAGGGCCCCGAACTCGTCTTTGCCGCCAAGGAAATACGGGTCGACGGAAGCGTCACCATGGGCAAGTTCATTGCCCCTCGCATTCACATCGAGGGCGACGCCTTCGGCGGTATCTTCCAGGCTTCGCAGCGCATTACGGCGCGGCGCTTCCGCCGTTCCGATACCCGCAACCTGTCCATCGTGCTGCGGCCCGAAATCTCGTGCCAGGACTACGGCGAGGATCCCGGCCCCGACGGTCACCGCATGCTCGCAAAAGCCGCCCGCATCCGCCGTCAACTCGCAATCCTTCAGAGCAATATTGAGGCAGCGGAAGCCGAGGCCGAACATGCCGCCCGCAGCGGAATCGTTTTCGTCTTGGGCGGCGAAAAAGCCTACCCCGTCGCCGAGCGGCTTCAACGGGCCGAGCACCGCCTCTCGCTGGTCAATCGCGTCATCGCCGCCACACAGACCCTGATCGGTATCGCCGAGGAGCGGCTCGATCGGATCATCCGTTACGAAGGCCGCATGCTCGGCGACGAAGACGACGCGAACCGCGAATCCACCGCGAATGCGGAACGCGAACAAGAGGACATCGCGCGGGTCGAGGCCGAAGGCCCGTCCGAACGGGACATCTCCGACGCCCTTCAGGACATCGCCACCTACCGCGAACGCCTGTTCGCCCCCACTGCCGATCGCAAGCGCGTCGCCTCCATTCTGACCCAATTGCGCGAACGCTTTCGCGCATGGCAACGCGAGGCCGACGAAATGAATGCCGCCATCGCCCGCTATCAGGACGAAGTTCAGGCGATCCAGGATGCAATACTCAAGACCCAGAACGACGGACGACCGCTGCCGGCGGTCCGCTTCCTGCGCCAGGTCGTGGCCGCCATACGCGACCGCGGCCAGGCCTCGGGCAGCCCCCAGATGCTGCGTCTGCAGAGCGGCTTCATGCGCGTGGCCCTTCGCACGATCAACAACCGGGTTGAACGCCGCGAAAAGAAACTCGAAACCGCCGCCCAACAGCGCCAGGCGCTGCGGGAAATCGCGCAGACCCTTCGCAAGGAATTTCAGATCGTCATCGCCGAGGATGCGAGCTCGAAAGCGCCGCCCCGCGTCACCGGCGGTTTCGACCCGGGCGTCAAGATTTTCGCCGACCTGTATCTGTTGGACGACCCCGCGCCGCCCCACGGCACCGTCGTCGAGACTGTGGACGGCGACGTCGAGAGAACATATCTACGGGAGAACGGCCTCATCGTACAGGCCTGACCCAATCGCGCGGCGACTCTTTGCAGCGCGCAAGGGCGCCCAGGGAACGTGGATGCAGAACGCGACCGACATCATTGCCATTGACGGGCCCGCCGGCGCGGGCAAAAGCACCATCGCGCGAGAAGTCGCCCGGGCGCTTGGCTATGCCTATCTCGACACCGGCGCCATGTACCGCGGCGCCACTTGGTGGGCCATCGCTCAAAACGTCGATCTCGACGATGCCGACGCGCTCGCCCGGGCCGCTCGCGCCATGCGCCTCGAACTCCGCGATTCGCCACACGGCACACAGGTCTTCGTCGGCGGGCAGGACATTACCGCCGCCATACGCACTCCGGAGATCACGCGGTGCATCGCCAAGCTCGATCACAACCCGGAAGTCCGCGCGCACCTCGTCGAACTCCAACGCCAAATCGGCGCGAAACGCCCTACGGTTTGTGAAGGCCGCGACATTGGGACCGTGGTGTTCCCAAAGGCCAAGTGTAAAATCTACCTTAACGCCTCGCTCGAGGAACGCACCCGCCGCCGTGCCCGGGAGTTTGACCAAAAGGGCATCGCCTACGACCCCGAAGCCCTGCGCGAGGAGATTCGCATTCGCGACGAAAAAGACGCCACGCGCAACGTCGCCCCTCTCCGGAAGGCCGACGATGCCGTGGAAGTCGATACCACAGGAATGACGCCCCGGGAAGTCGTCGAAACGATCGTGCGCATCGCGAAGGAGAAATGGTGAAGTCAACGGACGGCATGTGTGAATGGCGATTGCCGCCGAACCATCGCGCCCAGAGCCGCACCCTCGCGGAGGCCTGCGGGACCCATCCTGTCATCGCCCGCCTCCTGTGGCTGCGTGGCGCCGCCACGCCCGACGCCGCGCGCCGCTTTCTCAATCCCCTGTCCAATGCGCTGTCCGACCCGTTTCTCCTGCCCGACGTCGAGATCGCCGTCGCTCGATTGACCCGGGCCCGCAACGCCGGCGAGCGTGTGCTCGTGTTTGGGGACTACGACGTCGACGGCATTTCCGGCACCGCCCTGCTTGTCCGAGCCCTGCGCCGTTTCGGCATAAAGTACTGTTCCTACGGCCTGCCCCACCGGCTCGAGGAAGGGTACGGCCTCAGCCCCGCTCGCGTGGAGCAGGCAATCGAGGCGGGTGTATCGCTCATCGTCACCGTCGACAACGGTATTGCCGCGCATGACGCCATCGAACGCGCAAACGCGGGGGGGATTGACGTCATCGTCACCGACCACCACTCGATCGAGCGCGATTTGCCGCCTGCGCTTGCCGTCATCAACCCCAAGCGCCTTGGACCGTCCTACGTCGGGGCCGACCTGTGCGGTGCCGCCGTTGCGCTCAAACTCGCCGCGGCCCTCACCGGCGAATGGCACGACCTGGATCTCGCCGCCCTCGGCACCGTCGCCGATGTCGTCACCCTGCGCGGCGAAAACCGCGACCTCGTCGCCCAAGGGCTTCGCGACATGCGGGCCCGCCCCCGGCCGGGCCTGCGCGAACTCGCCCAAGTCGCCGGCGTTGCCATCGCCGCCGTTCGTTCCGAAGACCTCGCATTTCAATTAGGACCCCGCATCAATGCAGGCGGTCGCATGGGCGACGGTCTCACCGGCCTCGAACTCCTCCTCACCGACTCGCCCTCCAAGGCCCGCGTCATGGCGGAGGAACTCGACGCCGCCAACGAAGAGCGCCGCGCCATCGAAAACGATACCCTCGAAGAGGCGCTCGCCATGCTCAAGACTTCCTTCAATCCGGCGCACCGCACCATCGTGCTGTCAAGCCGTGAATGGCACCGCGGCGTGATCGGCATCGTCGCAAGCCGCATACAGTCCCGGTACTATCGCCCCATTGTGTTGATCGCGCTCGATGAAGACGGTGTCGGCCGCGGTTCCGCCCGCAGCGTCGCCGGGTTCAACGTTGCGTCCGCCCTCGAAGCGTGCAAGGACCACCTCGTGGCGTGCGGAGGCCACGCCGCCGCCGCGGGCCTCACGATACACGAGCAATCTCTCCAAGCGTTTACCCGCGCCTTCGAGCGACAGGCCGCGCTTGAGTTGCCCCAAGGCGATCTCCGCAAAGTCCTCGACATCGACGCGCAGGTCTCACTCACCGAAATCGACGGACAACTCGTGCGGACGCTCGAACTCCTTCAACCCTTCGGCCAAGGCAATCCTTCGCCGGTGTTCTGTGCCTTCGGCGTGCAAGCCCGCGTGGATTCCTGGCGCGAGCTGCGCGGCGGCCACATGAAAGTCGTGCTCAAAGACGGCCCCAAACTTATCGATGCGATCGGATTCCGGATGGCGGAGCGCCTGCGCGCCTTGAACGGGGCCGATGCGCTCGATGTCGCATTTACCCCCCAACTGAACACGTGGCGCGGGGAAACCACCGTCCAACTCGTCCTGAAGGATGTGCGCGTCGCCCCCTGAGCCTCACCTCCGGCGCACGGCGCGGTCCGTCGAACGTCAGATTCTGGCGCGCCCCCGCGCACGCGGGATTTCGCGGAAATCGCCCATCAAGGAAGGGAAAAAGGCAAGGCGCGCCCGGTCACCGGGAATTTTCCGGCCCTTACTCCGCGGCCTTCGCAGGCAGGCGCTTCTTGCGCACCGACGCGATCTCCGGCGGCGCCGTTGCCACGGCTGGAGCCGGCTTGCGGTATCGTTCCAGAATCCACACCAGCACGCCGCAGGCGCACACGGCCAACTCGAGCGTATAGAAGCCGAGCAGGATCGGCATGATGCCGCTCGTGAACCCGTAGCTGTGCAGCCCGACCCCGAGCAGGTTGACGCCCCACCACGAGAACGCCACGATAATCGCGCCAAACGTAGACGCGACGGCGAAACCCAGATCGCGGATGTACCCGCCCATGCGCGCGTGCAACATGGCCAGCTCCCACAACACGATCATCAGCGCGCCGTTCTCTTTCGGATCCCAGCCCCAGAACCGGCCCCAACTGTCGTTCGCCCAGATGCCGCCCAGCACCGTGCCGACCGTCGAGAACACCAGGCCGAAACAAATCACCCCGTACGTCATGCGCGAGAGGTTCTTGTAAAAGGCCTTGTCTTCTTTTCGAAATCCGATCAATCGCCCGATGATGTAGATATGCGCAATCGCCGCCGCCAGCAGCCCCGCCGAATACCCCATTGTCACCGTCGTCACATGCGTGGACAACCAGAAGTTCGTGTCCAGCACCGCGATCAGTTCGGGCATCGTATCCACGCCCTGCTGCTCCTCGAACCGGTTCGCGAGGAACATCCCCATCGCCCCCAGCACCGAACCGACCGACAAGGCGATGCGCTGCCGGTTCATAAACTCGATCGCTATCGCGCACACCACGGCCACCGCCGCGATGAACAGGATCGTCTCATACAGCGTGCTGACCGGAGGCCGCCCGCGAATGATGCAGCGGTACGTGATCCCGATGATGAGCAGCGCCGTCGGCACAAACAGACCCCACAACGCCGCCGCATCAATCGAGCGCGCGGCCGGCGCAATCCATGAGATCGCCACCAGCACAAACACCAGCACGAACAGCCACTGCGCCCAGAAGAAGAATTTCCACTTGTAGAAACTCACTTCGATGGGCACCTTGCTGTATTCGCCTCGTTCCGTCGCGATGCCCACGACGGAATCGTGAAACTTGGCCAGCTGTGACTTGAACGCCTCGGGTTGATCGCGCAGCGCCGTCAACGTCTCGAGTTCCGCGATCAACTGAATCTGTTCATGCGCGTGAGTACTCGAACCCATCAAAGGTTCGAACAGCTCGCCCGCCGCGATCCATTCTTTCTGGTCGCCCAGTTCCTTTGTCGGTGGAAACAAGGCCAGCCCCGTCGCGCGGCCACTCATCAGGCTTGCGTCTTGGACGATTGCATTTAGTTCCGACAGCGCCTTTCGGCGGTCTTCCGCGCTCAATGCACCGAACCCCGCCGGTATCATCGATCGCAGTTCCTGCGCCCGCTCCGCGCCGAGTCCCGCCTCGATCGTTTCCATTCCCCGGTCCAGCACTATCGCCACCACGCCGATCGTGCTCAACTTCTCGAGAATCCCGCTATAGCGGTTCTCCGGAATGAGCTGGGCCGCCGCGGATCCTTCCGCAATCGGATAGGTATGGCGCGCAAAGTCCAGGTAATGCAGAATCCTTTGGAATTCGAACACGTTGGTCGCGAGGTTCACAATCTGCCCCTGGACCGGCGAAAGTTTTTGCGTGTCCCCCTCCGCCTCGGTGTTGTACTGCCGCGCCAATTGGTACAGCTTGTCGATGCCGGGCCTTAGCTCGGCATACGAGTACCGATCCCGTTTCTTTTTTCCCTCGTGGCTGACCCCGATCGAGTCCACCACCTCATACGTCTCGACCACAAAACACCGGTACCGCTCCGCCGCGTCCGGATAGAACAGGCAGTCCAGGAGCCATTCGATGGGCGTCAGGCGCCGCTCCTTCGGTTGACCGTCCGCTCCCAGGTTCCGCGGGTCAGGCACCTTCAAAGTTCGGGCGCCGTTCATCTTGAGAAGCGTAAACGCCGCATAGGTGCTCAGCGGCTTCACCCGGCCGCCGTCCTGGATAGGCAGCGATGAGGCCAGTTCGAGCACCTCCTTTTCCCACACCGGCGCCATCGCGATGGGTTTTGACGCCTGTCCATACGCCGCGCCGCACACCACCACAGCCGCGGCCAGCGCGGCCCATTTCCCTCGCCCAATTGCCGGCTTCATGTTGTCGCCCCTCGTGCCACGAGCCGCTTGTTTTCCGCGCGCAGGTACTTGAGAAGTTTTGCGGTAAAGTGAATCAGCAACCCCGCCGAGATGACGATGCACGAATACAGCGGCCACTGGTCCGCCGGGTTCTTCACCACGGCCAGCGTCGATTTCACCGGCGTGCCAAGCTGCGGGTTCGCCGGCTGCCACGACGCCTGATAGAACGTATACCCCTTGTGCCGCAGCGGCTCGTTCATCGTAATCTTGATCGCCTGGCTTACCCCGTTCTCGATCTTCGTCACATCGCTCATGAAGGTCTTCGCCATCTGCGTGCGCGGGTGCAACTCGTGGGTGAACTTGTCCAGCACGATCGTGAACGGCAGCGCATAGCGCCGGTGCCGCAGATCAATGAGATACGGCTTCCCGTCCACCGTCACCGTCCAGGGATGCGCGCTGAACCCCCACAGAATCGCCTTCTGCGTGGCCCCCGATTTCTTCTCGCGCACCGTCGCGTACGCGCCTGCGATATTGCGTTCCGCTTCCTTGTCCAGCGGCATCCCGTGCAGCGTGAATCCGTCGACAAGCTCCCCCTCGTGCGGCATCATGGGTCCCATCGCCATCGGCTGGCAATTCCGCTGGAACCCCTCGACCACCAACTCGAACGGCAAGTCGTCTCGCGTAAACGCGGCGGAGTCCTCGGGCGCCAGATACGCCAGCCTCTCGTGCGGCACCAAATATTCCGATTGGTACACCCCGTTCTCCGGCTGCGCGATTGCAATCTCCCAATCGTAGTAGCTCACAAACTCGTCCGAACGCTGCGATTCCGCCAGCGTCATGTGGCCGTCCTGCGCAAACTTGAAGTTCACGAACCCGCCCGCGATCATGAACAGCATCCCCCCGTGAATGATCAAGTTGCCCACCGTATTCTTGTTCTTCCGCATCCGCACGATTCCGCCCGCGATCAGATTCACCGTGAACAAAATCAGCAGCAGATACACCCCCGGCAGCGGGAGCGGAATGGCCAAACGTCCGCCAAACGGCTCGAACCAGTGGACCAGAAACAGCGACTCGAAATACCTCTTCTGCACTTCGTAGAGCCCGTGGTCCACCTGCTCGATTGTGCCCAGAAATACCAGCAGCAAAAGCAGCAGAAACACGACGCACGCGAACCCGTACGACGCGATGAATTCAAATCCAATCTTTAGTGCTTTGACCATTACGGATTCCGGTGCCGCTACTGCAACGACTCACAGAACGCTACAAAGTTCGTTTTTTGTTCCTGTACAACCGCCTGCGGCCCTACCATTTTGACGAACACCGCCGTGCCATCCGCCTCGCCAATCGCGCCCAACATCGTATACCCCGTGAACCGCGTCCCGGCCATGTCCGTGTATTCCCCCGTAAACTCACACATCGGCGCGGGCTTACCCAGAATCGTGATCCGCGGCAACCCCGCCAACCCCGCCGCGTCCAGCGGCGCATTACCCATCTGTTCCGCCCAACGATTGATATTGGCGTCGACGCCCCCGCCCATATTCGCCAATACCGCCACATAGCACTCGGTCGAATCGTTCTCGCCCACCGTATACGTCACCACCCGCATCTGCCGGTCCCGTCCGCGCTTCCAGCCTTCCGGCGCCGTCCAGCTCAGTTGCGACTGATCAAAACCCGCGCCTCCCATCACCGGTGCGCCCGGACCGATCGGCGGATGATCGGGTGGCAACACCCCCCCACTTCCCTGGGCCGCCCCCGGCGATTCCGCCTGCGCCACCGTGGCCGCGGGCCCGCCCGGCGCGATGGACGCGCAAAACGCAGCGAATCGGCCCTTCTCCGGTTCAATGACTCCCTTGGGCCCGACCATCTTGACGAACGCCGTCCTCCCGTCAGGCAGATCGAGTATCAAGCCCAACATCATGTAATCCGCTTGAGACTGGTCTCCGCTCATACCGACATACGTGCCTTCGAGTTCCACGTACGTCCCCTCTCCCCCCCGCATGGGCAGCTTGGCCAGACTACCCATCTCTTCCTCGGCCAGAGGCTCCAATGACATTTGCTGCCGCCAACGGTTCACGTTCGAGGGAACCCCTCCCGAAAAGATGGAGAAATAGCATTCAGATTCCGCGTTGCCCGCCGGTTGTAAGTTAATGATTCGCATCGAATTAGCCGGTAGCTCCACCCAACCCTCCGGCGTTTCCCACGTGTAACTTGGCCCTACGGCGGCAGCCGCGGACGTCGTCCGTTGGAACCCAAACCGCTCCGCACTCGATACGTTAGACGGCGGTGCCGGCTTCGGTTCATTCAGCGTTCGAGTTTCTGTAATCTCCTGAACGCCCGAATCCGGCCCGCACGAGACCGCAAACAGACTGAAAATGAAGGCGCATACGATTGCAGCGACCGGGAAGGAGCGAGTTTTCATAATGTGGCTGACTCTCGCCGTGAGGCTGGGTTGGAACTTGCGCACTCAACCAAAAATCATACGTGCGTGACATCCAGAAAATCAAATATGTAAAGGACTTTCATCAAATCGCCCAGGACTGGAATCAAATGATTCCCCGATACTCAACAGCGGCACTCGAGATCGCATTCCGCTTCGGCTGGAAATGAAATCATCTAAGTCGTTCATGCGGGTATGCTAACCCGGATTTTTCACACCCGCGGGCATTGAAGGATATAGCTTCGTACGGCAGATACCTTTATGCAGCGACAGGGAAAACGGGCTGTTGGTTTGAAAAATCCTCACCCGATTGACTTCTATGCTATCTCCTGAGCATTTCTCACCAGTCGCTCCCGTCATCGGGAGCGACTGGTGAGAAATGCGGGCTAAACGCTCGGGACCGTAACGGCGGCTCCTGATTCGACGGTTTGATTGGCAAGGAGAATTCGAATGGCGGACCTGGCGACCCGCTTTGACAACAACCCCATTCTCACGCCCGCCGACCTGCGGCCCAGCCGGGATTTCCTGGAAGTTGCGTGCGTACTAAACCCGGCCGCTTTTCGCTTCAATGGCAAGACCTGCCTGCTCCTTCGGGTGGCGGAACGTCCTACCCAGCAGGAAAACTCCATACTCGTGCCACTTCTCGATCCAAACACGCCCGGCGGCTATGACGTGATTCGGATTGAACGCACCGACCCCGACCTCGACCTCAGCGACCCACGACTGTTCACCTACCGCAACCGCACCTACCTCACTACGATTTCTCATTTCCGCCTGGCATCGAGCGACGACGGACGGCATTTCACGGTGGAGGATTCGCCCACCATCACCGGCCAAGGACCGCTGGAAACCTTCGGTATCGAAGACTGCCGAGTGACCTTTCTCGAAGGGCGCTACATACTCACCTACAACGCGGTGTCGCCATGCGGCGTCGGCATCAACATGATCACCACCGAGAATTGGGCCGATTTCACCCGGCTCGGAATGGTGCTGCCTCCCGACAACAAGGACTGCGCCGTTTTCGACGACAAAATCGCCGGCCGCTACGTCGCTTTGCACAGACCCTCCAACGTCCACATCAAGGGAAACCATATCTGGATAGCGTCGTCACCCGACCTGCGCCACTGGGGCGCTCACCGCTGCATCGCCATGGCGAGGCCCGGCCAGTGGGACGGCGGGCGCGTCGGTGGCGGCTGCGCACCCATACGCACGCCAAGGGGATGGCTCGCAATCTATCACGGCGCCGACCCGGCCCATCGATACTGCCTCGGCGCCCTCTTGCTTGACTTGAAGGATCCCGCGCGCGTCATCGCGCGGTCCCGCGAACCCATCATGGAACCGCGCGCGCCATACGAACAGCAGGGGTTCTTTGGCGGCGTCGTGTTTACCAACGGCCACCTCCTCGACGGAGACACCGTCACCGTCTACTACGGCGCATCCGACAGCGTCGTCTGCGGCGCCACCATGTCCATCGCCGAAATCCTGGAAACTCTCGAGTACTGAGGGCCGAGTTCGAGCGCAAATCCCAGCAATCGACAGCAGCGCGCACCCCCACTTTATGGAGTGCGGGAGCTTGCTCCCGCTCTTCCCCGAGCTTGCTCCCGCTTTACACGAAGAAACTCGTCTCCCTCATCGGCGGATTACACGACGTCGAAAGCAGCCGTTGCCGAATCGGACGGCAACCTCGCGCGGCGAACGCGGCAGCAATGCGCGGCAGCAAGCTGCCGCACTCCATATGAGTAAGAGGGCCTGATGCAGGATTGCCGCACTAGCCCGCATTTCTCACCAGTCGCTCCCGTCATCGGGAGCGACTGGTGAGAAATGCTCAGGAGATAGCATAGAAGTCAATCGGGTGAGGATTTTTCAAACCGACACCCCGTTTTCCCAGTCGCTGCATAAAGGTATCTGCCGCACGAAGTTGTATCCTTCATTGCCGCGGCTGTGAAAAATCCGGGCTAGATCGTTCGATGAACAGCAATCTTCGGAGCGCGCAAGCTTTGCTTTGGAGTGCGAAAACTTTGCTTCGGAGCGCGAAAACTTTGCTTCGGAGCGCGCAAGCTTTGCTTTGGAGTGCGCAAGCTTGCTTGCGCTTTTCTGCCGCCGACGCCTGCGCGTCCGTACCGGCAAGCTTTGCTTTGGAGTGCGCAAGCTTGCTTGCGCTTCTTGCATTGGCTGAAGTCGTCTCGAATCACGACGACCGGACTCGCGGGCGAGGCGCCACCGATGCACACCGACAAACGAGGTAGGGGCCTACCGGTGTGAGTTGGTGTATTTCTGTGGCTTGAATGAGTTGGGTCGGTGCCTGGCGCGCGACACCGGTCGATCGGTTCCACTTCATGGAAACTCGCTTGCTGCGGGCCCATGCCGCTACGGCGTTGCTTCGGCGTGTAACGGGGGGCGCCTATGCGCGTAATGTGGTATAGTAGCGCCCCAAGCAAAGGAGCTGGCGACATGGGTTTCGACGATTTGTTGGCGCGGTTGAGCGAGGGGGTGCTGGGCATACTCTTGTACCCGCTGTACCTGCTGCTGCTGTTCATAACGCCGTACTATCTGGCGCTTGTGCCCTGAGAGGCGTCGCGGTCCCACGGGCCTTCCCCGGCGGACCTCACCCCTTGATCGAGGAAAAAGCGGCCAAGGCCCGCTCGCGCGCGGCGGCATGGTCGACCATGGGCGGGGGGTAGGTGTCCCCGATTCGGATTCCGGCGGCCTCGCGAGCGGCTGCGGACGCGGCCCAAGGCTTATGAATCCATTCGGCCGGAGCGCGCTCGAGTTCCGGCACCCATTTCCGGACATAGCTGCCGTCCGCGTCGAACTTCTCGCCTTGGTTTGTCGGATTGAAAATGCGAAAGTACGGAGCGGCATCGGCGCCGCAGCCGGCGGTCCACTGCCAGCCGAGGGTGTTGTTCGCGAGGTCGGCATCGACCAGCGTGTCCCAGAACCATTTCGCGCCTTCCCGCCATGAAATGAGCAGGTGCTTGGTGAGGAACGAGGCGACGACCATGCGGACGCGGTTGTGCATCCAACCCGTATGCCACAGTTCGCGCATGCCGGCATCGACGATGGGATATCCCGTGCGGCCTTGCTGCCAGGCACGGAGCCCTTGGCGGTCCTCAGACCAGGGGAAGTATTCGAAGCGTTCGCGCAGCGGTCTGTCGCAGGTGTGCGGAAAGTGGTAGAGCACATGGTGCGCGAACTCCCGCCAGCCGAGTTCACGCAGAAACTTCTCCGCCCCGCGCATCGTGCCCTTGCGCGATTCAAACGTTGTCCGCTCGCAGACGGCATGCCAGACGGAGCGAGGGCTGATTTCGCCGAAATGCAGATGCGGCGATAAGCGCGAAGTGCCGGCCGCGCCGGGGCGGTCGCGCCCCTCCTCATACCCCGCCACGCCGTCCAGAAACCGCTCGAGTTGCGTTCGAGCGCCGTGCTCGCCCGGATCCCACGCCTCGCGAATGCCGGCCGTCCAATCCACGACGGGTTCGAGTTCGAAGGATTCGAGAGTGTCTGAACGTGGCCATACCCTAGGGGCGGGCACGCGAACCGGCGCTCTAAGGGGTTCCGCGGGTCCGGCCGAGGCCAGGCAGGCCTTCCAGTACGGCGTGAAGACCCGGAAGGGATCCCCTTTCGTATTCAGAACGCTCCAGGGTTCGAACAGCAAAGCGCTGTTGAATGTCTCGACTGCGATGCCGTTGGCGCGCAATCTGGATTCCAGAGCATCGTCGCGTGCGCGGGCCGCGGGTTCATAGCGTCGGCCCCAATAGACGGCGTCTGCGCCGGACTCGCGGATGAGGGCTTCGAGCGCCGCCGCCGATCGGTCGCGGCGCAGGATTAATCGGGACCCGGCCCGCCGCAACGAGCGATCCAACGCGCGTAACGACTGGTGCAGCCAGAAGCGGCTCGCCGCCCCAGGCGGCCAGGCGCCTTCGTCATCCGGCGACCAGATAAACAGCGGCACAATCGGCGCGCCGCGGCGCACGGCGGCGTCGAGGGCCGGGTTGTCGCACAAGCGAAGATCGTTTCGAAACAGGACGATGGTCGCGCTCACGATAGTCGAAATCTCACGTTTGCGGTTGAGTGTTGGGCGTCCCCCTACCGAACGTTCAAGCGCACGCGCCGTTCACTGTACGCCTCGAGCGCGCGCGAACACAGAAAATCCTTCGCCGCCGTATCGCCTCGCAGGTACGCGATCCAGAACGCCGTGGTGGCGATGCGCGTGTAATCGAAAATGCCCGCCTGGTCCATGCCCGGGAAAACCCTTGCCACGGCGCGCGCGCAGCGGCGAAACGTTGTAGCGATCGGCCCGCGCCGCGCGGGGTCGCGCATGGGCCGATCGAAGATCGGTCCGATGTATGACATGTGGTGCGCGCCGCGGATGTAGACGAGGTACTTGTCGCCCCGCGGGCACAACTCGAACGCTTTGGCGCGCCACATCCCGCTGTAGTCGCCCAAGTGCCCGGGGTCGCGCGAACCGGCAAATACCATGAGGGGCCGGTGGAAACGGTCCCACGAGCGGTCGGTGAGCCCGATGTCGTCGGGGCCGGGACCCGAAATCACGACTACCGCTTTGGGCCGCGGGTCTTCAAAGCTAAATACCTCGTTTGTGTTGGGGTCGCACAGCGTCGCGCCGCCGAGGAGCGAGACGGTGTATCCGCCGAAGGAATGCCCGGCGGCGGCCACGCAATCACGGTCGCACATGCCCGCAAGGCCCGGCGCGTTCCGCTCGATGGTTTCGAGGTTGTCCATAATCGACACGAGATCGCCCGTGCGCTCACGCCACGCGGCGGGCCCCATTTCCCGGGGCCGCATCAATTCCTGCGCCAGCCGCACGACACTGCGCTCGATTAGGGGTCGTGCCCCGAACAAGTGCGTGGGCAATATGACCACGTGCCCGTGGCTGGCCCAGTGGCGCATGAGGTGGGGCGAACTGTGATTGGAATCGCCAGCGCCGTGCGAAAATAGGATCACCGGATAGCGCCCGGGCTCCGCCGGATGGTAGATGCGCAGGGGCACCTCCTTGTTACGGGCGGGGTCGCGCAGCATCGCCTCCGGGATGAGGCGCACCGCATGCGGCCCCAGGCGCAGGTATGCCGCGCAGGTCCTGGACGATATGGACATAGGACCGTTACTCTACCCGAATCGCGCCGGCCATTTCGCGCGAGGCGCGCGCCTACGCAGGGCGGAAGCCTTCAGCTTTCGGAGCGCGCGCTTCACCGCCCGATGCGCCGAGCTTGCATTCGTGTCCGTTTGTCGCGCAATTTCGCGGAACGTCAACCCCTCGAAAAAGTACAGCTCGACGCAGTGTCGCTCGCGGGCGGTCAGCTTGCTCCCCATCTGCCGCCGCACCCAACGCAGGAGTTGCGCCTTCTCGCGGCCGACCTCGATCCCGCGTTCAATCTCCTCGGGCGTCTCATACCAAGCGCCTTCTTCCACGCAGAACAGGTCAATCTTTTGCGGGCGGACCAGCACCTCGAGCCGTTGCGCCCTGGTTTTGTGTTCCATGGCCGGGTTTTCCTTCGTGTTGAATGCCCCATCGCAGCCCCAATGCCCGGCAACTTAGCGCGGGACGCTACGGAAAGACTTTTGCTCCGGTTTTGATTTTTTCGTGATTTCAACGTGGGCCGGCGCAAGGGGAAGCAAATAATCCGCGCAGGGGCCGCAAAGAACCGGCGAAGAGCGGTGCGGCGTGGATTGCGAACGCGCGGCGGGTATAATCCCCGCCACATGTCGCACGCATCGACCCCCGAGATACATTCGTCCGGCCTGATCGCGAAGCTGGGCCTGTTCACCGCGACCATGATCATCATGGGCAACATGATCGGGTCGGGGATCTTCAAAAAGTCCGCGCCGATGGCCGAGCAACTGCAATCGCCGGGTTTATTGCTGATCTGCTGGTTTGTCGCGGGGATTGTGACGCTGCTGGGAGCGCTCAGCAACGCGGAGGTCGCAGGTCTCATCGCGGAGCCCGGCGGCTTTTACCAGTTCTTCAAGCGCATGTACGGGCGCGGGTTTGCGTTCTTCTACGGATGGGCCTCGTTCACCGTAATCCAGACCGCCTCGATATCCTCGATCGCATACGTGTTCGGCGAATCCGCCAACTCACTGTACGCCTTCCCCCGATTACCCGCGGTGTACGAGCAATGGTCCGTGTTCGGCTTGTTCCATCCGCTCGACAACTTCGGCGTAAAACTCTTCACCATCCTCACCATCCTTGCGCTTACGGCCGCCAATTACGTCGGCGTGGTCTTCGGCGGCTTCATTGCGAGCGTGTCGACTTGCCTGAAACTGGCCGGCATCGCGCTGGTCGTCGCGCTGGGTCTCTCCGCGGCGGAAGGCACGGCGGCGCACTTCTCGCCGCTGCTCGAACAGCCCGGCGCCACCTACAAAACGTCGCTGGGACTGTTCGGCGCCATGTTCGCCGCCTCGCTCGGCGCGTTCTGGGCCTACGACGGGTGGAACAACATCACCTCGCTCGGGGCCGAAGTGCGCCACGCGAAACGCAATATTCCGCTCGCGCTCACGATCGGCACGGCCGGGGTGATGCTCGTATACATGGCCGTCAACGCGGCCTACCTCTATGTCATGCCCGTCCAGGATATGGCGGCCCTCGCGCAGCGGCAGAACGCCATCGTCGCCGTCGAGGCCATGCGCAATTCGATGGGCGAGGCGGGGGCGACATTCATCGCGGTACTGATCCTCCTATCGACATTCGGGGCGACCAATTGCCAGCTCATGCCCCACTCCCGCGTGTACTTCGCCATGGCGCGCGACGGACTGTTCTTTCGCTCCGTCTCCGCGTGCCATCCGGTCTTTCGCACGCCCTCGACCTCGCTCGTACTGCAGGGGGTTTACGCCTCGTTGCTCGTGCTAAGCGGCACCTTCGATCAACTCACCGACATGGTCATCTTCGCCTCCTTCATTTTCTACGGCGCGACCGCGCTCGGCGTCTTCGTACTTCGGATCAAGATGCCGGACGCGCCGCGCCCCTACCGGGTACCCGGTTATCCGGTGGTGCCGGCGCTGTTTGTCGTGTTTTGTGCGGCCCTGGTGTTCGTGACGATTTACCAGGCGCCGGCGAGCGCCGGCTTGGGTCTGGCCCTTATCGTGACGGGAACTCCCTTCTACTTGCTGTGGCGAAAGAGGGGCATCGAAGAGCGGGGCGATTAGGGGGCACGGACAAGTCGGACGTGCCTGCAGATCAACCCGATTGACCTAAGCCATTAAATAGTAACTGCTTACAAGCTGCAAGCAAAATCTCGTTGACAAAACACTTATCGTCGGATATAGTTAATATAGAAACTGTAAGATATCTTACATGAACCGCGACGACGAAATAAAGTCCATCCGCGAAGAACTTGACGACCTCCTCTTCCGCGCCAGCGCCCTGTCCAAACGCCTCAACGCCATCGAACGCGAGACCCGGCTCGAACGCATGACGCGTGAACTCTCCGCTGCCGAAGCCACCGGCCCGGTGACGCCGACCGCCGTGCCGACAGCGCCGCCCCCCTTACCGCCGGAAGCCTTCGCGCCACCCTCGAAGCCGCGCGAAGTCGCCCCCGTAGTTTTTTCGGCAGATTCGTCAGGAGTCGGCGTCGGACCCGGTCAAGAGCCCGTCAAGGAACTCGTGTACCCCGTGTTTTCCGCGCTGGAAATGGCGGAGAAGGGAAAGCCGGCGCAGAGTCTCGAGATGCGTCTCGGCACGTATTGGCTGCCCCGGCTGGGCGTCGTGATTCTCGCCCTTGGCGTCGGGTGGCTGATGGTGTTGGCCGCACAGTACTCGACGCCGACGACGCGGGTCGCATCCGGTTACCTGATTTGCGCGGGGCTGCTCGGCGCAGGATGGTGGTTCGAGAAACGGTTTCTCCAATTCGCGCGGGTCCTGTATGCGGGCGGCATCGCCGCGAGCTATTTTGTGACGTTTGCGGCGCACTACATCGAGCAGGCGAAGGTGATCGAAAGCACGACCCTGGGTGTCGGTGCGCTGGCGGCGGTGGTGGTGATTTGGACCGCCATCGCGCAGGTGCGCAGGTCGCGCATCGTCGCCGTGCTGGTGACCTTCCTCGGACACCTCACGGTGTTTCTCGCGTTTTTCACCGCGCAGGACCTGGCGCGGAACGCGGTGTTCGGCATCGCGGTGCTGAGCGTGGGCAGCGCGTACTTCCTGCTCGGCAACCGGTGGTACTACGTCGCGACGCTCGGCATCGCGGGCAGCTACGTGAACCACGCGCTCTGGTGGTCCGGGCTTGTGGCAACCACGCCGCAGGCCGACTTCCAGTTGTCGATTTCGACGCTCGCCATCTATCTGCTGACGTTTGCGCTGGCCGAACTGCTGTCGCCGGAGGACCTGCGCAAGTCGATCCCCACGTGGTTCCGCAGCGCGTTCGTGACCGCCAACTCGGCGGCTTTCTTCGTTCTGGCGACGGTGATGGTGAACCACTACGAACACACCCGCGGCCATCAGCACGTGCTCGAATTCTGGTTCGCCGTGTTCCTGTTCGCGATGACCTTCGCTTATCTGCGACTGCGCCGCTGCGACGTTCTCTATAATGTATACATGACCAAAGCCGTGTCCGCGGCGACGCTGGCGCTCGCCGTCTACTACGGACACAGCTCGCTCACCGCATGGCTGGCGGTCGAGATGGTTGCGCTGCTTTACATGTCCCGCCGCTCCGGACTGGTGGTTTCACGCGTGCTCGCGTTCGCGGTGGCCGGCGTGGCGGTCGCGCACGGCATCTGGTCAATTCTCGATCGCGGCACGGTCGCGTACAGCGACCCGAACTATTGGCGCTACGTGTTTCAGGGCGGCTTCAGCGCCGTCGCGTTCTTCGCTGCCTCGCAGTTGTACCAGCGAACGGACTGGACCATCCGGTCGCCGCGGACGTTGCCCGTCGCAAAGGACGTGCTCGCGTTCTTGTGGGACCTCGATCTGGTGGCCGACCTGCCCAATGGGTACGAACACCGAAGGCGGCCCGTTGGCGGTTTGCAGTTCCCCTATCTCTATGCGATCGGCGGCACGATCTTGTTCTGGCCGCTCGTGTACACGATGGCGGCCGAGGGCCATCGTCTTCCGGTTTACGCCGGTTTCCTCTTGATCGCGACGCTGCTGGCGAGCGCATTGCCCTCGCGCCCCTTCGGACTCGTCGCCATGGCCACGCTGCCGCTGCTGTTCATCTCGGGGTGCAGCGACATCATCGACACGATCCCGGCCGCGCGGGATGCGGGCCGGTTCGACGCACTCGCGATCATGGCGGCCTCGCTCGCCGTGTTGATGACGGCGGCCGTGCGCGCGGACCGGCACGTGGTCGGCGAACGCGACGGACTCCGCTTTCACCAAATGGCGCCGTCGCCCTATCTGCTGTACCTCACGTCGGCATTTCTCACCGGGCTTCTCATTTCGATGCAGGTCGAACGAGAATTGCCGGTCGCGGTGTGGTTGAGCGCCGCGGCAGTGGCGGCGGCGGGGCTGATCCAACTGCTCCACCCCCAAGCGCTCGCGGCCTGCGCCACGGGCCTGCTGGCCTGGGGCGGGCTGGCGTGGGCGACTCAGTCGGACGAGCCCGCCACGATGTCGTGGCATGCCGTTCTCTGGGGTATCGCCGCGCTCGCCATCGCGGCGGACCGGTACTATTCGGGTTCGCGGGCACGCGCGAACCTGAATGCGTTCGGAACCGCGGCGATCATATTGGCCTGGCTGCTCCTGGCGCGATATCTCACCGCATTGGGACTGGACACCTGGCAGGAGCAGTATTTCGCGTCCCGTCCCGACCCCGGTTTCGGCTATTACCGCGCGGATTGGCAAAACTTCTGGTGGTGCGCGCTGTCCTTTGCGTTCGCAGGCTATTCGCTGCTGACGCGGTCGCGCTCCGCGTTTGCAGTGGCGGTCTTCGGCGCATCGATTGGATCGGTGACGGTATTGCTCGAATCCTACGATCGCGCATTGACGAATTCGGCGCTGATCGCCACGTACGTATCGCTGGCGCTGTTTTGGATGATGTGCGAGCGACTGGTTCAATCCGGCGACGGGGCGCGTCCGGGCAAACTCGCGAGGCCTGTGTCGGGCGCGGTCGTCGCGGCGGCCTGCGTTCTCCTCCTATGTATGCTCGAGCGAATCCCGGCAGTCCGCGAATCCTTCCTCACCGTCAGTTGGACCTTCCTCGCGTTCGGCATGTTCGGCGTGTCGCTGTTGACCTGGCAGAAGTACTACCGCTACGCGGGGCTCGCCGTATTCTTCCTCGCCATGGGCCGCGCCGGCGTCGTGGACGTGATGGAGTTGAGCGGCCTGTACCGCGTAGGCGCGTTTATGGTGCTGGGCGTCGTGCTGCTGATCGTCGGCGGCGGGTATTTCAAGGCGACGGAACTGATCAACGCGCGCGAGGCCAAAGACGTCAAGTCCGAACCGCCGCCGGCGCGGCCGCAGCCGTAAACTCGGCCGGGGGCAGCCGGCCTCAAACACGGCGGACGAGGACGATCGGGCGATCGGTGGCGTAGGCGCCGGTCAGCGGTTGATCCAGGTCCCAGTCATTCCACCAGCCCACGAACTCGAAGGCGGAGTGCTGCGCGATAAACATCAGAAACTCCTGCGGAAATATCCGCCGCCGCACCGACTTGTCCTCGAGGACTTTCCGCGCGCCGTTGTCGGTGACATCGAGATGCAGCGTGTCCTCGTAGATTTGCTCGACCCGATTCAGGCATCGCGTCCAAAAGCTTCCCTTCACAATGGTCGGGCCGTGTCGGACCTCCCACGAATCCACAACGTCGACCATGGGATCGAAGTCCACGCACCACTCCAGGAAATACAACGCCCCGGGGCGCAGCGCGCGCGCCATGCAGTCGAAGTGCGCGGCAAGTTCGCCGGTACTCCGGGCGTAGAGCGATGCCAACGCGACAAACGCGAAGTCGGCGGGCGGCTGCAGCGAGAAGTCCACGAGGGACTGACGAATCAACTCGATGGGCGCGCCGATACGCTCCGCCTGCTCGGACGCCCTTTTGAGCATCCGCTCGCTGCGGTCAAGTCCGATGTAACGGTATCCGCGCGCGTGCAGTGCGGGCAGATGGGGGGCGTGTCCGCAACAAATCTCGAGCACGCGCGACACCGGCGCGCCCGAGTACCGACGGATGCATTCCTCGAACACGTCCACCTCCCGCGCGAAATCGCGATAGGAAAACGCCAGCTCGTAATACTCCGGATACTCGTAGGGGCTGCTCATGTCCGTCCCGTCGCGCTCGGCCCAAGCAAGAAATCCCAATGCAGCCGTCACTCTACACGAACAGCCTCAGCGCTCCCCAGTTCGGCTTGACGAGAGACGGGGTTGTGCGCGGCGGCGCATGCCGAAATCGAGACGCTCTGCGGCCCCAAGCAGATCCATCCTCTAGTCGCGTGCGCGCCGCGGCGACGCCGCAATCACCATCTGCGATACTTCCTGTCATCGGCATCGGGTTCGGTTGGCGCTTCGCGTCGGCAAATGCACAATACCGCGAACCTACAGGTTCTTGTTGCTGCTTTCCTGTCCCTATTTTCCCGCGTAGTGATTCGCGTTGAAGGCCGTTTTTCCTTGACAGGATTCACAGGATCGACAAGATGTCTATCCCATGAATTCGCAAGAAAGACGGCCAATTGCGGCCGGGTCGGCGCAGCACGTGTCTATCCCGCATTTCTCACCACTCGCCCCCGTTGACGGGGGCGAGTGGTGAGAAATGCTCTGGAGATAGCAAAGAAGTCAATCGGGTGAGGATTTTTCACACCAACACCCCGTTTCCCCTGTCGCTGCATAAAGGTATCTGCCGCACGAAGTTGTATCCTTCATTGCCCGCGGGTGTGAAAAATCCGGGCTTGGTCCGCTCCGGATCGAGCGCGGCGCCTTCATGCGTTCCGAAAACCTTGTTCCGTCTCAGCAGGCAACGAGCCAAGGCGATGCCGTTTTCTCCTCCTGTCAGGCCCCGCCGTCGGGCCGGCGCCATCCGGCTCAGGGATAAGTCGGATCCTCGAAGGAGAGCGAGTGTACCGCGGTTTGGTGGAACGCTTTCTCGATACAGTCGAGGAGGGACCGTGTGGACGGGTCAAGTCCGTCCAGCGAGAGGGCGATATGGGCAGGCCCCGTGAAATGGGCGTGGTGGCGGCCGTCTACCCGGAGTCGTTCCATGGCGGAGAGGCGTGCCCACGCGCGCGCGCCGGGGGTGTAGGTGAGGTCGCGCGTGATGGGGTCGCTCTTGAGCACGGCGCGTATTTCGTCGGGGCATCGCTGCAAATCGAGCAACGCAAAACGTCGCGCGACGGTGGGGTCGTCGCCCGGCATGAGGACGGCGCTGATGCCTGCTTCGCCGGCCTTTTCGCGCAGGGCGGACCCCAGATATTCGACGAGCCGGCCTGCGCATGCCGCGGCATTTTCCGACGCGTGCAGCGGGTCACCCGTGAGGATTTGCACCGTTTCGTTCAGCCCCGTCACGCAGACGGCGAAGTCCGCTTGCGCGACGTCGACCAATGTCGCGCCGCCATGTTGAAAGGCGAGGGGGGCCATCGGTCCGATGTCACGGTAGTCGAACAGCCGGGCGAGGAAATGGCGCTTTTCGCGGTGGGCCTGGATAGCGACATCAAGCAGCGGGTCAAGCGCCGCGCAAAAGCGTTCCTCGTTTCTTGAGCGTGCCGCGTATCGCGGCAGATTGAGGCTGACGGCGTTGGCCAGCACGTTCCGCATCTGCCAGGGTGCGACGGTCTCGTCCCTGCCGGACGGACCGCGTTCGAACGCAATGCGAAGATGCCTTCGCAAGTGGGTGGACTCGAGCGCCTCGCTCAAGAACTCCTCGTGACCCGGCGCGGCGAAGAAGGATTCGGAGACCGTCAGGCAGGTGGTAAACCCGCCGTTCTCGGCGTTGATGGCGTCCTTTGCGGCCGCGATGAAGGCCATGGCAAACGCCCGGGCGGGTTCCGCATACGCATGGTACTCGTCATCCATCACCGCGCCGCCGGGCCCGATGGCCTCGCGGTGGAGCAAGTCGTATGGCGTCGTCCAGGCGAGTTCGATTTCAGTCGAGGGTGCGGGACCGCGCTGAATGCCGGCGTTGTTCAGCGCGAACACCAGGAAATACGCGAGACGGCGGAGATCGTCCTGCTCGTGGTCAACGAGACAGGGCGCGAGCAGGGTGTTGAACGCAGGCCACCGTACGCCGTGCGCGAAATGGGCCCGAATCGCCGAGCCAAACCGCGTGACCTGCGCCAGCAGCATTTCGGCCTGAATGGGCGGTGGCGCGAACCGTTTGCCCGAGTACATGGCGAGGCCGAACTGTTTCAACAGATCGAGCGCGATGCCGCCGCTGTGGAGCCGGTCGATCTGCGGCAGATCGTGCAGGTGCACGTCGCCGGAGAGGTGCGCGTCCGCGATGGCCTGCGAATAAACCTGCGAAAGGGCAAATTCGCGTTTGACGTGTTCGGCCAGCGCAAGGTTCGTCGCCGCGGGATCCTGCGTGCCCTCGGTCTCGTCCTGGTTCGGCATGCAGATGATGCGTTCGGCATCGTACAACGGAACACCGAGCCGCATGTGGCGCGCGCGATACTCGGTCAGGCCGTGCTCGACAAGCTTGGCGTCCACCAGTTCGCGGATGAGCGGTGTCGTGAGGGTGGTCAGACCCGCCCGGCTGATCTGGGACTCGACCTCGATCGCGATCATGCGGGCCATGCCCTCGGCCATTTTCGTTTCGCGGACCAGCGCGGTCACGATGCGCTCGCGGTCCCAGCCCGCGAGGCGTTCGTCGCTCGTGCGCACGAAGAGGGGGCGCTGCACGGCGGCCTGGAGCGCCTCGCCTTCGTGCCGCGCCTCGTCGAGTTCCGCGAGGATGGCGCGGATGTCGCCGCTGCGGAGTCTTCTGAGCCGGTCGCGTTTGTCCCGATACCGGGCATAGGTGAGGGCGGTCCGGGCGTGGCCCATTTCGATCAGCACACGTTCCACCGCGTCGTGGACCTGGTCAACCGTCGGGGTATCCCCCTTAAGATGTTTGGCAAGAAAAATGGTGACCGCCGACGCGAGGCTGTCGGCCCGGTCCCGGTCCTCGCCGCCAATCGATTGCGCGGCCTTGAAGATGGCGTCCGCAATCTTGCGCTTCTCGAAGGGCACGCGCCGTCCGTCGCGTTTCACTATGGTGGTAATCGGCGCCGGGGCCTCGACCTGCGGCAGCCCGAAGGACATCTGCGCGTCGAACTTGCCCTCGCGGACCAGCGGCGGTCCGCCGAGGCCTTCGCTATTCTCGATCCGATCCGGCATACAGCGTCGTGTTACCCCAAGCAACGGCGCAATCCGCGCCTCGCAACGTTGGCCTCCGCACCGGAGGAAGGGCCGAAGTCTAACGGATGGTATCCGCGGGAAACAAGGGATGCGCTGCCCGCGCCTCACGTGGCAACGCAGTCACGGTTCGCTCGCGGGATCCCGGTCGAGTCGATGGATCATGTCTCGAAGTTCGCGTTCGATTTCGTCGAGCAGCTCGAAGACTTCCTGATTCGTCTTCGGCCGGCCTTGTCCCAGCAGCTCTTGTGTGAGCCGGATTCGGGCTCCTTCGATGGTCAGTTTCTCGTGCCACAATAACTGTTTAATCCGCCGCACGATCTCGATGTCGTCGTTGAGGTAATAGCGGCGTTTGACGCGGTCGCGTTTCGGGCGCAATTGCGGGAACGCATCCTCCCATTGACGCAGGGTGTAGATGGGCACCTCGAGCAGTCTGCTCACCTCTCCGATGCTGTGACGGCGCTCGATGGGCTTGTTCATTGTATTTCACACGTTGGACAAGAGTGCGGCGAATCCCGCGCCGCGCGGGCGTCATTCCCCTGCCCAGTCCCGCGGCGTAAGGTATACCTCGGTCAGTTCGGCCTCCGGCGTACCGGGTTGCGGGGACCAATTATACCGCCAGTTTGCCGTGGCGGGAAGGGACATGAGAATGGACTCGATCCGCCCGCCGGACTGCAGGCCGAACAGGGTGCCGCGATCGTAAATAAGATTGAACTCGACGTAGCGGGAACGGCGGTAGAGTTGGAAGTCGCGCTGCTCGGCGGTGTAGGCGCGGTCCCGGTTCGCCTCGACGAGCGGCCGGTAGATGTCGTTGAAGGCCATGCCCAGTTGTTCGGTGAACCGGAGGTGCTTTTCCTTGTCCGCATACAGGTGATCGAAAAAGATCCCGCCCACCCCGCGCATTTCGTTCCGGTGCCGAATGTAGAAGTACTCGTCGCAAGTCTTCTTATGGAAGGCGTAGTCTTCGCCGCACTCCGCGCAGAGGGATTTCAGCGCGCGATGGAACGCGACCACCTGTTCGCGGACGGGGTAGTACGGCGTCAAATCCATGCCGCCGCCAAACCACCACAGCGTCCCTGCCTCAAAGTAGCGGACGTTCATGTGGACGGTCGGGACATGCGGGTTCCAAGGGTGGATGACCAGGCTGACGCCGGTCGCGAAAAAGGGGGTGTTCTCGGGAATCTGGAATTGCGTGGCCGCCGCCTTTGGCAGGGACACGCCGCGGATCGCCGAAAAGTTCACGCCGCCTTTCTCGATGAGCGTCGCATGTTCCCACACCCGCGTGACGCCGCCGCCGCTTCCCCGGTCATAGTCCCACACGTCTTCCCGGTAAGGCCGGCCGTCTTGCTCGGCGAGGAACGCGCTAATCCGATCGTGCACGCGGCGGAACGCCCGCTCGATGTCCACGCCCCCCAACACGGTCCGATTACTTTGCCGCGGCCGGTTCCGTTACCGCGACATCGTCGTCGGTCCAGTCCTGCGTCCACACGGTGAGATTGGTGAGATCCCGTTCCCGCTTGAAAACGGTGCTGGCCAGAAAATAGGTGAGGCAGAACATCAGCAGGTTCCCCATGACACCGGAGTAGTATGTGTCCATGGGTTTGCTGAGCCATGCGGCCCAACCCTCGGAGAGGCCGAACTGGGTCAGCAACAAGTCTTTCGTAATGATTTTCATCTCGATCAGGACAATCCAGAGCGTGAACAGGATCGTGACGAAGATCCCCGCGAACACCGCGCGCGCGTCGCCCTTGGTGGTCACAAACCCGAGCAGGTACAGACCGAGGAGCCCGCATGCCAACACGGCGTTGAGTTTCGTCGCGGTATCCTGGAGCGTCAGGCTTTGCGCCCAGTAGAGCCACGAGGCGCCCGCGATCATAATAATCGAACTGACGATCGAGACCGTCCACGCCGCCACGACGTAGTGTTTGTCGGACCGGCCTTTGGCGAGGTGCCGCTTGTACACGTCGGTAATGGTCACGGCCGAGATCGCGTTGATGCTGGACGAACGCGAGGACATCGCGGCGGCCAGCACGCCCGCGATCACAAGCCCCGAGAACCCCGGCGGCAGCACCTTCACGATGAAATAGGGGAGGATTGAATCCGCCTTGGCGCCGCCTTCGCCGGTCAGAATGCGGGCGGCGGTAGGATCCGGGTTCAATTTGAAGTACACGTACAGGCTGGTGCCCAGGAACATGAAGAACGCCCACGTCGGCACGCTGCACAAACAGCAAATCCAGATGGCGCGCTTGGCCTCTTTCGCGCTCTTCGTCGCCACGTATTTTTGAATGACGTTCTGATTGCTGCTGTATTCCGTCAGCCAGTTGTTCAATCCGACCAGCAGCATCATCAGGATGGCCTTCTCTTGAAGCCGGAAATCAAACCACGGCGCCGGCTGAAGCGCCCCGTCCTTCAGGTCGCCCAGCATAAACTTCCCGTCCGCCGCGGCCGTGGACACGACTGTGGCGAGTCCCCCGTCCACGTTAGCCAGGACAACGAAGAGGCAGACAAACCCCCCGCCCCACAACAGGAACGACTGGATGAAGTCCGTCCAGATCACGGCCTCGATGCCGCCGGTGACCGTGTAAAACGCCGTCACGATGCCGCCGATGAGGATGCAGGTGTATCCGTTAAGACCGGTCATTTCGTGAACCAGGAGCGAAACCAGGTAGAGAATGAGGCTCAGCCGCACCGCCTGGTTGAGAATGAAGGCGATGGCCGCATATCCGCGGACTTCCGGGCCGTATCGCCCTTCCAGATACTCGAACGCCGACGTTACCTTGGCGTGGCGAAAAAACGGAAGGAAGATTCGAGCCGCGATGAAGATGCCCACGGGCAACATGAGACAGAGCAAAAAACGGATGTAGGCGGTCTTATACGCGTCGCCGGGATACGCGACGAAGGTAATCGAACTGATCGAGGTGGCGAACATGGACAGCCCAATCAGCCATCCGGGAAACGAGCGGTTGCCGAGAAAGTAGCTTTCCGTAGACCGGTTCTTGCGCGCGAAGTACGGCCCGATCATCGCCATGCAGAAGAAATACGCGATCAGGATGACCCAATCGATGGTCTGAAATGATGTAGCCGCCATCGTGCCCGCTCCCCTGAATGACCCAACGCGGCACAATAGCAACTTGCGAATTGTCAATCAAGGGAACACCGAGGCTATAATGGCGCCGGCGCAGACCGGGGGAGTTCCGGGTCCTTGAGAAGGGGAGAAGTGTCATGCAGCGATTTCGATTGGGATTTGTCGGGGCGGGGTTTATCGCAAAATTCCAGGCTACGGCGCTTAAACTGGTGCGCGGCGCCGAACTCGCGGGGGTGTACGCCCTGAAGGGCGCGGACGAACTCGCCGCCTTCGCAAAACAAAACGGACTCGGCGAGTGCAAGGTGTTTCCGAGCGTCGCGGAACTGTGCAAGAACTGCGACGCGGTCGCTGTCTTCGCGCCGAACTATGCGCGCGTGGACATCGTGGGCCAGATCGCCGACGCCGTGAAGGCCGGCGCTGCATTGAAAGGCCTGATGTGCGAGAAGCCGCTGGGCCGCACCGTGGCCGAGGCGAAAGAGTTGGTGAGGCTGGCGAAAACGGCCAAACTTCCGACCGCCTATTTCGAGAACCAGATTCACATGAAGGCCATCAAGGCCGCCCTGCTCCAACTCGCGCCGGTGGCCAAGGCCATGGGCCCTGTTGCGCTTGCGCGGTCCGCCGAAGAACACGCCGGTCCCCACGAGGGGTGGTTCTGGGACCCCACGAAGCAGGGCGGCGGCGTGCTGTCGGATATGGGGTGTCACAGCATCGCCGTGTCGTGGTTTGCGTTGACGCCACAGGGCAAAGCGCCGAATTACCTGCGGCCTGTGTCAGTCAACGCGGAGGTCGCGCTGTTGAAGTGGGGCATTCCCAAGTATCGCAAGCAACTGTTGGAGCGGATGGGCGTGGACTATTCCAAAGTGCCCGCCGAAGATTTTGCGACCGGCATGGTCACGTTCGAAAACCCCGATACGAAGCAACGGGTCAAGGCCCAGTTCACCAATTCGTGGATGTACGACAAACAGGGCCTGCGCCTGCTGATGGACGGGCTCGGACCCGGCTACGCCTTCGAAGTCAACTCGCTGAAATCGCCGCTCGAAATCTTCATCGGCGACGCGGCGGCCGAGGCCGTCGCCAACGCCGAAATGGCGCTCGAAAAGGCGACGGCCACCCGCGGCCTGCTTACGGTCCAGCCCGATGAAGCCGACCTGTACGGCTACGTCGACGAACTCGAAGACGCGATACGCGCATTCCAGTCCGGCAACGATGCGCTGCTGAATTGGGAGTACGGGCTCGAGATCACCACGTTGTGCCAAGCCGCGTACCTGAGCGCGGAACGAAAGAAGGTAATCGATCTGACCGACGCGGCCGTACAAAAGGAATTGGAGACCTACGTCTCGCTCATTGCCCAAGGCAAAGGCAGGGACCAACTCAGCGTCGAGTAGACACCGAACGCATCGGGAAGGAACCCGCCTGCAAGGCCCGACCCGCGCGCCCGGCCTTGTCACATCGGAGTCGACGTCCGCGATTCGTGGGACAGCGGGTGCAGTGCGCGGGCGAACCGCACGAGCATGGCCACGACTTCGTCGAGCCGCGCGTTCGTTTTCATGTCGATAATCTCATCGCCGTCGAAGTCGAACTCGTCGGCGTGACAGAAGCGCGGCACGATCACGCAGCGGAAATCGAGCATGAGGCTGTTGGCGATTCCCATGTGCGACATATAGCTCGCCTCGCCGCCCGCCGCGCACACGATGGCCACCACTTTGTCGCGCCAGGCGTCGCCGGTCAGTTCGATCAGGTTCTTTGCGCTCGATGCCGCGTTGAAGTTGTACACGGGATGGGCAAGCAGCACCCCCTCGGCGTCGGCGATTTTCCGGGCCAGTTGGACCGCGTCGGGATGGTTGCACGCGCCGCCGCCGTCGCACAGCGGGAGGTCGTAGTCCTGCAGATCGACCCAGTCGGCTTCCCCGCCCAACATCTGAATGCGGGCCATGCCGGCCCTTGCCAGCACTCGGCTCCGGCTCGAGGGATTCAGACTCGTGCTGATCACCAAAAACGCCATTCGCCTCCTCCACGTGAGCGTGCCTGCCCTCAACGCGGTCTCGAGTAAACCACAGGCGGGTCCCGCTTGTTCCCCGCAAGCGTACCGCATGACGCGATGCCGATAAAAGGAATGTGGCCGCGTCCGCAGCGGTTCGGACGCGGCCCGGGAAGATAGAGGGGGGGAACCCTCGTGTGGGCTGTTTGTGAATGGCCTGTGAGGATGCCTTGATCCGTTCGTCGGCTTCCTCAGCAGGTCAGCTATGCACAACTACAATGGAACCCGGGGAGTGTTACGCGGTGCAGAGACGCTGGTCTGCACGAGGTGGACTTCGGGGTCGGGAACGGAAGGCGAATTCCGAGTTGGCGACAGGGCGGACATGTGGAGCAGGCCGCGAGACGATGGCGCGACGAAAGCCGGCCCGGTCCTGCAACCTCCGCGACATAGATTATAATTATATTTACATAGGTAAATATATAGCCATCTGCCACCCAACCAGTCGGTATCGATCGGGCGGACCTCCGGTTTTTCACCTTTCTCACTAAACGCCGTATCACAAAAAACCGCGAAAACACTTGCTATTCGCCGGTTTCTTTGTTACAAGGAAGGGCCGGTTTCAGGCCATCCCTGACCGGCGTCGAGCATGATCGCGCGCGGGATCGAGTAGCCCGCAACCCGGGGCGCGAAAAGTAATTTGCTGTACTGTTACGCTGATATTTGGGAACGCCCGAGGAATCGGGAGCAATCCGAGAAATCCCGAAGGCGGGATCATTGAGTCGACAGGGAGCGAGTGGCGGATTTTTGTCGCCATCCGGCAGGAACCGTGCGGATTTGTTACTGAAGTCGGGCGTCGTCGCGGGGGTTAGATTGTGTCGAAGTGGAGCGGTCGGGCCTTGGCAAGCTTCGATGCGAGAACCCTAATATATTCCACGGCAATACGTTACGCGAGCGAGGCAGACCCGTTGGAAACGATTGAGGCGCGCGGCCGTCACGGTAGTTCATACACGGTACGCAATTTGCTCCGCATGTCCGCGTGTTCGCACATGCGTCGCGCGAGGCACACCCAATAGAGGCGCCGGCAACGATGGGCCGGCGAGCGCAACGGAGGGATGTAGTCGGAATGCAATGGAGTCGTATTGTCCCGGTCGCGTTCGCGATCACGGTATGCGCGTATTCCCAGGTCAATTATGACATCGTCTACGTCCGTCAACCGCGATTCGGCGACAATCAACACATTCTCTGGCCCGAAATAGGCCATCCCGCGCGCGTCGAAGCCGGATGCGACCTGATGCTGCTTCACCCCGACGGCTCCGAGGAAGTGCTCGTCGCGGCGGGGGCCGGGTCGGTCACCGACCCCTTCGTATCGTTCGACGGGCAGTGGGTGTATTACGCGTTTTTCCATCAGGTCGACCCGGTCGGGGCGTTCAGCATCTCGAAGGCGGGATCGGACATATTCAAGATCAACGTTACGACCCGTGAAGTGGTCCAGCTCACCCATGGCGAATTCACGCCCAACATGGGGATGGGGATTTGGGACGTGAACGATCCCGCGAATGCCCCGGGGTGGGCATACAACAGCCTCGGACACGGCGTGATCAACCTCGGCCCCTGCCCGGTGGCGGGCGGCAAGGTGGCCTTCGTCAGCAACCGCAACGGGTACATGCCGCCAAAAGAGTTTTATACGGTGCCCACGCTTCAGCTCTACGTGATGGACGAGGACGGATCGAACGTGCTGCCGATCGCCCCGATGAGCATCGGGAGCGCGCTGCACCCCACGCCCTTGATGGACGGACGACTCGTGTTCAGCAGTTACGAGAGCCAGGGCCTGCGCGACGTCCGCATGTGGGGGCTGTGGGCGATCTACCCCGACGGCCGCCACTGGGAGCCGGTAATCAGTTCCTATCGGTACGGGCAGGCCTTTCATTTCATGACCCAATTGAGCGACGGCGATTTGGTCGTCGAAGACTATTACAATTTCAACAACTTCGGGTTCGGCACCTTGTATCGAATGCCGCCCAAGCCGCCGGCGGGCGAACCCCCCTTCCATAGTCCCTATCCCAACGAGAACCCGGGCTTGACGCAGGTGCTGGCGAGCGGGTTGGTTTGGCCGGTGCACATGGGCTTTACCCCGAAGGGCATCTCCGTCATCACTCCGTTCACGACGGGCGCGGACGAGGCGGCCCCCGTCGGCGCGAACGGCCAACGAGTCGGCAAGTTCACGCACCCCTCCGGGGCGCCCAACAACGATCTGCTCGTGGTATGGTCGCCAGGTCCCGTAAACGCGCTGACCCGGCCCACACAATGGCCCGCGGCGGATTCCGGAATCTACCTGATCCCGGGCGGCAACGCGATCGACGGTCCGGAAGACCTCGTGAAGTTGAAAGACCGATCCTCTTACAACGAAGTGTGGCCGCGCGCGGTCGTGCCGTACAGCGAAATCTACGGGATCAGCGAACCGGAACGGATCCCCTGGCTGCCGAACGACGGATCCGAACACGACGAGTTGCCGGCCGGCACCCCGTATGGACTTGTCGGCACCAGCAGCCTGCTCAAGCGCGACACCTTCCCGGGTTACGTGCGATCATGGTCAAATGCCTTCGACGGTTTGGACGCGTTCAATACCACGGAGAACGAGCAAAGCAGCAACTGGCTCTGGCAGGGCGCCGACGCGGGTAAGTACTCGGACAAGGACATCTGGGCCGTCCGCATTATCGCGATGGAACCGAACACGGACCGGAACCGTGGGCCCAATCTGGGACGCCATTTTTTCAATCATGCGAGGGAGCGCATGCGCATCCTCGGGGAAATCCCCGTGCGCAAGTTCAATCCCGACGGCTCGCCGGTTCGAGACGGCGCAGGCAACATCGACACGAGTTTTCTCGCGAAGATTCCGGCGGACACACCCTTCACATTTCAAACGCTCGACCGGCGGGGCATGGTCCTGAACATGGCGCAGACCTGGCACCAGGTGCGCCCGGGCGAGGTGCGCAACGACTGCGGCGGCTGTCATGCGCACAGCCAGATGCCCCTCGACTTCAATCTGACCGCCGCCTCATCACCCGATTACGATGTCTGGGACTTGGCGAATGCCACGCCGCTGCTGAACCGGACCGACGCCGCGGGCGAAACGACGGTGAAAACCGTGAACCAGCCCGTCGTCAATGTCGAGTTCTACCAGGACATTCGACCGATTCTTAAGAAACACTGCGCGCCGTGTCACACCAAAAAGAGCTCATCTCCTCCGGGCAACCTCGTGCTCGACGATCGAAAGTTGTACAACGGGCTGCCCGGCGACTACCTTCGACTCGCTCTCGATACCGATGCCCGATGGGGATACAAGCCGCTCGTGACCGTCGCGGGAAAACCGCAGTGGCGCCAGACCAACGCGAGCCGGTACGTACGTCAATTCCAGAGCCGGCGCAGCCTGCTCACGTGGAAAGTGTTCGGCCAGCGGCTGGATGGATGGAAAAACAAGGACCACCCGACCGAAAAGGTGCCCGGGGACCCCAGCACGCTCAGCGGAAACCCCAACATCAACGATTGCGATTTGGACTTTACCGGCACGATTATGCCGCCGCCGAACAGCGGCGTGAAACCGCTGACCGAGAACCAGAAGATGACGATTGCGCGTTGGATCGATCTCGGATGCCCGATTGACACACGCAAGGGCACTCCCGACGCGAAGTACGGTTGGTTCGGCGATGACTTGCGCCCGACGCTGACCGTCAGCGCTCCGCGGCCGGGCGCGAACCCAGGCCCCCTTGGCGTCATTCGCGTGGGTTTTGCCGATGCCTACACCGGAATCAAACCGGGAAGCCTCTCGATCGTCGCGGATTTTCCGGTGAACGGTCGCCAACCGGGTCAGGAACTGGCCGACCTCGCACAGGGTGTGGCGGATGGCGTGTACGCAATCCACCTCTCGCAGCCCTTGCCGGCCGGCAGCGAAGGCAACCTGTACGTCGAGGTCGCAGACGTGCAGGGAAATATCACGCAGGTGGACGTCGCCTTTTCGGTGATCTGACCGCGTCTGCGGCGTTGGCGAACAGGATCCGCGCCGGCCCGTTGGCGGCGCTTCCTCAGTCCCGAGGTGCGATCCGAACTTTCCTTCCCTCGACGCTCACGCGGCCTTCGGCGATAAGCTGGATCGCATGGGGGTACAACTCGCGCTCTTTCGCTTGCACCCGTTCGGCGAGCGTGTCGGGCGTGTCGTCCTCCAGCACGGGCACGGCTGCCTGCAAGATGATCGGACCTTCATCGTACTTCGCATTGGCGAAGTGGACCGTGCAGCCCGTTATTTTCGCGCCGTAGGAAAGCACCGCCTCGTGCACGTGATGGCCGTACATCCCTTTTCCGCAAAACGCGGGGATGAGCGCGGGGTGCACATTGAGGACGCGGTTCTCGAAGTCATCCGGTATGTCCAACAAGCACATGAATCCTGCCATCACGACGAGATCGACCTCATGTTTCCGAATTTCCCCCCAAACGGCCTCGCTGAAGGTCCGCGAATCCGGAAAGTGTTTGCGCGGCACGACCACCGAGGGGATTTCCCTCTTGCGAGCGCGCTCGAGGCCGTACGCGTCAGGTCTCGATGCGATGACGCACGCGACGCGCGCGTCGAGGCGCCCTTCCTCGATGCGATCGATGAGGTTCTGCAAAGTGCTTCCATTGCCGGAGAGCAGCACCGCCAAATTCAGTGGAGTCCTCATGTCAGAGCAAGATTCTCATTCGGGACGCGCCGATTCAAGCTCGCGATTCACCCGACTCACAGCGACCCGCCGAGCGCGATGCGGTAACTTTCCAGGGCGGATTTGGCCATGGCCTTCCGCGAGAAGTGCGAGGCCCGGCGCGGCCCCGCTTTCGCCAACCGCTGCCGCTCGGATTCGTCGGACAATACCCGTTCGAGGCCGTTCTCAATCGATTCGAGTTGAAACGGATCGCAGTACAGCACACCGTCCCGCGCGACTTCCCGAATCGCGGGAATGTCCGAAGTCAGCACCGGCAGGCCGCTGGCCATTGCCTCGAGCACGGGCAGTCCGAACCCTTCATAAACGGAAACGTAGGCAAAGGCCGCGGCCGCCGCAAACAGGCAGGGCAGATCGGTCTGCTCGACATAGCCCGTGAAGATGAGCCGTTTGCCGAGCTTGAACCGCTCAATCTCGGCGAGCATGTCCTTGTGCAGCCACGCGCGCCGGCCCGCTACGACCAGCGAATGGGGAGCGCCTTTACGAATGAGGCGGGAAAACGCCGCCGCGAGGCGCGTGAGGTTCTTGCGCGGCTGCAAGGCACCCGTATACAGAACAAATTCCCGCGGAAGATGGTATCGCCGGCGAACGGCCTCGATCGCGGCCGGGTTCTGTTCGGGATGAAAGGCGGGATCGACGCCCGGCGCCACGACGTCGATCCGATCCATCTGCACGCGGTATGCATCGGAGATCTCCTGCGCGACGGCCTTCGTGAGCGCCAGCACGCGTTGCGCGCGGCGAAGTGTGTTCGGAGTGAGCAGGTTCAGCCGTCGCCTCATCCCCGGCGTAAAGAACTCGGGGTACCGTACCCATCCGATGTCGTGCATGCTCACCACAAACGGGCACGGGCATACCGGCGGCGCATTGTATTGTACATGCAACAGGTCGGCCTCACTCCGCCGCACCGCCCGCGGCAACGTGAGCGGCACGCGCAGGTACGACGAGGTCCGCGGCAGGCTGTAACTCGGCCACCCCGCCAGCGCGCTGCTGGACACGCCCTTCTGCGCGTAGACGACAAGATCCGTGTCCGGCGCATATTCGCGAAGCGAGAACAGCAACTCCCGCATGTAGGTTTCGTTTCCGCCGGCCCTCGTGCCTATCGAATGCGCGTCAATGCCGATTCTCATCGTTGAATACCGCCTCTTCCTCCCGCAGCCCTGACCATCCCGGCAAGCCGCATCACGGGTCCTGTCTCGAACCCGGACGAGACCTCGTCATACCGGATTGCGATCCTACCCCGGATTCTTCACATCCGCGGGCAATGAAGGATACAACTTCGTGCGGCAGATACCTTCATGCAGCGACAGGGAAAACGGGCTGTTGGTGTGAAAAATCCTCACCCGATTGACTTCTATGCCATCTCCTGAGCATTTCTCACCAGTCGCTCCCGTCATCGGGAGCGACTGGTGAGAAACGCGGGCTACGTCGGCGTGCGCCAGAACAGGAACAATCCCACGGCAAGAAAGACCGCGTTGGCGCACCACGCCGCAACCGGCGGCTCGATGCGTTCCGCGTAACCCAGGCTCATGGCAATCGCATACACGAGCAGGTAGGCAATCGCGATCGCGAGACTCGCGCCGAACCCGATGGCCAGCCCTCCCCGGCGCAATCGCATCGCGAAAGGTACCGCGAGCCAAATCATGACAAAGCTCACCACCGGTTGCGAGAACTTGGCGTGGTAGTCGACCAATAAACGCGTCACGGGGGCAGACCGTTTCCCTGCGCTTTCGATGTCGCGCATCAGTTCCTCGGCGCTCTTGGTTTCCGCAGGTTTTTCGAGTGCAAACAATTGGTCCGGCGTTTCCGAAAAGGGGGCTGGGCGCTGCCGAATTCGAGACGACATAAGGCGCGTGGCGCCGGGATCGAACGTGTACCACCCGCCGTCCTCCAGTATCCATCGGCCCGGACCCTCGTCCCAGTAGATCCGCCGCGCTTCCACTTGCTGGATTTCTTCCGGGGTGCGCAAATAAATCAGCACGTCCTCGCCCGTCAACGCGATTCGGTTAAACTTGCCGATGTGACAGGTCCACCCCCCCGAGAGGTTCGCCCAGCTTGTCCCTCTGCGCTCGGTTTCCTGCGAGCGCGAGAAGTACCCTTCTTCAATCTGCTGGGCCCGCTGCGCCGCCGTCGTGCCCACCGTTTCGTTGATGAGAAACACGGCGCCGCTCAAGGCAAGCGCAATGCCGACCGGCACCCGCACGAGACGCCGCAGGCTGATGCCGCCCGCGAGCACCGCGGTCACTTCGTTGTTCTGCGCGGCGTCACCCAACACCAGCAGCGCCGAAATGAGCACCGCAAACGGCGCCACGCGCAATACAATCTGCGGAATGAAGTTGAGGTAGTACTGGAACACGACGGAGGCCGGAACGTCGTAGCGCGCGATGTCCACCTCGCGGTGCGTCAGCAGATCAATCAGGACATAGATCAAGACCAGCGCAAAAAGCGCGCGCAGCAGCGACCCGCCCATCCGCCTGAAAAGATATCGATCAAGGGTCTTCAATCGTCGTTCCATCGCGCTGACGATACGGGGTCGGCGCCATGTCGGGGCTCCCGCGAAGTTCCGCACCCGGGCCCATGCCCGCGATCGTACTCGATTGCTTCCGCCTTCGCGCAACTGCCCGCCATGCGGGCCTGCGATTCGGGGCGCGTTTCACGCGTTGGCCGGGCCGGCGACAACAGCGGGGCGGGCCGGCGCCCGCCCCATTCCATCCGGCTGCAAACCCCGCTCTATTTGTTCAACACCTTCGCGACCGGCGGCGCCGAAAAACGTTTCGCCACGGGCAAGGGCCCCACCAGCGGCCTCACGTACCGGATGAACGCCTCCGTCACGCCGTTCCCTTCCGCGTTGATGAACTCGTCCGGCATGTGGACCGATTCGCGCGCCACGTCCTTCAATTCCGACAGCACGTACTCGACTGCGTAGTCGCCCACCCGCTTGATGCTCACCGATCCGTCGCGGCCGTGACCCACGGCGTATTGCACCGCCTTTTCCCCCACCTCGCGTGCCTCGGCCTGATCCACCTCGCTCGCGCAACCCAGAAAACTCCGCTGCAGGTAGCCCAGCGTGTCCGCGCGCACGCGCTTGATCTTCGTGCCCGACTTCACCCACTCGCTCAGCAGATCGCCCAGGGCCCCCGTTCCGCTCAACTGCACGTTGCCGTGCGCGTCCTTCTCGTTCGTGAACTCCGCCGCGATCGCCTTGCCGCTCGGGCCCGCCACGCCTTCGGACACCGCCACCACGCACCTCCCGTGCTTCTCGAACGCCGACTGCACGTCAGCGACGAACTTCTCCTTTGTCAGCGGGCGTTCCGGCAGGAAAATCAAATGCGGGCCGTCGTCGGGATACTGCTTCGCAAGAATCGACGACGCCGTCAAGAAACCCGCGTGACGGCCCATCACCACGCCGATGTACACGCCCGGCAACGCCCGATTGTCGAGGTTCACCCCCGCGAACGCCTGCGCCACAAACTTCGCCGCGCTCCCAAATCCCGGACTATGATCGGTCACCTTCAAATCATTGTCGATCGTCTTCGGCACGTGCACCACGCGCATCTCGTAACCGGCTTTCGCCGACTCCTCGTGCACGATCCGGCACGTGTCCGCGCTGTCGTTGCCCCCGCAGTAGAAGAAGTACCGCACATCATGCGCGCGGCACACCTCAAAAATCTTCTTGCAATACTCCAGATCCGGCTTGTCCCGCGTGGACAACAGCCCCGACGACGGCGTCGCCGCGACCTCCTCGAGGTTACGAGCCGTCGTCTCTGTAAGATCGATAAACTCCTCATTGACGATGCCACGCACGCCATGCAGCGCCCCGTAAACTCGCGTCACCTGCGCGAACTTCCGCGCCTCCAGCACTACGCCTACCACGCTCTGATTGATCACGGCCGTAGGACCGCCCCCCTGCGCCACCAACACCTTACCCGTCAACACCGACATACCGCTTCTCCTCCCCCGGCAACGCGCCGGACCACACTAAAACGGACTGCATCAGACCTGCCAACTCCGCAATCCGCCCAATGAACACACAAACGCACAAAGTATACTCAAATGACAGGTGGGGCTTCTATTTCGAGCTGTCGCAGTTCGAGCGCTGTCGCGCCTTGCCCAAGGTTCCGTGTCGATGGCGGTTCAGAACCCCAAACTTGATCCAATCCCACACGTCGAGCACCAAGCGTTCCGGTCGTTCGTGATATCCCATCAAACCGCATCCTACGTGCAACTGCCCCCCGGGGGCCTGTGCGGAAATCGTATCCCTCGTACTCGATTCTTCTATCCTGGCAGACCGCCCGCCGCAGACTCACTACAGCACGCGTTTTGACTTGTTCGCCGTGTGTTTGCTACCGTCTCCTCGTTCGAATCGTCATCGTTTGGGGCGGTAGCTCAGTTGGGAGAGCGCTGCGTTCGCAATGCAGAGGTCGAGGGTTCGACCCCCTTCCGCTCCACCATTGGATTAAAACGCCGGTTGACGGATCAAGGTCCGTCAACCGGCGTTTCGCTTCCTTGGCGGGCCGCCCTGGGTGAACGAATCAATACCACGCCCTTCGATGTGTCAATTCACGCCCAGTTCGCAACGCACCCGGCACGCGAAGTACGCAAGCGCCGGCTTCGCCTAATCCGGATTTTTCACACCCACGCGTGTTAGAAAATACAACATTGTGCAGTGCGCACCGTTATGCATCGTCGCCGCGCGGCACGGCAAAACAGACGGTGGGTGTGAAAAATCCGGGTTAGCAATTTGTCGGACTTTGCTCGTAAGTTTAATCATAGCAATGACGCTCCATTTTGGATCGCCAGGCGACGAGCATTGATACATAACGACTTACACATTTGTCCGATGCCAAGTCCGACAAACTGCTAACCCGCGTTCCGCCCCGTCGGGGCGGAGGGATGTAGCCACGGGTGTAGCGGAGTCCGACAACAGTCGGACGGAGCGCAACCCGTGGAAACAGTTGCGTTTTTTCATTCCTGCCCCGGCGGGGCAGAGGAGTTTCTCGCCGCACCCTGGAGCGGACGTTGGCGCACGGTGTGCGCTCCTGTGCCCCTACCGGGGCACGCTCGAT